>NZ_JBIROU010000004.1:0-57057 GCF_044332325.1 Streptomyces sp. NPDC017095
TTTGTACTCACCCTCTCGGGCTTTCCTCCGGGCTGCTTCCCTTCGGTCTTGCGTTTCCGACTCTATCAGATCTTTTTCCGATCCGATTTCCTCGGCGCTTTCCAGGTTCCCGCTTCCGCGTTTCCCTTTCCGGCGGTTCCGACTTTATCAGAAGTTCTTGGCCGGTCTGACCGGCCGCTCATTTCTGAGTAATCGGGGGATGCTTTCGCGGAATGCCGTTCACGGCGTTCCCGAGAAGCTAAGTAGATTCTA
Source organism: Streptomyces sp. NPDC017095 (assembly GCF_044332325.1). NCBI lineage: Bacteria > Bacillati > Actinomycetota > Actinomycetes > Kitasatosporales > Streptomycetaceae > Streptomyces > Streptomyces sp. NPDC017095. The sequence goes on from NZ_JBIROU010000004.1 coordinate 253, forward strand.
ACCCTTGCCCGTGCGCTTTGTCCAGCTCCAGGCAACTCATAGAATCTACCTCCCCACTCCCTCCGTGTCAACGGCTCTTGCGGGGCGAAGAGGACACTAGCAGCTCACCGGGGCCGGACGCACATCCGGCGGGTGTCAGGCGGCCGTGGGGACGGACGCGCTGCGGTCCGTCGCTTCCAGATCGCCCGTCTCGCCCGCGCGTGCCGCACGCCCTCCGAGCACGTAGACGTACGCAAGGAACGCCAGCTCGGCCGCGATCCCGATGCCGATGCGTGCCCAGGTGGGCAGGCCGGAGGGCGTGACGAAGCCTTCGATGGCCCCGGAGACGAACAGGACCAGGGCGAGGCCGATCGCCATGCCGATGGCCGCGCGCCCCTCTTCCGCGAGCGCCGCGCGCCGGGTGCGCGGGCCGGGATCGATCAGCGTCCAGCCCAGGCGCAGTCCCGTGCCGGCCGCGACGAAGACCGCGGTCAGTTCGAGGAGGCCGTGCGGCAGGACCAGGCCGAGGAAGGTGCCGAGGCGGCCCGCCGAGGCCATGAGGCCGAAGCCCACGCCCAGGTTCAGCATGTTCTGGAAGAGGATCCACAGCACGGGCAGGCCCAGGAAGACGCCCAGGACCAGGCACATCGCGGCCGCCTGGGCGTTGTTCGTCCACACCTGGGCGGCGAAGGCGGCCGCGGGATGGCTGGAGTAGTAGGTCTCGTACTCGCCGCCCGGGCGGGTCAGCTCGCGCAGGTGGCCGGGGGCCGCGATGGACGACCGCACCTCGGGATGGGTGCCGATCCACCAGCCGAGCAGGACCGCGACGGCGGTGGAGACGAGCGCCGTGGGCACCCACCAGTGGCGGGCGCGGTAGACGGCGGCCGGGAAGCCCCGGAGCAGGAAGCGCGTGACGTCCCGCCAGGAGGCGCGGCGGGTGCCGGCGACGGTGTTGCGCGCGCGGGCCACGAGCTGGCTGAGCCGTCCGGTCAGGTACGGGTCCGGAGCGCTGGACTGGATGAGGGAGAGGTGGGTGGCGGTGCGCTGGTAGAGGGCGACGAGTTCGTCCGCCTCGGCGCCGGTGAGCCGGCGCCGGCGGCGGAGCAGTACGTCGAGCCGGTCCCATTCGGCCCGGTGTACGGAGACGAAGACGTCCAGGTCCATCGGGTCTGCCTGCTCCTCGGCTGATCGTCCACGGCTCGTCGTGGTGCTCGTACTAGCTGTCAGCTTGTCGTACTGCGGTGCGGCGCGCCCACAGCTTGGCAGACTTGCGGTCCAGGGGGCGGACCAGGGAAGGGCGGCGGGCGTGAGTGAGCTGGTGACCGGTGAGGCGGTGGCGCTCGAACTGCGGCCCGCGAAGCTGCCGAGCAGGGCGCTGGCCGTGCTGCTCGATCTGGCGGCGGCGATGGCCGCGTACATCGTCGTGTTCATGGTGCTGGTGGCGGCGACGGCGTCGCTGGACGAGGCGGCACAGGTGGCGGTGTCGATCGCGGCGTTCCTGCTGGTGCTGGTGGGCGGGCCGGTCGCGGTCGAGACGCTCAGCCATGGGCGTTCGCTGGGGAAGCTGGCGTTCGGGCTGCGGGTGGTACGGGACGACGGCGGGCCGATCCGGTTCCGGCACGCGCTGGTGCGGGGTGCCGTCGCGGTGGTCGAGATCCTGATGACGCTCGGTGTGGTGGCGTGTATCGCCTCGCTGGTGTCGGCGCGCGGGCGGCGGCTCGGTGACGTGTTCGCGGGCACCCTGGTCGTACGGGAGCGTGTGCCCGCCGGGCGGACCGGCTTCGTGCCGCCTCCGCCGCCGTGGCTCGCGGGGCGGTTCGCCGGCCTGGACCTGTCGGCGGTGCCGGACGGGCTGTGGCTGGCCGTCCGGCAGTACCTGGCCCGGATGGGACAGCTCGATCCGGGCGTGTCGGCGGGTATGGCGCGACGGCTGGCGGACGATCTCGCGGGGCGCGCGGGGGCTCGTGTGCCGCCGGAGCTGCCTTCGGCCGCCTTCCTGGCAGCCGTGCTGCACGAGCGGCAGTCCCGTGAGGCCCGGCAGGCGTTCGGGCCGGGCGGGGCCCCGGCCGGCGTCTTCGGCCCGCCCACCGCGTATCAGCAGCCTCAGGAATCGCACCAGCCTCAGGAGGTTCACGGCCACCGGTCCGGTGACCGGCAGGCGGCTCACGAGCCGTATTCCTCCGGGGATTCCTCCGCCGCCCCGGCCGCGTACCAGCCGCCGCGGGATACGGCGCCGGGCGGGCGGAAGGAAGCGGTGCGGGACGAGTCGCGGAGCGGGCCCCCGGCCACCGGGTTCGCGCCGCCTGGATAGGCGGGGCGCGGTGCCGGGCTCAGTCGAAGCGCGACGGCGGTGACTGGAGGTCCTCCAGCTCGATGCCGGGCGCGGCCAGGACCACGTCGCCGGCGAGGTGCACGGCGTACTGCTCGCCGGTGTCCAGGGCGGTGACCTGGTACGCGTCCACGGTCAGGGGGCCGTTGTCAGTGGCGTGTGCTTCGCTGTTCACCAGAGCCCAGGACTGGTCCACGGTGCGGGGGGCGAGGACGGGTCCGGTGAGGGCCACGAGGCGTACGCGGGTCGCGGCGGACGAGGGGGTGAGGCGCAGCAGCCGGGCGGTGGCGACGAGGAACGCGGGGGACGTGCCGGTGAAGGCGTGGGCGCGCACCTGGCCTTCGGTGGCGTGCAGGCCGGCGGGGTCGGTGCGGACCCAGGTGACGCCGTCGAGGGCGGCGCCGCGCACCTGCCAGTCACCCGCGTGCAGTTCTAGACGGAGCGGGCGGCCGAGGTCGTCCAGGGCCAGGTCGACCGAGCCCAGGTGATCGCCGGACGGGCCGGTCAGCCGGGAGACGTAGCGCCAGCCGGACGGGCCGGGGGCGCACTGGAAGTGCTCTTCCGCGAGAGGGGTGTGATCGTGCGGATCGTGGAGCGAATAGCGGCCGCGGGGCATGAGTGTCCTGGGTCTTGACGGCTGGTCCGGCCGGAAGCGGTGGGTCGTAGGGCCAACGGGGCAGGCCCCCGGCACGGGGGTGCGGGGGCCTGCCTCACGGGACCTGCTGCCGGAGCCGCCGGGAGGGGTGCGCCGGTGCGCCGGCGCACTCCCCCGGTGGTCCGGGCTACCGGAGCACCGGCTCAGTAGCGGTAGTGGTCCGGCTTGAAGGGGCCGTCGACGTCCACGCCGATGTACGCGGCCTGCTCCGGGCGCAGCTGGGTCAGCTTGACGCCGAGGGCGTCGAGGTGGAGGCGGGCGACCTTCTCGTCGAGGTGCTTGGGCAGCACGTAGACGCCGATCGGGTAGGCGTCGGGCTTGGTGAACAGCTCGATCTGGGCCAGGGTCTGGTCCGCGAAGGAGTTGGACATCACGAACGACGGGTGGCCGGTGGCGTTGCCCAGGTTCAGCAGGCGGCCCTCGGACAGCACGATGATGACCTTGCCGTCGGGGAACTTCCAGGTGTGGACCTGCGGCTTGACCTCGTCCTTGACGATGCCGGGGATCTTGGCGAGGCCGGCCATGTCGATCTCGTTGTCGAAGTGGCCGATGTTGCCGACGATCGCCTGGTGCTTCATCTTGGCCATGTCCGAGGCCATGATGATGTCCTTGTTGCCGGTCGTGGTGATGAAGATGTCGGCCTTGTCGACGACCTCGTCCAGGGTCGTGACCTGGTAGCCGTCCATCGCGGCCTGGAGGGCGCAGATCGGGTCGATCTCGGTGACGATCACCCGGGCGCCCTGGCCGCGCAGGGACTCCGCGCAGCCCTTGCCGACATCGCCGTAACCGCACACCACGGCGGTCTTGCCGCCGATCAGGACGTCGGTGGCGCGGTTGATGCCGTCCACCAGGGAGTGGCGGCAGCCGTACTTGTTGTCGAACTTCGACTTGGTGACGGCGTCGTTGACGTTGATCGCCGGGAACAGCAGGACGCCGTCGCGCTGCATCTCGTACAGCCGGTGGACGCCCGTCGTGGTCTCCTCCGTGACACCACGGATCTCGGAGGCGAGCTGGGTCCACTTCTGCGGGTTCTCACCCAGCGTGCGGTGCAGCAGCTCCAGGATGACGCGGTGCTCGTCGGACTCGGCGGTCTCCACGGAGGGGACCTCGCCGGCCTTCTCGTACTCCACGCCCTTGTGCACCAGGAGGGTGGCGTCGCCGCCGTCGTCCAGGATCATGTTCGGGCCGCCGGTGGGGCTGTCCGGCCAGGTCAGCGCCTGCTCGGTGCACCACCAGTACTCCTGGAGCGTCTCGCCCTTCCAGGCGAAGACCGGCACGCCGCGCGGGTCGTCCGGCGTGCCCTCCGGGCCGACCGCGATGGCGGCGGCGGCGTGGTCCTGGGTGGAGAAGATGTTGCAGGAGGCCCAGCGGACCTGCGCGCCGAGGGCGACCAGGGTCTCGATGAGCACGGCCGTCTGCACGGTCATGTGCAGGGAGCCGGTGACACGGGCGCCGGCCAGCGGCTGCGCCTCGGCGTACTCCCTGCGGATCGCCATCAGGCCGGGCATCTCGTGCTCGGCGAGGGTGATCTCCTTGCGGCCGAACTCGGCCAGCGAGAGATCGGCGACCTTGAAGTCCTGCCGGTTGTCGACAGTCGTCATTGCGAGCTGCTCCTCGGGGGTTGGGTCGAGGTGGGTACGGCTGGTCTGCGCGGCGGCGGACACAGGGGTGCCCGAGAAGAGGGCACAGGCATGCCCGCGTGCGCGCAGCGCAGTCCGTCGGAGGCCCTCTCTCCCTCGGCCGGTCCGTACGGGACCGCCCGACCGCCATCAGCAGCGACGTCTGGCTCCGTCCCAAGCTACACCGGACGGCCCGGTCGTCCCCAGTCCGTCTCGGTGATCCGGGCGTCTTTCCGGGGCCGGGTGCGGGGTGTTCCGGCCCCGGGAGGCGCCGGCGGCGCGGCCGGACGGGCGACGGCCGGCACGGCCGTCAGTGACCGGTGGCGTGCGGGGCCGGGCCGCCCGGGGTGGCCTCCGGGTCAGGGCCCTTGGCGGCCTCGGTCTCGCTGTAGATGTCCGGTTCCAGGTAGATGACGCGGGCGATGGGGACGGCGGCGCGGATGCGGGTCTCGGCGGCGTTGATGGCGGTCGCGACCTCGGCCGCGGTGTCGTCGTGCCGGACGGCGATCTTCGCGGCGATCAGCAGTTCCTCGGGGCCGAGGTGCAGGGTGCGCATGTGGATGATGCGGGGCACCGTGGCGCCGTCGACCATCGCGGCCTCGATCTGCCGGACCACGTCGAGACCCGCGGCCTCGCCGAGCAGGAGCGACTTGGTCTCGGCGGCCAGGACGAGGGCGATCAGGACGAGCAGGACGCCGATGCAGAGGGTGCCGATGCCGTCCCAGACGCCGTCACCGGTGAGCAGGGCGAGGCCGACGCCGCCGAGGGCGAGGACCAGACCGATGAGCGCGCCGAAGTCCTCCAGCAGGACGACGGGCAGCTCGGGGGCCTTGGCGCGGCGGATGAACTCCTTCCAGGAGAGCGCGCCGCGGGTCACGTTGGACTCCTTGATGGCCGTGCGGAAGGAGAAGCCCTCGGCGACGATCGCGAAGAGGAGGACGCCCACCGGCCAGTACCAGTGCTCCAGTTCGTGCGGGTTGCGGATCTTCTCGTAGCCCTCGTAGATCGCGAACATGCCGCCGATGGAGAAGAGCACGATCGAGACGAGGAAGGCGTAGATGAAGCGCTCGCGGCCGTAGCCGAACGGGTGTTGCGGGGTGGCCTCGCGCTGGGCCTTCTTGCCGCCGACGAGCAGCAGGAACTGGTTGCCGGAGTCCGCGAGCGAGTGGACGCCCTCGGCGAGCATCGAGGAGGAGCCGCTGAACGCGAACGCCACGAACTTCGATGCCGCGATCGCGAGATTGGCGCCGAGTGCCGCCACGATCGCCTTGGTACCGCCTGACGCGCTCATGTGTCCGCGTTGTCCCTTCGCCTCTGCCGGCCTCGTCCGTCCGGGCGGGTACCCGGTTTTGCCCGGCCTTTGCCGGTGGGCCATTCTTGCAGCCCGGCCGGGCACCGGGGCGTCAGGTGTCCACCCGTCCGGTCAGCCGGACGGCCGCCTGCCCACAGGCCCGGTCATGCCCGGTCATACGGTCACGGTGGCGCGGAAGAGCGTGCCCGCGCCCGAGATCTCCGTCCTCTCGCCGGCCGGGACGAAGACCGACCGGCCGGGGCGCAGCTCGTCCGTGCCCGCCCGGACGGCGCCGGCCGTGCAGAGCAGGATCTGCGGGGCGTCCCGGGTCAGGTCGTGGGTGGAGCCGCCCTCGGGCAGGACGTAGCGGGAGAGGCGGAACTCGTCGGTCGGCGTCTCGTAGACCTCCTCGCCGTCCGGGGAGGCCTCCGGGCGCAGCACGCCCGGGTCGCTCGGTGCGAAGCGCACGATCCGCAGCAGTTCGGGGACGTCGACGTGCTTGGGGGTCAGGCCGCAGCGCAGGACGTTGTCGGAGTTGGCCATGATCTCGACGCCGAGGCCGCCGAGGTAGGCGTGCGGGATGCCGGCGCCGAGGTACAGGGCCTCGCCGGGCTGGAGCCGGACGTGGTTGAGGAGCATGGCCGCGATGACGCCGGGGTCGCCCGGGTAGTGGTGGGCGATCTCGGCGTAGGGGGCGTAGGCGCCGCCGAGGCGGGTGCAGGCGGCGGTGGCCTCGGCGACCGTGCGGGCCATCTCCTCGGGGTCGGCGGTGAGGACCGCGGTGAGGACCTCGCGCAGCGCCGCGTCCTCGGGGTGGGCGTGCAGCAGGTCGACGTACGGCGTGAGGGAGCCGACGCCGAGTCCGTCGAGCAGGCCGGCGGCCTGGAGCGGGGCGCGGAAGCCGCACAGGCCGTCGAACGCGGTGAGGGCGCAGAGCAGTTCGGGTTTGTGGTTGGCGTCCTTGTAGTTGCGGTGCGGGGCGTCGGCCGGGATGCCGCGCCGCTCCTCGTCGGCGTACCCCGCCCTGGCCTGTTCCAGGTCCGGGTGCACCTGGAGGGACAGGGGGGCGCCGGCGGCGAGGAGTTTGAGCAGGAACGGCAGCCGCGGGCCGAACCGGGCGACCGCGCGGGCGCCGAGTTCCCGCTCCGGGGCGGCCTCGACGACCTCGGCGAGGGTGCCGCGCGGGGTGCGCGACGGGGCGCCGGGGTGCGCGCCCATCCACATCTCCGCCTGGGGCTGGCCGGTCGGCTCGATACCCAGGAGCCGCGGGATGGCGGTGGGCGAGCCCCAGGCGTAGGGCCGGATGGTGTTGTCGAGGCGGTCCATGTGTCTTCTCTGTCTCCGTACGTGCGCGGGCCGGCCGGCGCGTGCGGCCGGCCTGGAGTCAGATCAGGCCCCGGAAGCGAGCGCCAGGTAAACGGCGGCGAAATCCGTGACGGCGATCAGTTCCGCGAGGGTCTCCAGATCGCCGCCCTCCTCGGGTTCGAGTTCGCTGATGGGCGTGTCGTGGCTGAGGGCCATGTCACGGGCGGCGGGGGCCGCGCTGATGCCGCCGCTCGGGCGGTCGCGCAGCAGCACCACGCGCGCGTGCAGCGCGGGCGGCTCCGTCACGCGGTCGCGGAAGAAGTCGTCCGGGTCGGCGCTGGCGGCGAGCGGGCCGGCCAGCAGGGCGCTGTGCGCGGCGAGCGCCTCGGGCAGTTCGGCGACCAGGGCGGGGCGGCCGGCGAGTTCGGCGAGGGCGGCGGCGAACCGGCGGCCCGCCGGACCGGCCGAGGTGCCTTCCGTCCACACCAGCGGCAGCGCGTCGGCGAGTTCGGCGGCGAGGGTCTTGGCCGGGTTGCTGTAGGTGGCGATGGCGGGGCCGCAGCGCTCCGCGATGTGGTCCAGCCGGCCGGCGACCTTCTCCAGGGTGTCCGGCGGGGCGGCGAGCAGGCCGACCCGGTCCAGGAGCACCAGCAGCGGGGTCAGCAGCGCCCAGAAGACGCCCGGGGAGGAGGCGGCGAGCGGCTCCTCCTGGTCGTAGGGCGTCGTGGCCATCGGGGCGAACAGGCCGTGGGCGCCGGCGACCGCGTCGGCGAGCGGGGTGCCCGCCGGGGCCACGGCGACGACGGAGCAGCCGCGGCGGTAGGCCTGCTCGGCGAGGAGGGCGAGGCTCGGTTCGGTGCCGTCCGGGGTGGCGATGAGCAGCAGGTCCACGGAACCGGCCCAGCCGGGGAGCTCCCAGCGCAGGGCGCCCGCGGCCGGGGCGACGCCGGAGGGGGCGAGGCGGACGACGGGGCTGCCGGGGCCGGCCAGCGTGCCGAGGAGGTCGGCGGTGTGGGTGGCGGCGGCGCCGGGGCCCGCGATGAGGACCGCGCGGGGGCGGCCGTCGGGTTTCAGCTCGCCGATGCCGGCCTCGGCGGCGTGCCGGGCGGCGGTGCGGACGCGGGCGCCGGCCTCCGCCGCGCCGCGCAGCAGACCTCGGCGGTCGGCCTCGGCGAGGCCCTCCGGGGTGTCGAGCAGCGATTCGTCCAGCATGGGCGGCAGCCTCCGGTCGCCGGGGATCCTGGGGTGCTACGACGTGACGGAGCCGGTCACCCGGGGCGGCGGGCCTCGTCGACCAGCAGGACGGGGATGCCGTCGCGGACCGGGTAGGCGAGGCCGCAGTCCTGGCCGGCGCAGATCAGCTCGGTGTCCTGCTCCGTCAGGGGGGCGTGGCAGGCCGGGCAGGCGAGGATCTCCAGGAGGCCGGCTTCGAGCGCCATGGGATGTCCCTTCGGAGACGGATGTGGGTCGGTGGACAAGCCTGGTCAGCGTACCGCCGTTGGGCGGGCCGCTCAGCCCCTGATGATCGCCAGCGCCTCGTCGCGGACCCGGGTCATCGTGGCCTCGTCCGTGGCTTCGGCGTTCAGCCGGAGGAGGGGCTCGGTGTTGGACGGGCGGACGTTGAACCACCAGTCGCCGGCGGCCACCGTGAGACCGTCGAGGTCGTCCAGGGTGACGCCGGCGCGGCCCTCGTACGCGGCGCGGATCGCGGCGAGGCGCCCGGACTGGTCGGCGACGGTGGAGTTGATCTCGCCGGAACCGCGGTAGCGGTCGTACTGCGCGACCAGGGCGGACAGCGGGCCCTCCTGCTCGCCCAGGGCCGCGAGGACGTGCAGGGCGGCCAGCATGCCCGTGTCGGCGTTCCAGAAGTCCTTGAAGTAGTAGTGCGCGGAGTGCTCGCCGCCGAAGATGGCGCCGGTGCGGGCCATCTCGGCCTTGATGAAGGAGTGGCCGACCCGGGTGCGGACCGGGGTGCCGCCGTTCTCGCGCACCACCTCCGGGACCGTGCGGGAGGTGATCAGGTTGTGGATGACGGTGCCCTCGCCGCCGTTGCGGGCCAGTTCGCGGGCGGCGACCAGGGCGGTGATCGCGGACGGGGAGACCGGGTCGCCGTTCTCGTCCACGACGAAGCAGCGGTCGGCGTCGCCGTCGAAGGCGATGCCGAGGTCGGCGCCCTCGACCGGGACCCGCTTGCTCAGGTCCACGAGGTTGGCCGGGTCGAGCGGGTTGGCCTCGTGGTTGGGGAAGGTGCCGTCCAGTTCGAAGTACATCGGGACGAGGGTCAGGGGCAGGCCGGCGAAGACCGGCGGGACCGTGTGGCCGCCCATGCCGTTGCCGGCGTCGACCACGACCTTCAGCGGGCGGATGGAGCCGAGGTCGACCAGGGAGCGCAGGTGCGCCGCGTAGTCCTCCAGCGTCTCGCGCGCGGTGAGGGTTCCCGGCCGGTCCACGGGTTCCGGGGCGCCCTCGGCCAGCCGGCGCTCGACCAGCTCGCGGATCTGCGTCAGGCCGGTGTCCCGGCCGACGGGGGCGGCGCCGGCGCGGCACATCTTGATGCCGTTGTACTGGGCCGGGTTGTGGGAGGCCGTGAACATGGCACCCGGGACGTCCAGCGTGCCGGAGGCGTAGTACAGCTGGTCGGTGGAGCACAGGCCGATCTCGACGACGTCCGCACCGCGGTCCGCCGCGCCGCGCGCGAAGGCGCGGGAGAGGGCCGGGGACGAGGGCCGCATGTCGTGGCCGACGACGATGGCCGTGGCCGCCGTCACGTCCGCGAAGGCGGCGCCGAAGTGTGCGGCCAGCGTCTCGTCCCACTGGTCCGGAACCACTCCGCGTACGTCGTACGCCTTCACGATCTGCGACAGATCGGCCACGGCCAACCTCCTGAAAGTCCTAGGGGTGCCCACAAACTACCCGTCGGGGGCAAAGGTGATCTCGGAAGCGCGACCGGCTCAGTTGTCCGGGGAGCGCAGGACCCTCAGGTGACCGCGGCGGGCGACTTCCATGGGGTCCACGGTGCGGGCCCCGCCGCCGCTGGCCTCGGCCGCGCGCTGCTGGGGGCGGGCCGCCTCGCGCACGGCGTTGGCGAGCGCTTCCAGGTCGTCCCCGCTGGGCCGCGCGGGCGCGGAGCCGTCGAGGAGCCGGACGACCTCCCAGCCGCGCGGGGCGGTGAGGCGCTCGGAGTGCTCGGCGCACAGGTCGTAGCAGTGGGGTTCGGCGTAGGTGGCGAGCGGGCCGAGGACCGCGGTCGAGTCGGCGTAGACGTACGTCAGCGTCGCGACGGCGGGTCGGCCGCAGGCGGTGCGCGAACAGCGACGTACAGGGCTCACGACGTTGGACGGTACCGCACTCTTGAGCGGGCCGCGACGACTCTCCACCAGGTCACTCCCCCGTGTCGTGCTGTGAAACACCCCACACACCCCTTCGAGCGGACCTCATTGACCTGCATGGACGAGTTCGCGGCTCATGTCCGGAACCGTCCCCTCCGGTCATGAGCCGGTACAAACCCCGTCAATCGCCCTGAGTCCGGTGGTCTCGGAGAGTTACGGAAACGAGTCAGACGTTGGCCGGAATGGTCATCCCGCGACACGGCGGGCGCGGTCCGGTTCCCGTGGGGAGCCGGACGGGCGCGGGCTGCGGGGACTACGCTGCACCGTGATGGACAACCGTGTACCGCCCCCTGCCAGCGGCCCCGGGCCCCGTCGTCGTGATCGCCACGGGCGGGGCATGCGAGGGCCGATCGCGCCGCCGCAGGTGCCGCTGGCGGCCAGCCGTGCCGAGGTGTTCGCGGACCTGGTGCAGGACTCCGTGGAGCGTCTCGAACGGCGGTGGCCGCAGCTGGCGGACATCGACTTCCTCGTGCTGGAGGTGCCCCGGCTGGACGGCCGGGACGAGGGGATGGCCTGGGCGGACGAGGCCGTGCCGCTCGGCGGGGTCGTGCCCGCGCGGGACGGGCAGCGGGCCCGGGTCGTGGTGTACCGGCGGCCGGTGGAGATCCGGTCCAAGGGACGCGACGAGCGGGCCGCGCTGGTGCACGAGGTGGTGGTGGAGCAGGTGGCCGAGCTGCTCGGGCTGACGCCGGAGACGGTCGACCCCCGGTACGGCGAGGACTAGCCCTCGCCGGTGGAGCGGCCCCGGCGCCCGCCGGGGCCGCTGTCGGCGGTGGCCCGCGCCCCTCGCGGGGGCGCGGGCGGTCACTTCAGCAGGACCGACACGTCCTGTTCCGTCTCCGGGACCGCCACCAGACCGTGGTCGTTCGGGAGGGTCTGGACGGTGAAGGCGGGCACGCCCGAGCCGGTGGCCTCCAGGGTGCGCGAGGCGTAGACCGGGGCGCCGGAGGCGGGCTCCACCGTGAGGGCGTAGGTGCCCTTCAGGCCCGCCGGGACCGGCGCGTCGACGTTCTGCGTGGTGCCGGACCTGATCGTGTAGGTCTTGGTCGCCGGTGTGCCGCCCTCGCTGCCCGCCGAGGCCGTGACCTTGACCGTGGCCGTGCCGCCGGGCGCCGTCAGGGCCAGTGTCGTGCCCTTCGCGCTGTTGCCGGCCGCGGTCGCGCGCGTGCCGACGGCCGCGGTGGCCGGGATGAACGCCGTCTCCCGCCCGTCGCCCTTGCCCCGGACCACCTGGAGCGCCGCGACGACCGGGACGTCCCGGTCGGTGGGCGTGAGGACCAGCGAGCCGGCCTCGCCGCGGGTGACGTCGCCGAGGTCGACCGCCGCGGTCATGCCGGACTTGACGTGCAGGCTCTCGTTGCCCGCCGGGGTGATCAGGCCGCCCGGCGAGGAGAGGCGGATCTTCAGGTCGGCGTCGTCGTCACCGGGGCTGAAGGCGATCAGGCGGACGTCGGTGGCGTCCTTCGGGATGCCGGGCAGGACCAGGCTGCCGGCCGGGTCGGCGGCGGCCGCCAGCCAGTCGCCGCCCGCCTTGTCGTCCAGGGCCTGCACGGCCGCGCCGACCCGGCCGCTGCGCACGCTGACGTGCACGGTCAGGTCGGACTGCCGTTCGTCGGTGAGCGTGGGGAGCAGGATCGCGTCGCTCGCGTGCGGCTTGACGGTGACGTTCTCGCCCAGCGGGGCCTTGATCGCGCCGTCCTTGCCGTACAGCTCGATGTCGACCACGGCGGCGGAGTCGTCCGGGTTGGTCAGGTGGACGTAGTCGGTGCGGCCGGCGGCCGTGCCGGCGCCCGGGAACCAGAACTCGGTGTCGGCGCCGGTGCAGGTGACGCCCTGGAGGCCGCGGCCGGTGCCGGCGGCGACCTCGGTGGTCTCCTGGACGGTCCAGCCGGGCGCGAACGCGCCGTCCGCGGTGCCGAGGAGCGCGGACGCGTCGCCGCCGGAGGCGTCGCCGGCGGCGGGTGTGCCGGGCGCCTTCGGGGTGAGCACCGGGTGCCCGGCCTTGCGGGCGCCGGCCGCCTGGAGCAGGGCCTTGCCGCCGCTCGCGGCGCCCTGGGTGACGGGTGTGAACGACGTGTACGACGTCTCGGCGATGTCCGACGTGCTCGGCGCCGGGCACACCAGGCTGGTGCGCTCCACCGGCAGCCGGGCGGCCGCCTCGGAGGCGGCGCCGGACGCGGACGGCGAGTCGAACGCGGCGTATCCGGTGACGGCGGCCAGCGCGGCCGTGCCGGCGATCAGGGACAGGGTGGCGCGGTTCACTGCTGGCTCCCGTCGGGGCGCTGGCTGGCGGTGCCGTGGGGGTGCTCGGGCCGGCCGGGGTCGTACGCCGGGTCGTAGCCCTGCTGCGGGTAGGCCGCCGGGTCGTAGGACGGCTCGCCGTCGGTGGTGCCGTAGCCGTAGGGGTCGTACGGGGCCGGCTGGTACGGGTCGGGCTGCTGGTAGGGCTGCTGGTCGTAGCCGGTCGTGGTCTGGTACGGGTCGGTGGGATAGGCCGTGTTCTCGTAGGTGGCCGGGTTCCACTCGTCGTACGGCTGCTGGTGGGGCTCGGCGGCCGGGGGCTCGGCCGGGGCCGGGGCGGGCTGCTCCCCGGCGGGCTGCTCCCCGGCGGGCGGCGCCTCGGCCTGGGCGCGCAGCCGGCGGGCGCGGCGGCCCTCGCCGGCGGTGGCCTGGGCGGGCACGGGCTGCTCCTCGGGCAGGTCGTCGTCGACGTCGCGGCGGCGGCCGGGCAGGGCGAGGACGACCAGGACGACGGCGAGCAGGCCCTGCGCCCAGAGCCAGGCGGTCCGGGTGAACGGGGTGTCGTAGGTGACGTCCAGCCTGCCTCCGGCGGAGGGCAGCCGGAAGCCCTGGGCCCAGCCGTCGACGGTGGTCGGGGTGAGCGGCTTGCCGTCCAGGGTGGCCGTCCAGCCGCCGGCCGCGCTGTCGGCGAGCCGCAGGACGCGCCCGTCGGCACCGGCGGGGACCGTGGTGTGGACCTCCACCGGGCCCGCGGTGACCGGCTGGGCCGTGCCCGTGCCGCCGGCGGGCAGGATGGCGGCGCGGGCGGTGCGCTGGTCCACGCGCCACAGGGCGATGCCGTTCTGCCGGCTGAGCCGGGACAGGCCGGGAGTGGCGTCGAGGACGCGGGTGATCTCGCGCGGGGCGCCCTTGTGGACGAGGACGTACCGCACGGCGAAGCCGCCGAGTTCGTCGGCCTGGTCGGCGCCGGAGCCGGCCACCAGATGGGCGACGGTCTTGTCCAGGCGGGCGTTGCCGCCGTCGGCGGCGGTGAGCTCGGCGTCTCCCATGCGGGCGCCGGCACCGCGGACCAGGGTGTAGCGCACGCGCGCGCCGGAGTCGCTGTCGAGGACCAGGGTGCGGGCCTGGTCGCCGCCGGTGGAGTCCTCGGCGACGAACGCGGGCACCTGGGCAGGGTCGCGGCGCTCCAGCGGGCCGTCGGCGCCGCGGATCATCCAGCCGGCGGCGACGAGCAGCGGGCCGGCGGCCGAGGCGAAGGCGATCAGCGCGGCGACGGGCTGGCGCCAGCCGAAGCTCTGCTCGGCCACGCGGGCGCGGGCGCCGTCGGCGCCGAGGACGGCGGCGGCCAGCAGGGCGATGCCGTAGACGAGGGTGGCGGGTCCGGCCCAGGCGGACTTGTCGGACAGGACCGCGAAGACGAGGCCGGTCAGGGCGACGGCCCAGGCGGTACGGATGCCGAGCCGGCGTTCGGAGCGCAGCAGGGCGCCGAGCGCGGCGAGCACGATGCCGATGAGCATCAGGCCGTGCACGGTGCCGGGGCCGCCGGGAGCGGCGCCGAGCAGGTCGAGCGCGGAGGCGGCGGACGGGCCGTACTCCAGGCCGGCCTCGCGGAAGAAGCCGGCCGGGAACAGGGTCAGCGACCAGGGGGCGAGGATCAGCAGCGGGGTGCCGAGCTGGGCGAGGAAGCGCAGGCCGTAGGCGGGGAGGTCGCCGCGGCGCAGCACCAGCACGCCGAGGCCGAGCAGCAGCGCGAGGGGCCAGACGATCGGGGTGCAGGCGGTGGTGACGGTGAGCAGCAGCGCGTACGCCCAGGTGGCGCGCCAGCTGCCGCGCGGGCCGGCGCGGTGGGCCAGGCCGCTGGCGGCGATGCCGGCGCGCGCGAGGAGCGGCAGCAGCACGGCGAGGACGGCGGTGCCGATCCGGCCGCCGGCCAGGGCGCCGGTGGTGGCGGGCAGGAAGGCGTAGGCGACGGCGGCCCAGGCGCGCAGCAGCCGGGAGGTGACCAGGGGCCGGGAGGCGAAGTAGGCGGTGCATCCGGCGAGCGGCACCGAGCCGACCAGCAGGACGGTGACGGCCAGGCCGGCGGAGCCGAACAGGAGCGAGCCGAGGGTGGCGACGACGGCCAGGTAGGGCGGTGCGGAGGAGGTGCCGCCGGTGCCGGTCGGATGCCAGGCGTCCAGGTAGCGGGACCACAGGTCGCCGGCGCCGGCCGGGGCGGGCAGCAGGGCGCCGCCGGCGAGCGCGCCGCCGCCGAGCAGGGCGCGGCAGGCGGCGAGGGAGACGAGCAGCAGGACGAGGAAGAGCACCGGGCCGGGCCGGCGGGCGATCCGCTTGAGCCGGGCGAACTGCTCGACCTCCAGGAAGTCGGCGTCGTCGCCGCCGGGCCCGGACTCCACGGCGCCGCCGTGCCGGCCGGCCGAGGAGGTGTCGGTGTCGCCGCCGCCGCCGAGGTTGCCCGCGAGCTGTTCCACGGTGGCCCGGACGGTGGCGCCGGGCGGCGGGAAGAGCGCGCGCAGTTCGCCCTTGTCGATGCGCGCGGGGCCGCGGCGGCGCCGGGCGGCGATGATCCGCTCGGGCCGCAGCAGGGTGCTCAGCAGACCGCGGATCTCGTCGAGGGCCTGGCCGGGGACCTTGCCGACGAGGTAGGCGAGGGTGCGCAGGACGGTGCCGAGGACGAGCCGCAGCAGCACCCAGGGCAGCGCGGCCGTACGGGCGTTGGCGAGCAGGGTGTAGACGGCGCCGGCCTTGTCGACCTTGTGCGGGGAGGCGGTGGCGCGGCCGGCGCAGTCGACCGCGCGGCGCTCGCGGGAGGCGGCCTCGGCGTGCCGGACGACGGCGTCGGGTGCGACCAGGACGCGGTGGCCGGCGGTGTGGGCGCGCCAGCACAGGTCGACGTCGTCGCGCATCAGGGGCAGTCTGCGGTCGAACCCGCCGAGCTGTTCGAAGACATCGCGGCGGACGAGCATGCCGGCGGTGGACACCGACAGCACGGCGCGGACGTGGTCGTGCTGGCCCTGGTCCTGTTCGCGGCGGTCCAGACCGGTCCAGCGGCGGCCGGAGTTGGCGATGGAGACGCCGACCTCCAGCAGTTGGCGGCGGTCGTACCAGCCGCGCAGCTTGGGGCCGACGATCGCCACGTCGTCGCGGCCGAGTTCGAGTTCGTTGTCGACGACCCGCAGCAGCTGGGCGAGGGCGTCGGGTTCGGGCGCGCAGTCGTCGTGCAGCAGCCACAGCCACTGGACGGGTTCGCCGTGCGGCAGTTCGGGCAGGTCGTAGGCGTCGTCGTGCCAGCTGCGCGTGACGGGGTCCCAGCCGCTGGGACGCGTGAGGTACGGCAGTTCCCCGGGGCCGAGGACGGGCGCGGTGCGGCTGGCCTCCTCCACGGCCTGGCCGAAGCCGGTACGGCGGGCGAGGTGCAGCACGCTCGCGTCGCCGAGAGCCTCGGCGAGCAGGTGGGCGGAGTCGTCCGCGCTGCCGGTGTCGGCGGCCACCGCGTACTGGACGGGGCGCTCCTGGCCGAGCAGCCCGGCGAGCGCGTCGGGCAGCCAGCGGGCCCCGTCGTGGGAGACGAGGACGGCGGTCACGACGTGGCGCGGGAACTCGGGCGGGCGGGACGGGTCAGACACGACCGAGCGGGACGGGTCAGACACGACCGAGCGGGACGGGTCAGACACGACCGAGCGGGACGACGGGTCGGACCCGAGCGGGCGGGACGACGGGTCGGACCCGGCGGTGGCAGCGCCGTGTCGGGCTGCCGCATGGCTGTGCACGGACATCGAGGTACGGGCCCCGGTTCGATGGACTGCGGTGGACGCCCGCGCCTCCTCGTGCGCCGAGGGGACAGCGGGCGTCTCGGACGAGCGCCCACACTATCGGCTGGCCATGACGACGGCCCGCCGCCTGTGGATAACCCGTGGGCGGCGGGCCGTTCGTGACGTTCGGGTGCGTACGCGGAGGTACGGGTGGGTGGGCGTGCGCGTCCGCACGCGGCGGTGTGGGTGCGCGTCCGCCGGGCCGTGTCAGACGGCGGCCTTCTTCAGCCGGCGGCGTTCGCGCTCGGACAGACCACCCCAGATGCCGAAGCGCTCGTCGTTGGCGAGGGCGTACTCGAGGCACTCGGAGCGGACCTCGCAGGCGAGGCAGACCTTCTTGGCCTCTCTGGTGGAGCCGCCCTTCTCGGGAAAGAAGGACTCGGGGTCGGTCTGGGCGCACAGCGCGCGCTCCTGCCAGCCGAGTTCCTCGTCCGCGTCGTCGACCAGCAGTTGCTGCACCAGCTCGGTCATGTGCGCCCCTCGTCTGTCTTCGCGTCCCCGTGCGTGGCCGTTACCGTTCCGGCTGAACGACACGAGTGAAATTACAAGTGTGCTGCTCCGGGCGAGTCAAGCCGAGATCTGCTATTGGGCCCGTTATTCACTCTGCGGAACCAAGGCCGTGCGGAAAGTGTTCAAATCGCCATAAACCTTGACACGCAGCAGGACCCACGGGGGCGGCCGCACCCCGTACAGATCTCTGTACGGAGAAGGACGCCTCCGTGTTCGATCGCGTTCCGCGAGGCTCACGCGCTCGGATGTGCCCCATGTGTCCCGAGACCCCTCTGAGCAAACCTTTCACCTAAGAAATAAACCGGATGCGGTGAAACATGTCCCACATAACGGGCGTCGAGTTGACACTGCGCGTGTGAACCGATGTCCTAGTGGGCATGCTCGCGAACTTGGCACTCACCTCGACCCGCTCCGCCGGGTCCCTCGGTGCCGCCCGCGCGCGCTGTAGCTGTTGTTGCTGTCCCAGCTGTTGAGCCACGTCCGCTCCGGCTGTTCCCGAGCCCATCCCGGCCCGGCCGCGTACCGCGTCTGCTGATCCCTGATCCAGGGCGTCTCCCGCCCGCCCGCGACCCGGGCGGCCCCCACGCGTCACCCAGCTCCGCCCCCAGCTCCAGCCCCCACCCTTCGCCGAGGACCACCGCACCCCGATGAACAGCGACAACGACCTCCAGATCGCCGGCGACATCCTCGAAGTCCCGCACCTGCTCCAGCCGCCGCGCGCGCACCCGGCCACCGTCGCCGAGTTCGCGGGGCTCGCCCGTTCGATCGCCGCCGACCGCGACCAGTGGGCACACCTGGTCCGGTTCGACGCCACCACCCGCTGGTACCACCGGCTGCGCACCGGCCCCGGCTACGAGGTGTGGCTGCTGTCCTGGGTGCCCGGACAGGGCAGCGGACGGCACGGCCACGGGCGCTCCTCCGGTGTGCTCACCGTCCTGGAGGGCACCCTCACCGAGCACACCGCGCGCGGCACGCGCGCGCTGGCGGCGGGCGCCCAGCGGGTGTTCGCGCCCGGGTACGTGCACGAGGTCGTCAACGACGCGCTGGAACCGGCGGTCAGCCTGCACGTGTACCACCCGGGCCTGACCGAGATGCCGATGCACACCTCCCCGCACTGCGCGGCGCGCACCGGACCGCACACCGCGGCGCGCGCGGTGACCGCCTGACGGGCCGACTGGCTGACACGTTGTCGGCCCCGCCTGCAAGACTGGCTCCCATGCGCATTGTGGTTCTGGCAGGGGGCATCGGCGGTGCCCGTTTCCTGCGCGGTCTGAAGCGGGCCGCGCCGGACGCGGACATCACGGTCATCGGCAACACCGGCGACGACATCCATCTCTTCGGTCTGAAGGTCTGCCCGGACCTGGACACGGTGATGTACACGCTGGGCGGCGGCATCAACGAGGAACAGGGCTGGGGGCGGGCCGACGAGAGCTTCCACCTCAAGGAGGAACTGGCGGCCTACGGCGTCGGACCGGAGTGGTTCGGGCTCGGCGACCGTGACTTCGCCACGCACATCGTGCGGACGCAGATGCTCGGCGCCGGCTTCCCGCTCAGCGCGGTCACCGAGGCGCTGTGCGACCGCTGGCAGCCGGGCGTGAAGCTGATCCCGATGACCGACGACCGCGTCGAGACGCACGTCGCCGTGCAACTGGACGGCGAGCGCAAGGCGGTGCACTTCCAGGAGTACTGGGTGCGGCTGCGCGCCTCCGTCCCGGCCGAGGCCATCGTCCCGGTCGGCGCCGAGCAGGCCAAGCCCGCCCCGGGCGTCCTGGAGGCCATCGCCGCGGCGGACGTGATCCTCTTCCCGCCGTCCAACCCGGTGGTGTCCATCGGCACCATCCTCGCCGTGCCCGGCATCCGCGGGGCCATCGCGGACGCGGGCGTGCCGGTGGTCGGCCTCTCCCCGATCGTCGGGGACGCGCCCGTGCGCGGGATGGCCGACAAGGTGCTCGCCGCGGTCGGCGTGGAGTCCACGGCCGCCGCGGTCGCCGAGCACTACGGCCCCGGGCTGCTGGACGGCTGGCTGGTCGACACGGTAGACGCCGGCGCGGTGGAGCGGGTCGAGGCGGACGGCATCCGCTGCCGGGCCGTCCCGCTGATGATGACCGACGTGGACGCGACCGCCCGGATGGCGCGGGAGGCGCTGGCGCTGGCCGAGGAGGTGCGGGGCGCGTGAGCGGGACGGCGTCCGCCGCGGCGGACGAGCGGCCCGGGTACCGGGTCTGGGCCCTGTCCGGCATCCCCGAGGTGCGGCCGGGCGACGACCTCGCCAAGCTGATCGCCGCCGCCGGACCGGACCTGGCCGACGGGGATGTCGTGATCGTCACCTCCAAGATCGTTTCCAAGGCGGAGGGCCGGGTGGTGCGGGCGGCCGACCGGGAGGCCGCGATCGACGCGGAGACGGTGCGCGTGGTGGCCCGGCGCGGCCCGCTGCGCATCGTGGAGAACCGGCAGGGCCTGGTGATGGCCGCCGCCGGCGTCGACGCCTCCAACACCCCGGCCGGGACCGTGCTGCTGCTGCCCGAGGACCCGGACGCGTCCGCGCGCGCGATCCGGGCCGGCCTGCGGGACGCGCTCGGCGTCGATGTCGGTGTCCTCGTCACCGACACCTTCGGGCGGCCCTGGCGCACGGGACTGACGGACGTGGCGATCGGCGCCGCCGGGGTGCGCGTGCTGGACGACCTGCGCGGGGGCACGGACGCGCACGGCAATCCGCTCAGCGCGACCGTCGTCGCCACGGCGGACGAGCTGGCCGCCGCCGGCGACCTGGTCAAGGGCAAGGCGGCGGGGCGGCCGGTGGCCGTGCTGCGCGGGCTCCCCGGCGCCGTGCACCCCGAGGCCGGCGAGGGCGCCCGCGCGCTGGTGCGCGGGGCGCGGGACGACATGTTCCGGCTCGGCACCTCCGAGGCGGTCCGGGAGGCCGTCACCCAGCGCCGCACCGTGCGGGACTTCGCCGACGAGCCCGTGGACCCCGGCGCCGTCCGCCGCGCGGTGGCCGCGGCGGTCACCGCGCCCGCCCCGCACCACACCACGCCCTGGCGGTTCGTGCTGCTGGAGTCGGAGCGCTCGCGGGTACGGCTGCTGGACGCGATGCGGGACGCCTGGATCGCCGACCTGCGCCGGGACGGCAAGAGCGAGGAGTCCATCGCCAGGCGCGTCCGGCGCGGTGACGTGCTGCGGCGCGCGCCGTATCTGATCGTGCCCTGCCTCGTCATGGACGGCTCGCACACCTACGGGGACGCCCGGCGCGACGGCGCCGAGCGGGAGATGTTCGTGGTCGCGCTGGGCGCGGGCGTGCAGAACCTGCTGGTCGCGCTGGCCGGGGAGCGGCTGGGCTCGGCGTGGGTGTCCTCCACGATGTTCTGCCGGGACGTGGTGCGCGAGGTGCTGGAGCTGCCGGCGGACTGGGATCCGATGGGCGCGGTGGCGGTCGGCCATCCGGCCGGGGAGCCGGGACCGCGGCCGCGGCGGGAGGCGGAAGCGTTCGTGGAGGTGCGGTGAGCGCCGAGCGCCTACCCTCGTAGGGCGGCACCGGCACCTCGGGCACCTCCCCCGGCTCCCCCTAGGACTCCTTCGTGGCAGGACGTTTCCCCCAGCGGCCCACGCTCCCCCGCGGCCCGGAAGGCGCGGGAGGCGCGGGAGGCGCCCCCCTGCCCGCCGGGGCCGCCGGGATACCCCGCCAGGCGGCGCCCGCGCGGACACGGCGGTGGGTGCCCGACGGGCCGCTGGACCTCGGGCTGACCCTCGGGCCGCTGCGCCGCGGGCCCGCCGACCCGACGTTCCGGGCCACCGCGGACGGCTCCGTGTGGCGGGCCTGCCGTACGCCCGCCGGTCCGGGCACCGTGCGGGTGCGCGCGTACGGCGGTGAGGTGACCGGCGAGGCGTGGGGCCCGGGGGCGGAGTGGCTGCTGGAGCAGTTGCCGCAGCTGCTCGGTGCCGCCGACGATCCCGGGGCGTTCGTGCCGCGGCACCGGGTGGTCGCGCTGGCCCGGCACCGGCGGCCGGGGCTCCGGCTGACCCGGACCGGGCTGGTGCTGGAGTCGCTGATCCCGTCGGTGCTGGAGCAGAAGGTCACGACCGACGAGGCGTACCGGGCGTGGCGGCTGCTCGTCCGGCGGTTCGGGGAGCCGGCGCCGGGACCCGCGGGCGCGGGCGAACGGCCGATGTGCGTGATGCCGGCCGCGCGGACATGGTCGCTGATCCCGTCCTGGGAGTGGCACCGGGCCGGTGTGGACGACAAGCGGGCGGCCACCATCCTGCGGGCCGTGCGGCTGGCCGCGCGGCTGGAGCAGGCCGCGGGGATGCCGGCGGCGCGGGCCCGGGCCCGGCTGGAGGTCGTGCCGGGGGTGGGGCCCTGGACGTCGGCGGAGGTCGTGCAGCGCAGTCACGGGGCGGCCGACGAGGTGACCGTCGGGGACCTGCACCTGCCCGGGATCGTGGGGTGGGCGCTGGCGGGCGACCGGGACGCGGACGACTCCGCGATGCTGCGGCTGCTGGAGCCGTATGCCGGGCAGCGGCACCGGGCGGCCCGGCTGATCCTGCTGAGCGGGCACGTGCCGGCCCGGCGCAAGCCGAAGATGCCCCGGGTGGACATCGGGCTGCTGTGAGGGTGCCGGGGGGCGTCCGGCGGCGCCCGGCTACCGGTCCGGGGAGAATCTCACCGCGCCCGCCGGGATGCGGGCGTCGCACCAGATCCGGGCCCCCTCCCGCAGTTCGTTGTCGGCCCCGACGACCGCGCCGTCGCCGACGACCGTGCCGGTGAGGACGGAGCGCTCGCCGACCCGGGCGCGGCTGCCGATGAGGGAGTCGGTGATGACGGCGCCGGGCTCGATGACGGCACCGGGCAGGATGGTCGAGCCGGAGACCCGCGCTCCCCGGGCCACGGACGCGCCCTCGCCGACCACCGTGCCGCCGGTCAGCTTGGCGTCCGGCGCCACCGTGGCCGTGGGCAGCACGAGCCGGTCGCCGCAGCGGCCGGGGACGGCCGGGGACGGCGCGCGGCCGAGGACCAGGTCGGCCGAGCCGCGGACGAAGGCGGCCGGGGTGCCGAGGTCCAGCCAGTAGGTGGAGTCGACCATGCCCTGGAGGTGGGCTCCCGCGGCCAGCAGGCCCGGGAACGTCTCGCGTTCGACCGAGACCGGGCGGCCCGCCGGGATGGTGTCGATGACCGAGCGCCGGAAGACGTACGCCCCCGCGTTGATCTGGTCGGTGACGATCTCCTCCGGTGTCTGCGGCTTCTCCAGGAAGGCCAGGACCCGCCCGGTGCCGTCCGTGGGCACCAGGCCGTACGCGCGCGGGTCCGTCACCTGGGTCAGATGGAGCGAGACGTCGGCGCCGGCCGACTGGTGCGTGTCCACCAGCGCCCTGATGTCCAGGCCGGTCAGGATGTCGCCGTTGAAGACCAGCACCGGGTCGTCGGGACCGGAGTGCAGCCGCCCGGCGACGTTGCGCAGGGCGCCGCCGGTGCCGAGGGGCTCCTCCTCCGTGACGTACTCCAGGTGCAGGCCCAGGGCGGAGCCGTCGCCGAAGTACGGCTCGAAGACCTCGGCGAGATAGCTGGTGGCGAGGATGATGTGCTCGACGCCCGCCGCCCGCGCCCGCGCGAGCTGGTGGGTGAGGAACGGCACCCCGGCGGCCGGGACCATCGGCTTGGGCGTGTGCACCGTGAGCGGGCGCAGCCGGGTGCCTTTGCCGCCGACCAGGAGGATCGCTTCTTTCACCTGTCGTCTCTGCTTCCTGCCGGGACCGGCCGCACTGCTCGTCGGCTCTCGTTTCGGCCGGTCAGTGTATGCAGACCGGCCGGTGCGGCCCGCGCCGGCCGCGCGGTGTCCAGCGGGATCGGCGCGCGGTTTCCCCCGTCCGCACCCTCCTCAGCGCCCCTGGTAGTCCGCCGCGCCGGTGCGGGCGGTGCCCAGCTCGGCGTAGAGCCGTTTTCCGGGGCACTCGGTGGCGTACCCGTCCCGGTGGCCGGAGATCACGTTCAGCCGTACGCTCCTGCCCTTGGCGAAGAGGTTGCCGCCGCCCGAGGTGAGCTGCGTCTTGGCCCGCGGGTCGACGCCGTACAGCCCCAGCTTCCACGCGGTGAGCCGGGCCACGGCCGTGACCGCGGCGCCCGGCGGCCGGGCGGTGCCGTACGTGCCGATCACGGCGATGCCCATGCTGTCGGTGTTGAACCCCAGGGTGTGCGCGCCGAGCACCGCCTTCGCCACGCCCCCGGCCCGGCCCTCGTAGAGGGTTCCGCACTTGTCGGCCAGGAAGTTGTAGCCGATGTCCCGCCAGCCCATGCTTCTGACGTGGTAGCGGTAGATGCCGCGGATGACCGAGGGTGCCTGGGCGCAGGTGTAGGTGTTGCCCGAGGCCGTGTGGTGCACGAAGGCCGCCTTGATCTTCTTCGTGTAGACGAACCCGCGTTCGCGCAGTGACTCGTCGGCGCCCCAGCCCCGGCGGGTGACGATCCGCGGGCGCGGCCCGATGTACGGCTTGGTCCGCGCCGGGCCCAGCAGCAGGGTCATCTCGTCCTCGGTGGCCTGCCGGTCCAGTTCCGGGATCTCGGTGGCGCCGAAGGCGGTGATGTCGGAGTTGGCGCCCGACGCGGCGATCGACGCCTCCGTGTCCAGCTCGGTGTGGGGCGGGTCGTCGGCCGGGCCGGACCCGGGCGCCGCCTCCCCCGGCTCCCCGGACTTCGCGCCCGGCTCCGCGTCCGCCGTCCCCCCGGCGTCCCCACCGGGATCGACCAGCTCCAGACGCAGCCCCGACGGCAGCCTGGACGACGGCCCGGACGACGCGGCCGGCCGCACCGCTCCCGCCCGCCGGTCCCCGGTCCCCGTGCCGTCCGCTCCGCCCGTGCCCTCCGCGCGCACCCGTACCTCCACGCCGTCCGAGGCGCCCACCCACAGCGGCGCCGTCCCGCCGCGCACCGGCCGGGCGGCACGGTCCGCCGCGCCCGGGTCCGCGCCGTGGTCGGCGTGGTGCGTCTCGATGTCCCGCCAGCCGGTCCAGCGCCCCGTCCCGGCGGACCGGGTGCGCACCCGCGCCCGGCCGCGCAGCGCGCTGCCGGGGTCGTCCCAGACCACGCCGACCAGCGCGAAGCGGCCGGTGGCGGCGCGGTACACCCCCTGTTCCGGGGCCGCGCCGGCGGCGCGCGTCCGGGAGAGCGGGGCAAGCGGCAGCGAACGGGTCCTGCCCGGGACCGCGCCCCCGGTCGGCTCGCCCACGGCCGTGACGGGCGTCGCGGCCGGGACCGCCGCCGTAGCCGGGGCGGCCGGCACGGCCCGCGCCGGCGGGGCCGGCAGCAGGGCGGCGACCGCGGCGCAGGTGACACCGATCGGGCGGACGGCGCGCGGGGAGACGCCAGGAGAGAAAGTGAGGAATCCACGCATGCGTACGATCTTGGGCATATACTTACACATATGTCTATAGGCAAATTGACGGAGCGTCGGAAACCGTTCCGCCGAACCGGTGGCCCCGGCCGCCCTCGTGCCCGCCGGCCCGCGCGTACCCTGTCCCGCGTGAACGCCACCGATCGCACCCCCGCCGACCTGCTGGCTTCCGCGCTCGCCGCGGATCCCGGCCGCCCGCTGGTGACCTTCTACGACGACGCCACGGGCGAACGCGTCGAACTGTCCGTGGCCACCTTCGCCAACTGGGTGGCCAAGACCGCCAACCTCCTCCAGGGCGACCTGGCCGCCGGACCCGGCGACCGCGTCGCGCTGCTGCTGCCCGCGCACTGGCAGACGGCGGTGTGGCTGCTGGCCTGTTCCTCGGTGGGCGCGGTCGCCGACGTCGCCGGGGACCCGGCGGCGGCCGACGTGGTGGTGAGCGGGCCGGACGCGCTCGACGCCGCGCGCGCCTGCCCCGGCGAGCGGGTCGCGCTGGCGCTGCGGCCGCTCGGCGGACGTTTCCCGCAGACCCCGGCCGGGTTCGCCGACTACGCCGTGGAAGTGCCGGGCCAGGGCGACCGGTTCGCCCCGTTCGCCCCGGTGGACCCCCGGGAGCCGGCGCTCATCGTGGCCGGGCGGGAGTTCAGCGGCGCGGAGGCCGTCGAACGGGCCGTCGCCGAGGCGCCGTCGCTGGGCCTGACCGGGCCCGGCTCCAGGGTGCTGTCCGGGCTGCCGTACGACACCTGGGAGGGGCTCGCCGCGGGGCTGTACGCGCCGCTGGCCGTCGGCGGGTCCG
Organism: Streptomyces sp. NPDC017095; assembly: GCF_044332325.1. Lineage (NCBI taxonomy): Bacteria > Bacillati > Actinomycetota > Actinomycetes > Kitasatosporales > Streptomycetaceae > Streptomyces > Streptomyces sp. NPDC017095. The sequence goes on from NZ_JBIROU010000004.1 coordinate 25,558, forward strand.
TGGTGCTGGTCCGCAACGCGGAGCGGCTGGACGAGGAGGCCCTCGCCAAGCGGGTGGAGAGCGAGCGGGTGACCGTGGTGCGCCGCTAGGGCCCCTCGTCCGGATCATGCCGGGCTGATCCGGACGACAGACCCCGGGTCCCCCGTTCGGAGTAGCACCGGGCGCTGTCGGCGCCGCTCGCCGCCATCGTCGTAAGGGCAGCACGTGACGCCCGTACGCGATGAGGGGACGGCCCCACCGTGACCGACACCGCAGGCAGGCCCCCCGGTCCGGGTCCCTCCGCCACGGGGAACGGGCCGGGACGGCGCCGGCGGCGCTTGCTGCGGAACTCGGCGCTCGCGGCGGCCGTCCTGCTCCTCGCGGCCGCCGGGGCGGGCTGGGCCGTCTACGCCCGGCTCAGCGCCAACATCACCGCCGACGAGGCCGCCGCCGCCGAACTCGCGCGCTACGAGCGGGAGCGGCCCACCGCGCTGGTGCGGGGCGCGCAGAACATCCTGCTGATCGGGTCCGACACCCGGGCCGGGGACGGCAACCAGGCCTACGGCAAGGGCATCCGCGGCGAGCGCTCGGACACGACGATCCTGCTGCACCTGGCCGCCGGCCGGGCCGGCGCCACCGCCGTCTCGCTGCCCCGGGACCTGATGGTGGACATCCCGTCCTGCCGGCGGGCGGACGGCAGGCGCAGCGACCCGGTGTTCGCCATGTTCAACCACGCCTTCGAGGTGGGCGGTTCGGCGTGCACGGTGCGGACCGCCGAGCTGCTCACGGGCATCCGGATCGACCATCACCTGGTGGTGGACTTCAGCGGGTTCAAGGAGATGGTGGACGCCGTCGACGGCGTGCGGGTGTGCCTGAAGGAGCCCGTGGACGACAAGGCGGCGAAGCTGCGGCTGCCCGCGGGGAAGGTCACGCTCGACGGGGAGCAGGCGCTCGGGTACGTGCGTGCCCGCAAGTCGCTCGGGAACGGCAGCGACACCGAGCGGATGGACCGGCAGCAGCGGTTCCTCGGCGCGCTCGTGGACAAGGTGCGCGGTGACGACGTGCTGCTGAACCCGGTGAAGCTGTACCCGCTGCTGGACGCGGCGACCTCCGCGCTGACCACCGACCCGGAACTGGCGAGTCTGCGGGGCCTGTACCAGTTGGCGCGCGGACTGCGCGACATCCCCACCGCGCAGGTCCGGTTCCTGACGGTGCCGCGGAAGTCGTACGTCTACGACGCCAATCGCGACCAGCTCGTGGAGCCGGAGGCCGAGGAACTGTTCGCCCGGCTGCGGGCCGACCAGCCGGTGGCCGTGAGCCGGGAGAATTCACCGGGCGTTCCCCGGCGGGACACCGGTGCGGGCGGCCCGGACGGGCCCTCGCCGGTGCCGACGTTCCGCGGTTACACGGCCTCCGAACACACCTGTGAGTAAGGCGCGTACCAAAAACAGCGGTCTTCCGTTCAGAAAATGAGGCGGATTGCCCGTTGTAGGCAGGTGGAATTTGTCACCGGCGTCGCCCGACGCTGAACTGGGCGGATAGTGTGAGCGATCCGGTGCACCTGGCCGCGAGGTCCGTCCTGGGTCGTGCACTGTTTCACCGAGACCCGAGCGCCTTGCAGGGGGAAGGCGCCGCGTGGGCCCCGACGGAGGATTCGGACAACCGTGGACGCGCAAGGCCGTGGGCGGGCGGAGAACATCGACCCCGCAGACCAGTGGGTACTCAATCCGAACACCGGCGAATACGAACTGCGACTGAGCCCTTCCGCAGCGCAGCCGCCGGTTCCCGGACCGCGCAGACCGTCCGCCCGGGACGGCGCCGGCGCCGCGGACGGCCGTCCGCGGCGGGCGGCCCGGGACACGGGGCAGACCGGCGGCGGGAAACGCCCGTCCGGCGGCGGGAACCCGCAGTCCGGCGAGGCCCGGGGGACCTCGCGGGCGCGCGGTGGCGAGGTGCCCGCACCGCGCTCGGCGCGGCGCCGGAGCGCCGAACCGGAGCCGCCCCAGGGCCGGCGCGCGGCCCGTCGTCCGGTGAAGAAGACGTCGAAGGCGAAGAAGGCGCTGCTGTGGACCGGCGGTTCCATGGCCTTCGTGCTGGTGGCCGTGTCGGCCGCCGGCTACCTCTACATCAAGCACCTGAACGACAACATCACGTCCGTGTCCGACGACGGCGCGAGCACCGGCGGCTTCAGCAAGGACGAGGCGATCAACATCCTGCTGATCGGCACCGACAAGCGCACCGGCAAGGGCAACGAGGGCTACGGCGACGCGGGCAGCGTCGGGCACGCCGACACCACGATCCTGCTGCACGTCTCCAAGGACCGGTCCAACGCCACCGCCCTGAGCATCCCGCGCGACCTGATCACGGACATCCCGGACTGCCCGACCCGGCAGGAGGACGGCAGCGAGAAGGTCATCCCGGGCTCCCAGGGCGTCCGCTTCAACACCAGCCTCGGGCAGGACGACCGTACGCCGAGCTGCACCATGCGCACGGTGACGGAGCTGACCGGGATCAAGCCGGACGACTTCATGGTGGCCGACTTCAACGCGGTCAAGACGCTGACCGAGGCGGTCGGCGGCGTCGACGTGTGCCTGGCCAAGGACATCGACGACCCGGACTCGCACCTGAAGCTGTCCGAGGGCACGCACAGGATCTCCGGTGAGCAGGCGCTGGCGTTCGTGCGCACCCGGCACTCCGTCGGCTTCGGCGGCGACCTGAGCCGGATCGGGCTGCAGCAGCAGTTCCTCGGCGCGCTGATGCGCAAGCTGAAGGGCAACGACACGCTCACCAGCCCGACGAAGATGGTGAAGCTGGCGGAGGCCGGCACCAAGGCGCTGACCGTCGACGACAAGCTGGACGACATCGGCAAGCTGAAGGACCTGGGTCTGGAGCTGGGCAAGCTGGACCCGAAGAACCTGGCCTTCACGACGGTGCCGGTCAAGGACAACCCGGCCGACGGAGTCACGCACAAGACGGTGATCATCGACCCGGCGCTGGCCCCGCAGGTCTTCCAGGCGGTCCAGAACGACGTGTCCTTCACCGAGGTGAAGAAGAAGCAGAAGGCGGCGAAGGACGCCCGGGCCGCCCGGCTGAAGGGCACCAAGGCGCCCGCCTCCGAGGTGCGGGTGCGCATCCTCAACGGCGGCGCCGAGACCGGCAGCGCCCAGGCGGTGCTCAACTGGCTGCAGAACGACGCGGGCGTGACCAAGTCGGAGAACGACGGCAACGCCCCGGCGGCACTGAGCCGGACCACGCTCGAGTACGCGCCCGACCAGGCGGCCCAGGCGCGCCGGCTGGCCGCGATCATGGGCTTGTCCGGATCCGCGCTGAAGCCGGGCGAGAGCGTGACCAACGGACAGGGACTGCCGGCGATGACGCTGACCCTGGGCAAGGACTTCAAGGGAGCCGGGATCTCCCTGACACCTCCGACAAAGGCGCCGAAGGTCGACAAGTCCACGGCGGACAAGGTGAAGTGCGCCTCGTAGGTAACCCAAGGGGCCCGTCGTGCGTCTAACCGGACGCGGGGCGGGCCCGTTGCTTGGCGCAAGGGTGTGGGGAGGGCAGGGAGTGGCGCAGAGCGAGGTGCGCGGGGGGGCTCCGGCGGTCGAGGGCACGGTGGCGCGCACACCGCAGCCCCCGGACGCGCCGGCACGTCCGGGCCGGCGCGGAGACCGAGACAGACGGCGGACGCAGACGACGGCCGACCGCAAGCGGCGCAGACGGCGCACGCTGCGCTGGTCGGCGATGGTGCTGGCGGTGGTGATACTCGGCACGGCGGGAGCCGGATACCTGTACTACCAGCATCTCAACGGCAATATCCAGAAGGGCCGGCGGGCCAACGGTGACGACTCCAAGGCGCACCGCACCGCGCCCAACGCGGCCGGGCAGACCCCGCTGAACATCCTGCTCATCGGCTCCGACAGCCGGAACTCCAAGGAGAACGTGAAGCTGGGCGGCAGCCGCGACCACGCCGGCGACCCGCCGCTCGCGGACGTGCAGATGCTCATCCATCTCTCCGCGGACCGCAAGAGCGCCGCCATGGTCAGCATCCCGCGGGACACCCGGGTGGACATCCCCGAGTGCAAGGACCCGGACACCGGGAAGACCTACCCGCCGACGAACGACATCATCAACGTCACCCTGGCCCGCGGCGGAGCCGGCTGCACGCTGCTCACCTGGGAGAACCTCACCGGGGTCTATATCGACCACTGGATGACGATCGACTTCGCGGGCGTGGTGCGGATGGCCGACGCCATCGGCGGGGTGGACGTCTGCGTGAACCAGAACGTGTGGGACCGGCCGACGGCCACCGTGTCCGGCGGCTCCGGGCTGAAGATGACCAAGGGCACGCACAAGGTGCAGGGCGAGCAGGCCCTGCAGTGGCTGCGCACCCGGCACGCCTGGGGCGACGACCTGATGCGGGCCCGCGCCCAGCACATGTACCTGAACTCGATGATCCGCACGCTGAAGAAGCAGAACGTGTTCACCGACACCGGCCGGCTGATGGACCTGGCCGACGCGGCGACCAAGTCGCTGAAGGTGTCGGAGGAGATCGGCACGGTCAAGGAGCTCTACGCCCTCGGCATGCAGATGAAGTCGGTGCCGGCGGACCGCATCACCTCGGTGACCATGCCGAACAAGCGGGACCCGCAGGACGAGAACCACGTCGTACCGGACGAGGCCAACGCCGACAAGATGTGGCGGATGCTCCGGGACGACGTGGCGTTCGACAAGAACGGCGGGAAGGACGGGAAGGACGCGGGCAAGGACGAGCCGGCCAAGAAGCCCTCGCTCGATCCGGGCCGGCTCGGCGTGCTGGTGCGGAACGCCACCCGGACCTCCACCGAGGGCGCGGTGGCGCAGCGGGCGTCGGCGATCGGCCGGGAACTGGTGGACAAGGGCTACACCCGGGCGCAGGCCGACACCTCGGGGAGCCTGGCCGAGGAGAAGACGGTCGTGCGGTATCCGAGCGCGGACCTGGAGGGTGACGCCCAGGCGGTGGCCGACGCGCTGGGCATCCCGCGGGAGCAGGTGCAGAAGTCGACCGACGTGTCCGGCGTGACCGTCGTGGTCGGCGCGGACTGGCGCACCGGCCCGTCGTACCCGAAGACGTCGGAGCCGGAGGCCGGGGACCTGCCCGACAACACCGACGCGGTCAACGGCTCGGACACCACCAAGTGCATGGACGTCTACAGCGTCTACCAGTGGTGAGCGGCCGCCGGCGCTGACAGGGCCCCCTCCCGCGCGGACGGGGGCCCTGGCGGACGCTCAGTTCGCGACGGCCGGCCGGCGGGAGGCGATGACCTTGCGGGCCAGCGACTTCGGGCTGGTCAGGAAGCCCCAGCCCCAGGACATGTGCATGGTGGCGAGGGCCACGGGTATCCGCAGCCGGGCCGCCGCCGGCAGTCCCCGGCCGGCCGGGACGGAGCCCGCGACGATCGCCGCCAGGTAGCCGCCGGGGACCACCAGGGCCCACGGGGTCAGCGCCACGCCGGCGACCAGGCCCGCCGCGATCGCGCACACGGCCACGGGCGGGGCGAGGTAGCGCAGGTTGATGGAGCCCGAGTGGTAGCGGGCGACGACGTGCCGCCAGCGGCCGTAGTCCTTGTACTGCCGGGCCAGCGCGCGCACGGACGGACGCGGCCGGTACGACACCCTCAGCTCGGGCGAGAACCAGATCAGTCCGCCCGCCTCGCGGATGCGGAAGTTCAGCTCCCAGTCCTGGGCGCGGATGAACTCCTCGTTGTAACCGCCCTGCTGCTCCAGCGCCGCGCGCCGGAACACCCCGAGGTAGACGGTCTCGGCGGGGCCGGCCTCGCCGCCGGTGTGGAAGGCCGCGTTGCCGACGCCGATCCTGGAGGTCATCGCGGCGGCCACCGCGCGCTCCCAGTCGTTCTCGCCCTCGGCGTGCATGATGCCGCCGACGTTCTGCGCGCCGGTCTCCTCCAGCAGCCGCACGGCGGTGGCGATGTAGTCGGGCGAGAGCATGCCGTGGCCGTCCACGCGGACCACGACCGGATGCCGGGAGGCCTTGATCGCCGCGTTCAGCGCGGCCGGGGTGCGGCCGGACGGGTTGGGCACGGTGTGCACGCGGGGGTCCGCGCGGACCAGCTCGGCGGCGATCTCGTCCGTGCGGTCCGTGGACGGACCCAGGGCGATCACGACCTCCAGCTCGCCGGCGTACTCCTGCGCGAGGATCGCTTGGACGGCCCCGCGCAGATGCCGCTCCTCGTTGAGGACGGGCATGATCACGGACACAGCGGGGAGCCGCACGTCGGGCTTGGCGTTCATAGGAGCCTCACGTTACCGCGAACGGGGGACACGGATGCGCGCCGCCGGGCCTGCGGCGCGGGCTGGAGATCGTATCGGCCTACTGTGCTCCCGGATCCCGCGTACGGCCTCGTCCGGAGGTGTCCTCCTTGTCCAGCCCGCCCCGGTCCCCGGCGCCCTCACAGCGCCGCCCGCAGCCGCCCCGCCGTGTGCCGCGCCCGCCCGAGCGGCCCGTGCGGCCCGTCCGGCCGCCGCGGCGGCCCCGCTGGGCCATGCGGGCGCTCACCACCTTGTCGGTGGTGGTGCTCGCCTCCGCCGGGATCGGCCACGCCGTGGTCAGCAGCCTGGACGCGGGCATCGCCCGGATCGACGCCTTCAAGGACATGAAGAACCGGCCCCGGGGCGGCCACGGCATGAACGTCCTGCTGGTCGGCACCGACGGCCGGGACAAGATCAGCGAGCGGGACCGGCGTGCCTACCGGCTGGGCGGCGAGCCCTGCCACTGCACCGACACCATGATGATCGTGCACATCGCCGAGGACCGGGAGCGGGCCACGGTGGTGAGCCTGCCGCGTGACTCCTACGCCGAGATCCCGGCGCACGTCGACCAGACCTCGGGGCGGCACCACGGCCCGCACCCGGTGAAGCTGAACGCGGCCTACGCCGAGGGCGGTCCGCAGCTGACCATCCGCACGGTCGAGAACATGACCCACGTGAAGATCGACCACTATCTGGAGGTCGACTTCACCAGCTTCATGCGGACCGTGGACGTGCTCGGCGGGGTCGAGGTGTGCACGCCGACCCCGCTGAAGGACCGGTACACCGGGCTCGACCTGGCGCCGGGCCGGCATGTCCTGCCGGGCGGGCGGGCGCTGCAGTACGTCCGCGCCCGGCATGTCGACGGGGCCAGCGACCTGGGCCGGATGAAGCGGCAGCAGCGGTTCCTGGCCGCGCTGATCGACAAAGCGACCTCCTCCGGGGTGCTGCTGAACCCGATGCGGTTCCGGGACGTGACCCGGGCCGTGCTGGGCTCGGTCCGCGCGGACGCGGGCTTCGGCACCGACGAGCTGCTGGACCTCGGCCGGGCGATGCGGGACTTCTCGCCGTCCTCCTCCGAGTTCACCACCGTGCCCATCGGACAGCTCGACTACCGGGTCAAGGGCCTCGGCTCGACGCTGAAGTGGGACCCGGCGAAGGCGGCGCGGCTGTTCGGCGCGCTGCGCGACGACAAGCCGCTGAGCACGGACCGTCCGCGCCGGTCCCCGGCGCCCGCCCCGGTGCCGGTGGAGGTGGCCCCGGACACCGTCCGGGTGCAGGTGGCGAACGGCAGCGGCACGGCCGGGCTGGGCAAGCGGGTCGACGCGGCGCTCGCGGCGACCGGTTTCGCGACCACCCGCCAGCCGGTCACCGCGCCGGCCCACACGCCGCGCACGGTGGTCTTCTACGACCCGCGCTGGGACCGCTCCGCCCGCTCCCTGGCCGCGGCCCTGCCGGGCAGCGAGCTGCGCGCGGTGCCGGGCCAGGGCCCGCTGCTGAAGGTGACGGCCGGCACCGACTTCACCCACGTCCGCCAGGTCCGCTTCGACGACCCGGGCCGGCCGGAGCAGAACGTCGTGCGCGGCAACGAGGTGACGTGCTGAGCGGGGCGGGGCTCCCCGTCTACTCCTCGAACCCCTCCGCCGTCCTGCGCTCGCGCAGTTCGCGGATGGCCCGGCGGCGGGCCAGGCGGTGGGTGCGGCGGATCTGGGCCTCCTGGTAGCGGCGGCGGTCGCGGTCGGTCTCGGGCAGGACCGGCGGCACCCGGCGCGGCTTGCCGTCGGCGTCCACGGCCGCGAAGACCAGATAGGCGGAGCCGACCTGGGTGGCCGGCGCGGATTCGTTCCAGCGTTCGGCGAGGACCCGGACGCCGATCTCCATGGAGGTGCGGCCGGTCCAGTTCACCTGGGCCTTGACGTGGACCAGGTCGCCGACGCGGACCGGCTCCAGGAACGCCATCTCGTCCATGGACGCGGTGACGGCGGGGCCGCCGGAGTGCCGGCCGGCCACGGCGCCCGCCGCGTCGTCGACCAGCTTCATGATCACCCCGCCGTGCACCGTGCCCAGCAGGTTGGTGTCGTTGTGGGTCATGATGTGGCTGAGGGTGGTGCGCGAAGCGGACGTGGGTTTGCCCGGGATGTCCGTCTCCTGGTCCGGTTCCGCTTCCATGGCCTGGTCTGTCATGCCCTCCACCTTATGCCGAGGGACCATTCGCGGACTTTGTGTCGGCTTCGCAACAGCACCGCCCTGATTTTCCGACAGCCCTTGTACGGGACATACCGGCGCCCGGCACACTGGGGCCCATGAATGACTGGCCCGAGGGATGGTCCGACGACAACCGCGGCCCGCGCTACGGACGCGGCAGCGCCGGCGCGCAGCCGGAGAGCGCCCGCGTGATGCGTCAGGTGCGGCGCGGCCCGGCGGTGCCGCCCGGACCGCGCTCGGCGTACGGCGAGCCCGGCCCGGCCGCGCCGCCGCACCAGGCCGGTGTGCCGCGCCAGCCGTCGTACGTCGACGGCCGGGGGCACGACGACGGCGCCGGCTACAACACCGGCCAGGTCTACGGCACGCCCGGCGGCGGTGCCGGCACCCCGGGCACGCCCGGCCGCGCCCCGCGTCCCGCGCCAAACTGGCGGCGCCGGATCAAGTGGACCGCGATCACGCTGGCGGCCGTGGTGGTCGTCACCTCGGTCTCGACCTACTTCTGGGCCGACTCCAAGCTGCGCCGCGAGGTGGACCTGTCCAAGGTCATCGACCGGCCCGAGGGGGGCGACGGCACGAACTACCTGATCGTCGGCTCGGACAGTCGTGAGGGCATGTCCAAGGAGGACGAGAAGAAGCTGCACACCGGCGGCGCGGAGGGCAAGCGCACCGACTCGATGATGATCCTGCACGTCGGCGACAACGGCGACACGCTGATCTCGCTGCCGCGCGACTCGGACGTGGTGGTGCCCTCGTACGAGGGCTCGACGTCCGGGAAGGTCTACCCGGCGCAGGGCCGGCACGCGAAGCTGAACGCGACCTACGCGGAGGACGGGCCGACGCTGCTGGTCCGCGCGATAGAGGCCAACACCGGGCTGCGCATCGACCACTACGTGGAGATCGGTTTCCAGGGCTTCGCCGGCATCGTGGACGCGGTGGGCGGTGTCGAGATCGACATCGACAAGGGCTTCAAGGACAAGTGGTCGGGCGCCGACTTCGAGGCGGGCAAGCAGACCCTGGACGGCCAGCAGGCCCTGGCCTTCGTCCGCACCCGGCACGCGTTCGCCGCGTCCGACCTCCAGCGCACCAAGAACCAGCAGAAGTTCCTGGCCGCCCTGGCCCACCAGGTGGCCACCCCCTCGACGATCCTGAACCCGTTCAAGCTCTACCCGACCATGGGCGCGGGCCTGGACTCCCTGATCGTCGACGAGGACATGTCCCTGTGGGACCTGGCCTCGATGTTCTGGGCGATGAAGGGCGTCAGCGGCGGTGACGGCACCTCGATGAACATGCCGATCTCCGGCTCGGTCGGCGGCAACCTCCTCTGGGACAAGGCCAAGGTGAAGACCCTGGTGGACGAGCTGAACAACGACGAGAAGGTCACCGTCTCCGGGAACTAGGGCATGCGCACCACGGCCGGGGCACCCGTGGCGGGCGCCCCCGGCCGTGGTGCGCGGGGCTCACATGCTGCCGGCGCCCGCCATCGCCCGGCAGGTCTGCGCACAGCGGCGACACGCCTCCGCGCAGCGCATCAGCTGCTGATCGTCCGGCATCGCCGTACACGCCTCGGCGCACATGTCGCACACCTTGGCGCACAGCGCGCACATGTCGGCGGACATGGGCGAGCGGCGCATCATCATGTCGGCGCACATGCGGGTCGCCTCGGAGCAGTCCATCAGCGCGCGCATGATCTGCATCTGCTGCTGGCCGCCCTTCTGCATGCAGGCGCTCATGGTCTCCTCGCACATGCTGTGGCAGTTCATGCAGGCCTCGATGCACTCCTGCATCTGCGCGCTGAGGGCAGGCATCGACTGCGTCTGCGACTGCGACTGGGTCATGGCTCCTCCTGGAAGGCGGGGCCCGGAACGGGCCCGTCTGCTTCCGTCCTACGTCCGGCACAGCCACCCCGCACGTCGGCCCCCGGCCCACCGGGAGGCCGGAAAAACGAGAAGGCGCCCGGAGGGGCGCCTTCCACAGGGTTCCGCAACCGCGGGGGTTACGGCAGGTTGCGGGCCATGACGATCCGCTGGACCTGGTTCGTGCCTTCGTAGATCTGGGTGATCTTGGCGTCGCGCATCATGCGTTCCACCGGGTAATCGCGGGTGTAGCCGTAGCCGCCGAGGAGCTGGACGGCGTCGGTGGTGACCTCCATCGCGACGTCCGAGGCGAAGCACTTGGCGGCGGCGCCCAGATAGGTGAGGTCGGCGTCGCCGCGCTCGGAGGCGGCGGCGGCCTGGTAGGTGAGGGCACGGGCCGCCGAGATCTTCATGGACATGTCGGCGAGCATGAACTGGATGCCCTGGAAGTCGGCGATCGGCTTGCCGAACTGCTTGCGCTCCTGGACGTAGCCCTTGGCGTAGTCGAGGGCGCCCTGGGCGACACCGAGGGCCTGGGCGGCGATGGTGATGCGGGTGTGGTCCAGGGTCTTCATGGCCGTCAGGAAGCCGGTGCCCTCCTCGCCGATCATGCGGTCGGCGGGGATGCGGACGTTGTCGAAGTAGACCTCGCGGGTCGGGGAGCCCTTGATGCCCAGCTTCTTCTCCGGGGCGCCGAAGGAGACGCCCGGGTCGGACTTCTCGACGACGAAGGCGGAGATGCCCTTGGAGCGCTTCTCCGGGTCGGTCACGGCCATCACCGTGTAGTACTCGGAGACGCCCGCGTTGGTGATCCAGCGCTTCACGCCGTTGAGGATCCAGTGGTCGCCGTCGCGGACGGCCTTGGTCTTCATGCCGGCCGCGTCCGAGCCCGCCTCCGGCTCGGAGAGGCAGTACGAGAACATCACGTCGCCCTTGGCCAGCGGGCCCAGGTACTTCTTCTTCAGCTCCTCGGAGCCGGACAGGATCACCGGCAGCGAGCCCAGCTTGTTCACCGCGGGGATCAGCGAGGAGGAGACGCAGGCGCGGGCCACCTCCTCGATCACGATGACCGTGGCGAGCGCGTCGGCGCCGGAGCCGCCGTACTCCTCGGGGACGTGCACGGCGTGCAGGTCGTTGGCCACCAGGGCGTCCAGCGCCTCCTGCGGGAAGCGGGCCTCCTCGTCCACCGCCGCGGCGTACGGCGCGATCTTCGCCTCGACCAGCGAGCGGACGGCGTCCCGGAGCATGTCGTGCTCCTCGGACGGGCGGTACAGGTCGAACTCAGCCGATCCGGCCACGGTCTCTCACGCTCCAAAGACGCAGTGATACTTGACGCTAATTACCGTTAAGTAACTCAAATTTTAGTTGCCCCGCTCCAACACGCCTACGTGAGCTACGCGACAGCGGCGAAGTTGCCCGGTGAGAGGCCCGGATATGCTCGGGCGCGCATGACCGCGCACCACCGACGGACCCGAGCTGGAGCACCCATGAGCCTGAAGATCACCGTGATCGGCACCGGCTACCTAGGCGCCACGCACGCCGCGGCCATGGCCGAGTTGGGCTTCGAGGTGCTGGGCCTGGACGTCGTACCGGAGAAGATCGCCCTGCTGGAGCGCGGCGAGACACCGATGTACGAGCCGGGGCTGCAGGAGCTGCTGCGCCGGCATGTGGCCGGGATCGAGGGCTCCTCCGGCCGGCTGCGGTTCACCACGGACTGGGCCGAGGCGGGCGCCTTCGGCGATGTGCACTTCGTGTGCGTGAACACCCCGCAGAAGCACGGCGAGTACGCCTGCGACATGTCCTACGTGGACTCCGCGATCGCCTCCCTGGCCCCGCATCTGCGCGGCCCGGCGCTGGTGGTCGGCAAGTCGACCGTGCCGGTGGGCTCCGCCGACCGGCTGGCCGCCTACCTCGCCGCGCACGCCCCCGCGGGCGGCGATGCCGAGCTGGCCTGGAACCCGGAGTTCCTGCGCGAGGGCTTCGCCGTCAAGGACACCCTGCACCCGGACCGGATCGTGGTCGGCGTGCGCAGCGAGCGCGCGGAGAAGCTGCTGCGCGAGGTGTACGCGACGCCGCTGGCGGCCGGCACGCCGTTCGTCGTCACCGACTTCCCGACCGCGGAGCTGGTGAAGACGGCCGCGAACTCCTTCCTCGCCACCAAGATCTCCTTCATCAACGCGATGGCGGAGGTGTGCGAGGCCGCCGACGGCGACGTGGCCAGGCTCGCGGAGGCCATCGGGTACGACGACCGGATCGGGGCCAAGTTCCTGCGCGCCGGCATCGGCTTCGGCGGCGGCTGCCTGCCCAAGGACATCCGGGCGTTCATGGCCCGCGCGGGCGAGCTGGGCGCCGACCAGGCGCTGACCTTCCTGCGCGAGATCGACTCCATCAACATGCGCCGGCGCGGCCAGATGGTGGAGATGGCCCGGGAGGCGCTGGGCGGCGGCTCCTTCCTCGGCAAGCGGGTCGCGGTGCTCGGCGCCACCTTCAAGCCGGACTCGGACGACGTCCGCGACTCGCCCGCGCTGAACGTGGCCGGCCAGATCCACCTCCAGGGCGGACAGGTGACGGTGTACGACCCGAAGGGCATGGACAACGCCCGCAAGGTCTTCCCGACCCTGGGCTACGCCGACTCCGCCGAGGCGGCCGTCCGGGGCGCCGACGTGGTCCTGCACCTCACCGAGTGGCGGGAGTTCCGCGAGCTGGACCCGGTGGTGCTCGGCGAGGCCGCGGCGGCCCGGGTGCTGCTGGACGGACGCAACACGCTCGACCCGGAGCTGTGGCGGCGGGCCGGCTGGACCTACCGGGCGATGGGCCGTCCGACGGCCTGAGGGCACGGGGCCGGGCCGGGTGACGCCGGTTCGGCCGAGGCTCAGTCGGCCGAACCGGCGTCTGTGCGCAATTCTGCCCCATCGCCGCCACGCCGCACGGCCCTTCCCCTCCGGCGCGGCACGGCCCCCGCGCGCCCGCCTCCGGCACCGGCGGCCGGCACCGGCGTGTCCGGCGCGCCGGTGCGGGTCTCGCTGCCACCGTTTCCGGTTACCCGTCTGTACAGGCAACGCAAGGAGGTAGTCATGGCTCTCGCCAAGCTGGACGTCGTGGTCCTGGACTGTCCCGACCCGTACGCGCTGGCCGGCTTCTACGCCGCCGTGCTGGGCGGCACGGTGGAGGGGCACGGCGAGTGGGTGGACCTGAACCTGCCCGACGGGCGGACGCTGGCCTTCCAGCAGGCCGCGGGCTACACCCCTCCGGAGTGGCCGCGGGCGGACCGCAACGGCCAGCAGTTCCACCTGGACCTGACCGTGGACGACCTGGACACGGCCGAGAAGGAGGTGCTGGAGCTGGGCGCGCGGCCGTTGGACACGGCGGACCGGTCCCGGACCTTCCGTGTCTACGCCGACCCCGCTGGGCACCCGTTCTGTCTGTGCGCCGGTTAGCGGCGCTTTCCGAAGACGACCGGAGGGACCCTGATGGCTTCCGTGGCCCGTTTGCGCAGCATCGTCCTCGACTGCCCCGACCCGCACGCGCTGGCCGCCTTCTACGCGGCGGTGGCCGGCGGCACCCCGCAGGCCGAGGACGACAACTGGGTCGTCCTGCGGGTGCCGGACGGGCCCCGGCTGGCCTTCCAGCGGGCCGAGGACCACACCCCGCCGCAGTGGCCGCGCGCGGACCGCAACGGCCAGCAGTTCCACCTCGACTTCGACGCCGGCCCGACCTGGGCGGACGTCGACGCGGCACACGAGCGGGTGCTCGCGCTCGGCGCCCGCCCGCTGGACCTGGAGGACCGCGAGAAGAAGGACTTCCAGGTCTACGCCGACCCGGCCGGGCACCCGTTCTGCCTGTGCCGGATCGAGGGGTCCTAAGGTCCGTCCAGGCCGGTCGTCCGGGGCGGCGCCGTCGGCTCCCGGCGGTGCTGCGCGGCCCGGGCCGTGAAGTCCGCGCTGCGCAGCACCCGCTGGACGTTGCCCCAGGTCAGCAGGGCCAGCTCGGTCTCGGACCAGCCGCGGCTGAGCAGCTCGGCGATCAGGTGCGGATAGCGGGAGGCGTCGGCGAGGTCCCGGGGGTGGACGGTCCCGCAGTCGTAGCTGCCGGACAGGCCGACGCACTCGGGGCCGGCCACGTCACGGATGTGCTCCAGGTGGTCGGCGACGTCCGGGACGGCCGGGCCGGTCTGCTCGGCGGTCAGCGGCACCATGCACAGGCCCTTCGCCCCGCCCAGCACGGCGAGGAGCTGGTCGGACAGGTTGGCCGGGTGCGGGCGCAGGGCGCGGGCGGCCGAGCGGGTGCACAGCACCGGGGTCTTGGACAGGGCGGCGGTCCGCTCGACGGTGGCCGGACCGGCGCCGCTGACGTCGGCGAGCACGCCGAGCCGGTTCATCTCGCGCACCACCTCCTCCCCGAACCGGGTCAGGCCGGACGCGCCGGCCCAGGCGGTGCCCGCGAGGCTGAGCACGCGGAGCCCGAGGGCGTGCAGGACGCGCAGGAGGCCGAGGGAGCCGTCCAGCGCGGCGCCGTGCGCGGGGCCCAGCACCACGGCGACCCGGCCGCGGTTGCGGGCGTCGATGACCTGCCCGGCGGTGCGCACCAGCCGCAGCCCCTCCGGATGGGCCCCGACGACCGTGCGGACCAGGTCCAGCTGTTCCAGGGTCGCCGTCACCGGGCGGTCGCGGCCGGGTCCGTCGGGCAGGTGCAGCGACCAGAACAGCGCGCCGACGTGTCCCTCGCGCATCCGGGGCAGGTCGGTGTCCACGGCGCTCTCGCCCAGCTCCAGGTCGTACCGGGGCAGCCGGCGCAGGGCCCAGGGCAGGCCGCTGTAGCCGTCGGCGACCGGGTGGGCGGCGAGCACGGCGCGCGCCCGCTCCAGCAGCTCCCCGGCCGGCCGGGGCGGCGGGCCGTAGCCACCGCCGGGCCCGGCCGGGCGCGGGCCGTCCGGCAGGCCGTCGTCCCGGCCGACCTCGGTGGCGAGGGGGATGTCGTCCTGGAGGTCGGCCATGGCGGGCTCCGTACGTCGTCGGCGGCTACGCCGGCCGTGAGCTACGGCGGCTCCGGCCGGCGTACCGACACGGTCGCACGGAGCGGAGGGAACTCTCCTGGTGAGTGGCGCGTTCGGGGGTCACCCGGTCAGCTCTCGCCGCGCGGGCCGTCCAGCGACTCGATGGTGGCCACGGACGGACCGCGCGCGGCCTGGTGGCCGCGGGCCACGTCCTCCGCCGCGCCCAGCACCCGCACCGCGTTCTGCCAGGTCAGCTTGGCCAGGTCGGTCCGGGACCAGCCGCGGTCCAGCAGCTCGGCGACGAGGTTCGGGTAACCGGAGACGTCGTCCAGACCGTCCGGTGTGAACGCGGTGCCGTCGTAGTCGCCGCCGATGCCCAGGTGGTCGACGCCGGCCACCTCGCGCATGTGGTCCAGGTGGTCCGCCACCGTGGACGCCGTGGCGACCGGGCGCGGGTTGCGCTCCTCGAAGGCGCGGTGCAGCCGCATCGCCTCCGGGCCGGTGTCCAGGGGGTGCAGGCCGTGGGCGCGCAGGTTGTCGTCGGCCGCCGCCGTCCAGTCGACGGCCGCCTGGAGGACGAACTTGGGCACGAACGTCACCATCGCCACCCCGCCGTTGGCGGGCAGCCGCTCCAGGACGTCGTCGGGGATGTTGCGCGGGTGGTCGCACACCGCGCGGGCGGAGGAGTGCGAGAAGATCACCGGCGCGGCGGTGGCGTCCAGCGCGTCCCGCATGGTCGTGGCCGCCACGTGGGAGAGGTCGACCAGCATGCCGAGCCGGTTCATCTCCCGGACCACCTCGCGGCCGAAGGCGGTCAGGCCGCCGGCCCGGGGCACGTCGGTCGCGGAGTCCGCCCAGTCCACGTTGTGGTTGTGGGTGAGCGTCAGGTACCGCACGCCGAGCGCGTACAGGCCGCGCAGGGTGCCCAGGGAGTTGGCGATGGAGTGGCCGCCCTCGGCGCCCATGAGGGAGGCGATGCGGCCCTCGGTGCGGGCCGCCTCCAGGTCGGCGGCGGTCAGCGCGGGCGCCAGGTCCGCCGGGTAGCGGTCCAGCATCCGGCGGACGCAGTCGATCTGCTCCAGGGTGGCCGCGACCGGCTCGGGGTGGTCGGACGGCACGTACACCGACCAGTACTGGGCGCCGACGCCGCCCGCGCGCAGCCGCGGCAGGTCGGTGTGCAGCCGGCCGGGGTGGTGCCCGGCGAGGTCCAGGGCGTCGAGGTCGTAGCGGACCTGTTCGCGCAGCGCCCACGGCAGGTCGTTGTGGCCGTCGACGACCGGGAACTCGCGCAGCAGCGCGCGGGCCTCCTCCAGTGCGGTCACGGCGTCACTTCCCGAAGCCGAAGCCGCTCGCGCCCTCGGCCTTGGCGCGCAGCCGCTTGCCCTTCTCGGTGGCCTGGTCGTTGAGGTCCTGCTGGAAGTCGCGCATCCGGTGCAGCAGGTCCTCGTCGTGGGCGGCGAGGATGCGGGCCGCGAGCAGGCCGGCGTTGCGGGCACCGGCGACGGAGACCGTGGCGACCGGGACGCCGGCCGGCATCTGCACGATGGACAGCAGCGAGTCCATGCCGTCCAGGTACTTCAGCGGCACGGGCACGCCGATGACCGGCAGCGGGGTGACGGAGGCGAGCATGCCGGGCAGGTGGGCGGCGCCGCCCGCGCCCGCGATGATCACCTTCAGGCCGCGGTCGGCGGCCTGCTCGCCGTACGCGATCATCTCGCGGGGCATGCGGTGCGCGGAGACGACGTCGACCTCGTAGGCGATCTCGAACTCGCCCAGGGCCTTCGCGGCGGCTTCCATGACGGGCCAGTCCGAGTCGGACCCCATGACGATGCCAACAACGGGGCTCATTCGGTGATCGTGCCTCTCAGGTAGCCGGCTGCGTGACGGGCGCGCTCCAGCACGTCGTCCAGGTCGTCGCCGTAGGTGTTGACGTGTCCGACCTTGCGGCCGGGCTTCACGTCCTTGCCGTACATGTGGATCTTCAGCTTGGGGTCGCGGGCCATGCAGTGCAGGTACGCGGAGTACATGTCCGGGTAGTCGCCGCCCAGGACGTTGACCATGACCGTCCACGGGGCGCGCGGGCGCGGGTCGCCCAGCGGCAGGTCCAGCACCGCGCGGACGTGGTTGGCGAACTGCGAGGTGATCGCGCCGTCCATGGACCAGTGGCCGGAGTTGTGCGGGCGCATCGCGAGTTCGTTGACCAGGACGCGGCCGTCGCGGGTCTGGAACAGCTCGACGGCGAGGTGACCGACGACGCCCAGCTCCTTGGCGATGGTCAGGGCCAGCCGCTCGGCGTGCAGGGCGAGGTCCTCCTCCAGGCCGGGCGCGGGCGCGATCACCGTGTCGCAGACGCCGTCGACCTGCCGGGACTCCACGACCGGGTAGGCGACGGCCTGGCCGTGCGGGGAGCGGACGACGTTGGCCGCGAGTTCGCGGACGTAGTCGACCTTCTCCTCGGCGAGGACCGGGACGCCGGCGCGGAACGGGTCGGCGGCCTCCTCGGCGCTGCGCACGACCCACACGCCCTTGCCGTCGTAACCGCCGCGGACGGTCTTCAGGACGACCGGGAAGCCGTCGCCCTCCGCCGCGAACCGGGCGACATCCTCCGGATCGGCGACGATCCGGTGCCGTGGGCACGGGATGCCGAGCGCGTCCAGCCGCGCGCGCATCACGCCCTTGTCCTGGGCGTGCACCAGCGCGTCGGGGCCGGGGCGCACGGGGATGCCGTCCGCTTCGAGCGCCCTGAGGTGCTCGGTGGGTACGTGTTCGTGATCGAAGGTGATCACATCGCACCCGCGCGCGAACTCGCGCAGCGTGTCCAGGTCGCGATAGTCGCCGACGACGACTTCGTTCACGACCTGCGCCGCGGAATCCTGAGGAGTGTCACTGAGGAGCTTGAACCTGATGCCCAACGGGATGCCCGCCTCGTGCGTCATACGCGCGAGCTGCCCCCCGCCGACCATGCCGACTACCGGGAACGTCACACCCCTAGCGTATCGGCCGCGCCGGGGCGGCCGGAGCGCGGCGGCCCCTTCGCGGGCCGTGGCCCGGTCCGCAGGGCGGCGGCGGCCCCGCACGGCTAGCATGGCGGGGTTGACGAAACCTACCGACGGGAGCTGCACAGCCATGGAACCTCGTTCCTCGGGGGTGCAACGGCTCGTACGCGAAGTGGTCAGATTCGGCGCCGTCGGCGCCGCCGGCGTCCTGGTCAATCTCGGTGTGTTCAACCTGGTCCGGCACGTCTCCGACCTGCCGGTGGTGCGCGCGAGCGTCATCGCGACCGTCGTGGCCATCGTCTTCAACTACGTCGGCTTCCGGTACTGGACCTACCGGGACCGCGACAAGAGCGGGCGCACCCGGGAACTGATGCTGTTCCTGCTGTTCAGCCTGGCCGGCCTGGTGATCGAGAACGGGGTGCTGTTCCTGGCGACCTACGGTCTCGGCTGGGACAGCCCGCTGCAGAACAACGTCTGGAAGTTCGTCGGCATCGGCGTCGCGACGCTGTTCCGGTTCTGGTCGTACCGCAGCTGGGTGTTCCGGGCGCTGCCGGCCGGGGCGGATGCGGAATCGATTCTGGAAGGTCCCTCACAGCCGGCGCCGCGCCACCAGCGTGTGCCGTAGCGGACGCCCGGCGGCGGGTCAGCGGACCATCGGCCGGTCCTCGTCCGCCTTCCGCGCCGGGGCCGTGCGGGAGAGGAACAGGCCGAACACCGGCGGCTGCGCCTGGAGCAGTTCCAGCCGGCCGCCGTCCGCCTCCGCCAGGTCCCGGGCGACGGCCAGGCCGATGCCCGTGGAGTTCCGCCCGCTGATCGTCCGCTCGAAGATCCGCGCGCCGAGGTCGGCCGGCACGCCCGGCCCCTCGTCGGTCACCTCGATCACCGCCTGGTTGCCGGTGACCCGGGTGCGCAGGGCGACGGTGCCGCCGCCGTGCATCAGCGAGTTCTCGATCAGCGCGGCCAGCACCTGGGCGACCGCGCCCGGTGTGCCCACCGCCGTCAGATGCCGCTTCCCGGAGCTGACCACGGCCCGGCCGGCGCTGCGGTAGGCGGGCCGCCACTCGGCGAGCTGCTGCTGGATGACCTCGTCCAGGTCGAAGGAGACCGCGGAGCCGGTGCGCGGGTCGCGCGAGTTGGTCAGCAGCCGCTCCACCACGTCGGTCAGCCGCTCCACCTGGGTCAGCGCGATGGTGGCCTCCTCCTTCACCGTGTCCGGGTCGTCGGTGAGGGTGATCTCCTCCAGCCGCATGGACAGCGCGGTGAGCGGGGTGCGGAGCTGGTGCGAGGCGTCGGCCGCGAGGCGCCGCTCGGCCGTCAGCATGCGCCCGATCCGCTCGGCGGAGGAGTCCAGCACATCGGCGACCCGGTCGAGCTCGGGGACGCCGTACCGCTTGTGCCGCGGGCGCGGGTCGCCGGAGCCGAGGCGTTCGGCGGTCTCGGCGAGGTCGGTCAGCGGGGAGGCGAGCCGGCTGGCCTGCCGTACGGCGAGCAGCACCGCCGCGATCACCGCGAGCAGCGCGACCAGCCCGATGATCAGCAGCGTCCGGCCGACCTCGCGGGTCACCGCGGAGCGGGGCTCCTGCACGGTGACCGTCTCGCCCTCCTCGCCGTGCTGCGTGGAGTGGATGGTGTCGCCCTCGGGCCTGCTGCCGATCTCGATGGGCGGCTTGCCGGGCATGCTGATGACCGCGTACTGCTCCTTGCTGACCGGGTTGCGCAGCACGTCCGCGTTGACGTTCTCCGCGGCGAGGATCCGGCTGTCCACGATGCTGGCCAGCCGCACCGCCTCGGACTCCACCCGTTCCTGGGCGCTGTTGCTGATCGTCCGCGTCTCCACGATCACGAGGGAGACGCCGAAGACGGCGATCACCACCAGGACGACGGCGAGGGTGGACTGGATGAGACGTCGGCGCATGGTCCTTTACCCGTGGTGATCGCCCGAACCCGGGCTCAGCTCTTCTCGAACCGGAAGCCCACGCCGCGCACGGTGGCGATGTACCGGGGGTTCGCCGCGTCGTCGCCCAGCTTCTTGCGCAGCCAGGAGATGTGCATGTCCAGGGTCTTGGTCGACGACCACCAGGTGGTGTCCCAGACCTCGCGCATCAGCTGGTCCCGGGTGACCACGCGGCCGGCGTCGCGCACCAGCACCCGCAGCAGGTCGAACTCCTTGGCGGTGAGCTGGAGCTCCTCGTCGCCCATCCACGCGCGGTGCGACTCGACGTCGATCCGCACCCCGTGCGTGGCCGGCGGCTGCTGCGGCTCCGCGGCGCCGCGCCGCAGCAGCGCCCGGACCCGGGCGAGCAGTTCGGCGAGCCGGAACGGCTTGGTGACGTAGTCGTCGGCGCCCGCGTCCAGGCCGACGACGGTGTCCACCTCGTCGGCCCGCGCGGTCAGGATGAGGATCGGCACGGTGTGGCCGTCGGCGCGCAGCCGGCGGGCGACCTCCAGGCCGTCCATGCCGGGCAGCCCCAGGTCGAGCACGACCAGATCGACGCCGCCCTGCATTCCGGCGTCGAGCGCGGCGGGTCCGTCCTCGCGCACCTCGACCTCGTAACCTTCCCGGCGCAGGGCGCGGGCCAGCGGTTCCGAGATGGACGCGTCGTCCTCGGCGAGCAGTACACGGGTCATGAGGTGATGGTAGACCGCCCGTGCGCGGTGCCGGGGTGTGATCGGCCGCAGGGCTTCTTACCTTCACGCGCCCCTGGTACACACCATTGACCTGGGGATGCGATCGTGGAAGAGACCTTCGAATTCCCCCGCGCGGTTCCCCCGACACCTGTGATCCCCGTCTCAAGACCTTCCATATCCGGCAGTGTCCTGCCGTATGGTGACCTGAACGCCTGTAGTACACCGGGGACCTTTGGCGGGAACATACGCTGAAGGTCTCTTTTGTGTGCGGGCTGATCATGATCAGCCTTGAAAGGAATGACCTCTGGCCGGGCTCCGGACGCAGCGACGCGTCGCGGGGCGTGGATCCCGGTGGTCGCCGTCCGCCGCTCCGTGATCCGGAACGGACTCCCCCTGGGCGTGGGGGTGGGCGGCCGACTGCCGGTGCCGGCCGCCCCCCACCGGGCGCGCACGCTCAACCGCGCGTCCCGACCAGCAAGGAACGACCATGGCGTCCAGCCTGACGAAGGACTCGGTCCGACCGGGCACCCCCGGTTCCGAGAAGACCTTCTTCGGCCACCCCCGCGGACTGGCCACTCTCTTCATGACCGAGATGTGGGAGCGCTTCTCCTACTACGGCATGAGGGCCCTGCTCCCGCTGTATCTGGTGGCTCCGGGTGGCCTGCACCTCAGCGCGGGCACGGCGAGCGCGATCTACGCGGTGTACCTGTCGCTCGTCTACCTGCTCGCCCTGCCCGGCGGCTGGTTCGCCGACCGTCTGCTCGGCCCCCGCAAGACGGTCGCCGTCGCGGGCGGCGTCATCATGCTGGGCCACCTGTGCCTGGCTTTGCCCGCCGCCGCCAGCTTCTACGTCGGCCTGGTACTCGTCGCCATCGGTTCGGGTCTGCTGAAGGCCAACATCTCCACGATGGTCGGCCACCTCTACAAGGGTCCGCAGGACCCGCGCCGTGACGGCGGCTTCACGCTCTTCTACATCGGCATCAACCTCGGTGCCTTCGTCGCCCCGCTGGTCATCGGCACCATCGGCGAGAACGTCAACTGGCACCTGGGCTTCGCGCTGGCCGCGCTCGGCATGGCGCTGGGCCTGACCCAGTACCTGCTGGGCGGCCGCCACCTGAACCCGAGGAGCAGCGAGGTCCCGACCCCGCTGTCCGCCGCGGAGAAGGCCGCCACGCTGCGCAAGGGCCTGATCTGGCTGGCCGCCGCCGCGGTGTTCTACGGCGTCGTCGGCGGCACCGGTCACTTCACCCTGAACTGGGCGCTGATCCCGCTCACCCTGATCGGCCTGATCGTGCCGATCATGGTCATCGCCCGAATGCTGCGGGACAAGGACCTCGACACGGCCGAGCGCACGAAGGTGTCGGCGTACATCTGGTTCTTCGTCGCCGCCGCCGTCTTCTGGATGATCTACGACCAGGGCGGTTCGACCCTGTCGCTGTTCGCCGAGAAGAGCGCCGAGAACTCGGTCCTCGGCTGGGACTTCCCGGTCTCCTGGTACCAGTCGGTCAACCCGGTCATGATCATGGCGCTGGCGCCGGTCTTCGCCTGGCTGTGGCTGTGGCTGAACCGGCGCGGCAAGGAGCCGAGCACGATCGTGAAGTTCTCCTCCGGCCTGGTGCTGGTGGGCGCGTCCTTCTTCGTCTTCCTCGCCCCGCTGTCCGTCGCCGAGGGCGGTCACAAGGCCGCCGCGCTGTGGCTGGTCGCGATCTACTTCGTGCAGACCGTCGGCGAGCTGACGCTGTCGCCGGTGGGTCTGTCCGTCACGACGAAGATGGCACCGAAGAAGTACGCCTCGCAGATGATGGGCGTCTGGTTCCTCGCGGTGACCGCGGGCGACTCCGTGACCGCCCTGCTGTCGAACCCGGCCATAGGCGGTGTCAACCTCGACCGGAAGGGCTTCGTCGCCCTGGAGGCGGTGCTCGCGGTGGTCGCGGGCGCGGCGGTGTGGATGTACCGCAACAAGGTCAAGAAGATGATGGGCGACGTCAACTAGCCGCCGCCCGGACAGCCGGGAGGGCCGCCGCATCCAGGGGATGCGGCGGCCCTCTTAGCGTTCCGGGGTGCCGTCAGGCGGGGGTGCCGTCAGGCGGGGGTGCCGTCAGGCGGGGGTGCCCAGTTCCGCCCAGACCGTCTTGCCCGGCGTACCGGTGACGCGCAGGACGCCCCAGTCCAGGCAGAGCCGCTGCACGATGAACATGCCGTGGCCGCCGGGCCGGCCGGCCCGGTGCGGATTGCGCGGGGCCGGCTGGCCGGCGCCGCGGTCGGAGACCTCGATCCGGATCACCTTGTTGTCGCAGGCGAGCCGGAGTTCGTCGGGGCCCTCGGCGTGCAGGCAGGCGTTGGTGACCAGTTCGGAGACGACGAGCAGCACGTCCTCGGCCGCGGCCCGCTGGTCACCGCCCTCGGCGGGCAGCCAGCCCCACGCGTACAGCGCCTGGCGGGTGAAGTCGCGGGCGAGCGGGACGACCCCGCTCTCGCCTTCCAGGCGGAGTCTGCGCACCTGCCGCCCACCGGGCCGCGGGGTGCCGTCGGCCGGGCCGGACGACCCGGACGGCGCGGCCGGGCCCGACGGCGCGGACGCCCCGGACGGCGCGGCTGCCCCCGTGGCCGCGCCGGCAGCCGGCGAGGCTTCCTCGGACGCCCCGGAAGCGCCGCTGGGCTCCGGGCCGCGGTCGCCCGGCGAGTAAGGCCGGGTGGTGCTCATCAGCGCTTCACCTCACCGATTCACCAGTTCAGAATTCAAAAGTCCGTCAACAGTCCGGTCCGTGGTCCGGCATCAGGTCCGGCCGGCACTCCCGCCGCCGGTGTGGCCGGGGCCGGACCGTGGGCACCGGCCGCCCGTCGCACCGACCGGAGTCCGGCCGTCCGTCCGGCGGGCGGGGTCCCGTTCCCGCCCGTCCGCCGGACGCTCGTTCCGTCCAGGTCGTTCGCCGGCGTCCCGCGTCCGTGGTGTCCGCCGGTCCTCGCGAGGTCCGGCGGGCGGCGGCCTGCGGGACGCCTCCTGTGTTCTTCTGCCCTCTCCTGCCCGGCCGATCCCAGGGAACACCCCCGTGTTCGGCGTGACACGCGCGACGCCGCGGGGGCCGGTGCCCGGATCGGGCCGGCGGGAAGGGACGGTGGATCAGTCGGCACCGTCGGCCAGGGCCGCCTCCACGGAGTCGTGGACGGTGAAGACCGCCTCGGCACCGGTGATCTCGAACACGCGCGCGACCACCGGCTGCATTGCGGCCAGGTGGACCCCGCCGCCGGCGGCGTCCGCCTTGAGACGGGCGCCGAGCAGGACGTTCAGGCCCGTGGAGTCGCAGAACTCCAGGCGTGAGCAGTCCACCACGAGCCGCGAGAAGCCCTTGGCCAGGAGGTCGTCGAGGGGCTCCCGCAGAAGATCGGCGGTGTGGTGATCAAGCTCACCCGCCGGTGTCACAACGGCGCTGGAGCCCTCTTCCCGCACCTCCACCAGAAGCCGGCCCGACTGTGCGCTGCCGACCGTCCCGTGGTCCATGCCGTCTCTCTCTCCCGAGGTCGTGGCTGCTGATGCCCTCGAACATTACGCCTTCCCTGCGCACTGCGACACCCGAACTTCCGCGCAGAAACGGACATAGCGCAACAGAAGGCACTTGCGACCCGCTCGGTACAGCGGGTAGGGCTAGTAAGGCACACATTTCTACACGCCGGCTTCGGAGGCGCCGCACACCGCAGTGCACGTACTGGCTTCGGCAGCCGTATGCCGAGAACGATGGAGGACACCATGTCACCCCGGCTCGACGCATCGCCTACCCCGATCGCGACGTCGACACCCCCACCGGCCGAACTGGATCATCCCATCGATCTCCTCGACCCCTGCGCGGGGCTCCCGGAGATCCCCCCTTACGACGAGATCGGCCCGGTGGACGCGCGGGCCCTGTCCAAGACCCTCTTCGGACGCCTGGAGGGACTGGAGGAAGGGACGCACGAGCACGCGTACGTCCGCAACACCCTGGTCGAGCTGAACCTCGCGCTGGTCAAGTTCGCCGCCTCCCGCTTCCGCTCCCGCAGCGAGCCGATGGAGGACATCATCCAGGTCGGCACCATCGGCCTGATCAAGGCGATCGACCGCTTCGAGCTGGCCCGCGGCGTGGAGTTCCCCACCTTTGCGATGCCGACCATCATCGGCGAGATCAAGCGGTTCTTCCGGGACACCTCGTGGTCCGTGCGCGTCCCGCGCCGGCTCCAGGAGCTGCGGCTCGACCTCGCCAAGGCGGGCGACGAACTGGCCCAGCAGCTCGACCGCGCCCCCACGGCCGGGGAACTCGCCGAGCGCCTCGGCATCTCCGCCGAGGAGGTCGTCGAGGGCATGGCCGCCTCGAACGCCTACACGGCCTCCTCGCTGGACGCCCAGCCCGTCGAGGACGACTCCGAGGGCGCGCTCGCGGACCGGATCGGCTACGAGGACCACGGGATCGAGGGCATCGAGTACATCGAGTCGCTCAAGCCGCTGATCGCCCGGCTCCCCTCCCGGGACCGGAGGATCCTGTCCCTGCGCTTCGTGGCGAACATGACCCAGTCCGAGATCGGCGAGGAACTGGGCATCTCCCAGATGCACGTCTCCCGGCTGCTGTCGCGGACGCTGGTACGGCTGCGCAAGGGACTGACCGTGGAGGAGTGACCTCCGTCCGGTCGCGCGAGCGGTGCACCGACGCTGCGCCGACGGCCCCCGACGGCTCGCGGAGAGCGGCCCGGCCGACGCCGGGCCGCTTCGCGTCCCACTCCACCGGTTCACGGGTACCCGGCCTCCGAGCCGCCATGCGGCGCGGACGGCCCGGGACCGACGGCGCCGCTCAGACCACCCGGACCCCGGCGCGCCACACCTGGGCGACCAGGGGCACGCCCGGGCGGTAGGCCAGGTGGACGTGGCTCGGGGCGTCGAGCACGAGAAGGTCGGCCCGGGCGCCCGGAGTGAGCCGGCCGATGTCGGTGCGGCGCAGGGCGGCGACCCCGCCCGCCGTGGCCGACCAGACCGCCTCGTCCGGGGTCATCCGCATGTCGCGGACGGCCAGGGCGATGCAGAACGGCACCGACGAGGTGAACGACGAACCCGGGTTGCAGTCGGTGGACAGGGCGACCGTCACGCCCGCGTCCAGCAGGCGCCGGGCGTCCGGCCACTCGGCGCGGGTGGAGAACTCGGCGCCGGGCAGGAGGGTGGCGACCGTACGGCTGTGCGCCAGGGCGTCCACGTCCGCGTCGGTGAGGTGGGTGCAGTGGTCGGCGCTGGCCGCGTCCAGTTCGACGGCCAGCTGCACACCGGGGCCGTGGGAGAGCTGGTTGGCGTGGACGCGCGGGTGCAGCCCCCTGGCCTGGCCGGCCGTGAGGATGGCGCGGGCCTGGTCGCCGTCGAAGGCGCCCTTCTCGCAGAAGACGTCGATCCAGCGGGCGTGCGGCGCGCAGGCGTCCAGCATCGCGCCGGTGACCAGGGCGACATAGGCCGCCGGGTCGTCGGCGAGGTCGGGGCTGACGATGTGCGCGCCGAGGTAGGTCACCTCCTCGGTGTGCCGCGCGGCCAGGCGCAGGGCGCGGGCCTCGTCCTCGACGGTGAGGCCGTAGCCCGACTTGGTCTCGCACGTGGTCGTGCCCTGGCGCAGGGCCTCGGCGAGGTACCGGGTGAGGTTGGCCTCCAGTTCCGCGTCGCTCGCGGCACGGGTGGCCGCGACCGTGGTGCGGATGCCGCCCGCGGTGTAGGAGCGGCCGGACATGCGGGCGTTGAACTCCTGCGTCCGGTCACCGGCGAAGACCAGGTGGGAGTGGGAGTCCACGAAGCCCGGCAGCACCGCCCGGCCGCCCGCGTCGACCCGGTTGTCGGTGGCGGGTGCTTTGCTTGACTCACCGGTCCACACGACGCGGTCGCCGTCGATGACGACGGCCGCGTCCTGGATCAGACCGAGCGGGGAGTTGTCGCCGAGGGAGGGGTCGTTGGTGACCAGCGTGGCGATGTGCGTGATGGCGGTGCTGCTCATGGTGTCCTCGTGGGTGGTCGTCAGGAGCGGAGGGCCGCGACGGCTTGGGCCAGGGCCCGCGGCACGTCGGGCACGCGCGTGTGCGCACCGTCGCGTACGACGTGCCGGCCGCCCACGACCGTGTGCCGTACGTCGGCCGCCGTCGCCGCGAATACGGCGGTCTCGGCGCCCAGCGCGGGCAGCGGCCCGGCTGTCCTGACCGAGTCCAGGGCGATCGTCGTCAGGTCGGCGAGCGCGCCGGGCGCGAGGGTGCCGGCGTCGTCCCAGCCGAGGGCGGCATGGCCGTCGGCGGTGGCGGCCCGCAGCAGGGCGGCGGCCGTCCAGTGGCCCCGGGTGCGGGTGCGCAGCCGCTCGTCCAGCTCCATGGCGCGGGCCTCTTCGAGCAGGTCGATGACGGCGTGGCTGTCGGAGCCGAGGGACAGCGGGGAGCCGGCCCGCTGGAGGGCGGCGGCCGGGCCGATGCCGTCGGCCAGGTCCCGTTCGGTGGTCGGGCACATGCAGGTGCCGGTGCCGGAGCCGCCGAGCAGGGCGATGTCCTCGTCGGTGAGGTGGGTGCTGTGCACCGCGGTGGTGCGCGGCCCGAGGACTCCGTGGTCGGCGAGCAGGCGGGTGGGGGTGCGGCCGTGCGCGGCGCGGCAGGCGTCGTTCTCGGCGGTCTGCTCCGACAGGTGCACGTGCAGCGGGGCCCGCCGCTGCCGGGCCCAGCCGGCCACGGTCCCCAGCTGCGCCGCGGGCACGGCCCGCACGGAGTGGACGGCCGCCCCGATCCTCGCGTGCTCCCGCTCCTTGAGCACCGCGCAGCGTTCGGCCCAGGCGTCCGCGCTGCCGTCGGAGAAGCGCAGCTGGTGGGGGTCCGGCGGTTCGCCGAAGCCGGCGGAGAGATAGCAGGTGTCGAGGAGGGTGATCCGGATGCCGGCCTCGGCGGCGGCCGCGATCAGCGCCTCGCCCATGGCGTTGGGGTCGGCGTAGGGGGTGCCGCCGGGCGCGTGGTGCACGTAGTGGAACTCGCCGACACAGGTGATCCCGGCGAGGGCCATCTCGGCGTACACCGCGCGGGCCAGGGCGTGGTAGGTCTCCGGGGTCAGCCGGTCGGCGACGGAGTACATCACCTCGCGCCAGGTCCAGAAGGTGCCGCTGCCGACCTGGACGGTGCCGCGCAGCGCCCGGTGGAAGGCGTGGCTGTGGGCGTTGGCGAGCCCCGGCAGGGTCAGTCCGCGCAGCACCTCGGCGCCGGGCGGCGGGGCGGGCACCGCGGTGCGGACGGCGCCGATCCGGCCGTCCGCGGCCTCGACGACGACGCCCGGCTCGACGTGCGTGCCGAGCCAGGCGTGTTCCAGCCAGTAGGTTGCGTGGGTCACCGGCAGGCCAGTCCTTCCAGTACGTCGGCGAGTGCGCGCACCCCGGCCACGCAGTCGTCCTCGGCGGCGGACTCGGCCGGGGAGTGCGAGACACCGGTGGGGTTGCGCACGAACAGCATGGCGGTCGGGACGCTCCCGGAGAGGATTCCGGCGTCGTGTCCGGCCCCGGTGCCGAGGACGGGCACCTTCAGGCCGGTGGCCGCGCCGAGGATCCGGCCGAGTTCGTCGCGCAGCGCGTGGTCGAACTCCACGACGGGCGTGAAGGACTCCCGTACGACGTCCAGGCCGACGCCGTGGGCGTCGGCGTAGGCGCGCGCGGCCTTCTCCACGCCGCCCACGACCGTGTCCAGGGTCTCCTGGTCGGCGGCGCGGGAGTCGAGCCAGCCGCGCACCAGCGAGGGGATCGCGTTGACGCCGTTCGGCTCGACGGAGATCTTGCCGAAGGTGGCGACGGCACCGGCGCGCTCGGCCTCGCGGCGGGCGGCGAGCACGGTCTCGGCGTACGGCGGCATCGGGTCGCGCCGGTCCACGAGGCGGGTGGTGCCGGCGTGGTTGGCCTCGCCCCGGAAGTCGAACCGCCAGCGCCCGTGCGGCCAGATGGCGCTGGCGACGCCCACCCGGTCGCCGGACAGGTCCAGCGCGCGGCCCTGTTCGACGTGCAGCTCGACGAAGGCGCCGATCAGGGCCAGCCGCTCGGGGTCGGGTCCGATGGCCTCCGGGTCGTAGCCGGCGGCCTCCATGGCGCGGGGCAGGGTGATGCCGTCGCCGTCGGTGAGCCGGTGGGCCTGTTCGGCGGTCAGCCGTCCGGCGGTGAGCCGGGAGCCGGCGCAGGCCAGTCCGAACCGGGCCCCTTCCTCGTCGCCGAAGTTGACGACGGCGAACGGCTTCGCGAACCGCGCTCCCCTGCCGCGCAGTTCGTCCAGCGCGGCGAAGGAGGAGACGACGCCGAGGGGTCCGTCGAAGGCGCCCCCGTCGGGCACGGAGTCCAGGTGCGAGCCGGTGACCACGGCGTCCCCGGCGGCGGGGTCGCCGAGCCAGGCCCACTGGTTGCCGTTGCGGTCCACCTCGTACGTCAGCCCGCGCCGCTCGGCCTGCTCCCGGAACCAGGCCCGGCACTCGGCGTCGGCACCGGTCCAGGCGTAGCGCCGGTAGCCGCCGGAGCCGGGGTGCCGGCCGATGGGCAGCAGCTCGCGCCACATCTCCTGGAAGGAGGGCACGCGGGGGGCGGCGGACCCGGCCGGGAGGCCGCCGCCGGGTCCGGTCTGTTCCGGGTTCACGCGTCGTCACCCTCGCGCATGGGCACCCGGACGCCGCGTTCCTCGGCCACCGACTCCGCGCTGTCGTACCCGGCGTCCACGTGCCGGATGACGCCCATGCCGGGGTCGTTGGTGAGGACCCGGCGGATCTTCTCGCCGGCCAGCTTCGTGCCGTCGGCCACGGTCACCTGGCCGGCGTGGATGGACCGGCCCATGCCCACCCCGCCACCGTGGTGGAGGGAGACCCAGGACGCGCCCGAGGCCACGTTGACCATGGCGTTCAGCAGCGGCCAGTCGGCGATCGCGTCGGACCCGTCGCGCATGGCCTCGGTCTCGCGGTACGGCGAGGCGACGGACCCGCAGTCCAGGTGGTCGCGTCCGATGGCCAGCGGTGCGGCCAGCTCGCCGCTCGCCACCATGTCGTTGAACCGCTCGCCGGCCTTGTCCCGCTCGCCGTAGCCGAGCCAGCAGATGCGCGCGGGCAGGCCCTGGAAGCGGACCCGCTCGCCGGCCAGCCTGATCCAGCGGGCCAGGGACTCGTTCTCCGGGAACAGCTCCAGGATCGCCTTGTCGGTCTTGGCGATGTCGGCCGGGTCGCCGGAGAGCGCCGCCCAGCGGAAGGGGCCCTTGCCCTCGCAGAAGAGCGGGCGGATGTAGGCGGGGACGAAGCCCGGGAAGGCGAACGCGCGGTCGTACCCGGCGAGCCGGGCCTCGCCGCGGATGGAGTTGCCGTAGTCGAAGACCTCGGCACCGGCGTCCAGGAAGCCGACCATGGCCTCCACGTGCCGCGCCATGGACTCGCGCGCGCGGGTGGTGAAGCCGGCCGGGTCCTTCGCGGCCTCGTCGGCCATGTCCTCGAAGGCGACGCCCACCGGGAGGTAGGACAGCGGGTCGTGGGCGGAGGTCTGGTCGGTGACGATGTCGATGGGGGCGTTCATCGCGAGGAGCTGCGGGACCAGCTCGGCCGCGTTGCCGAGGACGCCGATGGACAGCGGGCGGCGGGCGTCGCGGGCCTCCACCGCCAGGCGCAGGGCGTGCTCCAGGCTGTCGGCCCGGACGTCGAGGTACCGGTGCTCGATGCGCCGCTCGATGGCGCGCGGGTCGCAGTCGACGCAGAGGGCGACGCCGTCGTTCATGGTGACGGCGAGGGGCTGGGCGCCGCCCATGCCGCCGAGGCCGGCGGTGAGCGTGATGGTGCCGGCGAGGGTGCCGCCGAACTTCTTCGCGGCGACGGCGGCGAAGGTCTCGTAGGTGCCCTGGAGGATGCCCTGGGTGCCGATGTAGATCCAGGAGCCGGCGGTCATCTGGCCGTACATGGTCAGGCCGAGGGCCTCCAGGCGGCGGAACTCCTCCCAGGTGGCCCAGTCGCCGACCAGGTTGGAGTTGGCGATGAGGACGCGCGGGGCCCACTCGTGGGTCTGCATCACGCCGACCGGGCGGCCGGACTGGACGAGCATGGTCTCGTCCTGCTTCAGGGTCCGCAGGGTACGGACCATCGCGTCGAAGGAGCGCCAGTCGCGGGCGGCCTTGCCGGTGCCGCCGTAGACCACCAGCTTGTCGGGGTGCTCGGCGACCTCGGGGTCGAGGTTGTTCTGCAGCATGCGCAGGGCGGCCTCCTGCTGCCATCCCAGGGTGCTGAGTTCCGTGCCGCGCGGTGCTCGTACGGGGCGGGGTCCCGACATCGTCTGCCTCCTTGTGCCTAGGTCTATTCACATCCTGTCGATCTGAATAGACCTAGTCAATACATCCGCCGGCCCTGTCGGCGCCCACGCCGGCCACGGGGGCGCGGCGGATCACCGCGTACGACGCGGGTGGGTGGCCGAATACGGCGGCGTGTGTACGGCTGCGCGCCGGACGGGGGCGGGGCGCCGCGCTGGCGGCCCCGCCCGAGGGAGGCGCCCTGGCGGCCTGCACCGGATGGGCGCGGGTTGCCGCCCTG
>NZ_JBIROU010000004.1:57153-487026 GCF_044332325.1 Streptomyces sp. NPDC017095
CCTGGCGGCTGCGCCGGACGAGCGCGGGGGCGCCGCCTTGGCGGCCGTGCGGCGGGCGGGCGCGGAGGCGTCGCGCTGGCGGGCCGTGCGCGAGGGGGGGCGACCTGGCGGCCTGCGCCGGATGGGCGCGGGTTGCCGCCCTGGCGGCTGCGCCGGACGAGCGCGGGGGCGCCGCCTTGGCGGCCGTGCGGCGGGCGGGCGCGGAGGCGTCGCGCTGGCGGGCCGTGCGCGAGGGGGCCCTGGCGGCCGTGCGCCGGACGGGCGCGAGGGGGTCGCTCCGGCGGTCCTGCGGTAGGCGCCGGGCCTCGCTGAGAGGGTGGCCCCTCGCCGACGCGGTGGCCGGAATCAGAGGGGCGTACGCGTCCGCGCTCGCTACCCTCGGCGCGCCCAGGCGCCGTCGACGCGCCCCGGGCGCCTGTCGGCCCAATGGACCGGGCGGCCGGGCGGGCGGCTCAACGCCCGGGGTGCACAGGCCAGTTGACCCACACTAGTACGACGGACGCATGTTCCACCGGAAAATGCCAAAGGCCTCACCCGTCGCGCACACGATGCGTAGTGTCGGCGTCACTCAGCCGGAGTCCGGCGGGAGGGGAGCCACGGTGCCCGGAATCGACGAGTGCTTACTGGAAGCGATGCGACTGCCCGGTGCCCGGGGGGCCGCGCTGGTGGACTGGACGAGCGGACTGGCCCTCGGCGCGGTCGGGGAGGCGCCCGGCGGCGACCACGAGACGACCGCCGCCGAGGCCGCCGAACTGGCCCGGATGGCCGCCGAGCACGGCACCTTCGCGGCGGCGGGCGAGGAGTCGCCGCCCGTGGAGGACGTGATCATCAGCAACGGTGACAGCTACCACCTGCTGCGTTTCGTGGACACGTCCTTCGACAGCAGCGTGTTCCTGCACCTGTGGCTCGGCCGTGAGGAGGGCAACCTCGCGCTCGCCCGGATCCGGCTCGGCGAGATGGCCGCCCGCCTGGTGCTGGGATGACCATGGTCAGGACTCCTCCCCCGGCCCTGCCGGTGCGGGACAAGCGGGCCCCGCGCGCCCTGTCCCCGATGCTGACCCGGCTCGCCGAGGAGCGGGCCACCGGCGTCCTGG
Organism: Streptomyces sp. NPDC017095; assembly: GCF_044332325.1. Lineage (NCBI taxonomy): Bacteria > Bacillati > Actinomycetota > Actinomycetes > Kitasatosporales > Streptomycetaceae > Streptomyces > Streptomyces sp. NPDC017095. The sequence continues at coordinate 58,248 of NZ_JBIROU010000004.1, forward strand.
TCCGCGAACACGGCGCCCTGCACCTCGCCGGGGGCCGGGTGGTGCACGCCGAGAGCCCGCTCGCCCCGGGCCTCGGCGTGCTCCTCACGGCCCACGGCACTCTCGCGGCCGCCGCCTGGCAGCGCGCCGCCGCCCGGTCCCCGACCCCGGCGCACACGGCCGGCCTCCTGCTGGGCTCCGGGGTGCTGCCCACCGGCGCGCTGGAGCTGTGCCACCTGGACGCGCTGTACGACGCCGGGTACTTCGCGCTGGCGCCGAGCAGCACCCCGGGCCGGTTCCGCTACGAGCCCGGGCCCCCGCCCGGCCCGCTGCCCTCGGTGCCGGTCGTCGCGCTGGAACGCGAGACGCTGCGCCGCCGGCTGCTGCTGCACCGGCTGTGGCCCGACCCGGCCGCCGACAGCGCCCCGCTGACCCGCGCCGACCCGGCCGTCCCCGGCCGGGGCCCCGCCGCGCCGGTCACCGCACGCCAGCGCGCCGTCCTGGACCGCGTGGACGGCGTCCGCACCGCCGCCGACATCGCCCGGGACCTGGGCCGGCCGGCCTTCCACACCCTGGTCGACGTCCGCCGGCTCACCGCGGCCGGCCGGATCGCGCCCGCGGCCCCCGCCCCGGCCGCGCCCGTCCCACCGCCCCGCCCGGTCACCACCGACCCCGACATCGCGCTGCTGAAGAGGCTCAGGGATGCGCTGGAGGCCCTTTGAACGGCACCGCCCCGCCGAGAGGAGACACCTGATGGTGGCCGAAGAGGATCTGCGCGCCGTCCTGGCGGAGCTGCACCGGCTGCGCACCCGGGTGCCGCAGCTCACCGGCGCCCTCGCGGCCGGCGTCGACGGCCTCGTCGTCGCCCACGACACGCCCGGCGTCGACCCGGACGGCCTGGCCGCGCTCACCGCCGCCGCGCTCGGCGTCGCGGTCCGGGTCAGCGACACCACCGGACACGGCGGCTTCCGGGAGCTGCTGGTGCGCGGCGAGCGCGGTTACGTCGCCACCTACGCGGCCGGCCGCACCGCCGTCCTCACCCTGCTCGCCCAGGACCGGGTCAACGTCGGCCGGCTGCACCTGGAGGGCCGCCGGGCCGGCGCCCGTATCGGGGAGCTGCTGGACGCCGCCGAGGCCGTGCGCCCGCTCCCCCGGACCGCACCCGTATGGCCCGCCGGCCACCGCGCGCCCCGTGCCGCGGCCGGCGGGGCGCCCACCGCAACCGACAGCTGAGAGGACCACCATGACCAACACCGAGACCGCGCTGAAGGACGCCCTCACCTCCATAGAGGGCGCCACCGGCGTCGCGCTGGTCGACTACACCAGCGGGATGGCGCTGGGCACGCTGGGCGGCGGCAAGGACTTCGACCTGACCGTGGCCGCCGCCGGCAACACCGACGTCATCCGCGCCAAGATGCGCACGATGGAACACCTGGGCCTCAAGAGCGAGATCGAGGACATCCTGATCACCCTGTCGGACCAGTACCACCTGATCCGGCTGCTCAAGGGCCGCGGCGGCAACGGCCTGTTCCTCTACCTGGTCCTGGACGGGGCCCGGGCCAACCTGGCGATGGCCCGGCACCAGCTCAAGCGGATCGAAGAGGACCTGGAGGTCTGACCGGACCTCAGACCAGCGCCGCGGTACGGCGGCGGGCCCCGCCCGGGGCCGCGTCGCCGGCCGCGATGCCCGTGCCCCGCAGGCCCTTCACGGCCTTGCCCGCCGGACGTCCGCCGCGCCGGTCGAGCCAGTCGACCCGCACCCACAGCAGCGTCTCGGCGGACCGCTCCAGCCGTCCGATCCAGGCGGCCTTCAGCCACAGCCCGGCGCCGAGCCCGGCCAGCAGCAGGCCGCCGGCCACGGGCACCGCGAAGGAGGAGCCGAGCGCGAGCGCCCAGCCCAGCAGCAGCCACCAGCGGTGGCCCCGGCGCCAGACGCGCGCGGTCACCGCGCGGTCCTGCAACACGTCGTACTTGCCCGCGCGGGCCGTCCCGCGGGCCAGGCCGGTGTACCGGCCGCGCCGGGCCAGCGTCACCGCCGCCGCGCCGGCCAGGAACAGCGCCGCCCCGGCCAGCACGCCGATCCGGCGCCCGGTCAGTCCCTGCGGTACGGCACCGATCCCGGCGGCGGCTACCCCGAGCCACCACAGCGGCGCGGCCCCCGCCCGTACGACGACGGCCACCCGCGCCAGTCCCTGTCCTCCTCCGCGCGCCACGTCTGCCTCCCGTGTCACGTGTCCACACAGCGCTCGCGTTCTTCCGGGAAAGCTAATAGCAGAACGTGAGACGAGTCTGAGAGAGGCCGGTCCGCAAAAAACGGGTCCGGGAGAGGGCGGTCCGCGGAAGGCGGGTCCGGAGAGGCCGGTGCGCTAACGGCCAGTCCGGGAACGGCGGGTCCGGGAGCGGGCGGGCGGCGGGCTCACTCCACGAACAGGCCGCGCGCCGCCGCCCTGGCGTCGAACTCCTCCAGCCGGGCCTGGGCATCCGGCAGGCCGTCGCAGAGCGCCTCCAGCAGCACCCGGCCGAGCAGCATCGGCGCGCACGCGGTGTCGAAGGCGAGCCCGGTGCCGACGGCGGCGGGCAGCAGCAGGTCGGAGTACTTGGCGACCGGCGCGAACGCCGAGTCGGCGACCGTGACCACGGTCAGGCCGGCGTCCTTGGCGTAGGCGAGGCTGTCCACGACCTCGCGCGGATGCCGGGGCAGCGCGAAGCACAGCAGGGCGGTGGCGCCCGCGCGGACGGCGGCGTCCACCCGGTCCTGGATCATCGTGCCGCCCTCGTTGAGCAGCCGGACGTCCGGGTGCACCTTGGCGGCGAAGTAGGCGAAGCCGTACGCCTGGGAGGCGGCGGCCCGCAGACCGAGCACCGGCAGCGGGCGGGAGGCGGCGAGGACCCGGCCGGCCCGCTGCACCGGGCGCGGGTCGGCGAGCAGCTCGGCCAGGTGGCGCAGGTTCTCGATCTCGGCCTCGACCGCCTGCTGGTACTCGTTGTAGGCGCCGGCGCCGGCGGCCGGCCCGGCCGGGACGACCTCGCGCAGGTGTTTGCGCAGGGCGGGGTAGCCGTCGAAGCCGAGGGCGACCGCGAACCGGGTCACCGACGGCTGGCTGACCCCGGCCAGTTCGGCCAGCTCCACGCTGGACAGGAAGGGCACGTCGGCGGCCCGGCGCACCATGCTGTGCGCGATGCGGCGCTGGGTTGGCGTGAGCCGGTGGCCCTCGAAGAGCGCCTGCAGCCGGCTGGCCGGGCTGTCGCTCCCGCTCATGGCGTACTCCCCCTCCGGATGTCCTCGACGCCCCGGGAGAGTACAGCGCCGGGGCATTGACAAACACCACCCGTCTATTCAGACAGTGTGTCGCTGCATACAGTTATACAGCCCAGTGTGGGGAGAACGCATGGCACAGCTCGTGGAACTGCGCTCCATAGACGTCGTTCCGGACGAGGAGCGGCACGGTACGGCGTTCAGCCAGTTCACGTTGTGGCTGGGGGCGAACCTCCAGATCACGGCCGTCGTCACGGGCGCCCTGGCCGTCGTCTTCGGCGGGGACGTGGTGGGGTCGGCGGCCGGCCTGCTGCTCGGCAACCTGCTCGGCGGCGCGGTGATGGCGCTGCACTCCGCCCAGGGCCCGCGCCTCGGCCTGCCGCAGATGATCCAGTCCCGGGCCCAGTTCGGGGTGCGCGGGGCGGTCGTACCGCTGCTGCTGGTCATCGTGATGTACGTCGGCTTCTTCGCGTCCGGCAGTGTGCTCGCCGGGCAGGCGGTGGGCGAGCTGACGCACACCGGCGACACCACCGGGATCATCGTCTTCGCGGCCGTCACGGCGGTCATGGCGACCGCCGGCTACCGGGTCATCCACGCCCTGGGCAAGGTGGCGGGCACGGTCTGCGCACTCGCCTTCGGCTATCTCGCCGTACGGCTCCTGGACCGCGCCGACGTCTCCGCGCTGCTGCACGACGCGCACTTCTCGCTGCCGCTGTTCCTGCTGGCGGTGTCGCTGTCGGCGTCCTGGCAGCTGGCGTTCGGGCCGTACGTGGCGGACTACTCGCGCTATCTGCCGCGCACGACGTCCACGAAGGCGACCTTCTGGTGGACCCTGTCCGGCTCGGCGCTCGGCGCGCAGTTCTCGATGACCTTCGGGGTGCTGGTCGCGGCCACGGCGGGCGAGGAGTTCCTGGACAGCCAGGTCGGCTATGTGGTCGGTCTCGGCGGCACCGGCCTGGTGGCCTCCTTCTTCTACTTCGTCATCGCGCTCGGCAAGCTCACCGTCAACGTCCTGAACACCTACGGCGGCTTCATGTCGCTGGTGACGAGCGTGAGCGGCTTCCGCGGGCAGCGGCGGCTGTCCCGGGCGGGCCGGGCCGCCTATATCGGGCTGGTGATGGCGGCCGGCACCGCGGTGGCACTGCTGGGCAAGGACAGCTTCCTGTCCTCCTTCAAGGACTTCCTGCTGTTCCTGCTGACGTTCTTCACGCCCTGGTCGGCGATCAACCTGGCCGACTACTACCTGGTCGCCAAGGAGCGCTACGACCTCGCGGCCCTCGCCGACCCGCACGGCCGCTACGGCGCCTGGCGCTGGGACGCGCTCGCCGTGTACGCGGCCGGTCTGCTGGCCCAGCTGCCGTTCCTGGCCACCGGCTTCTACACCGGCCCGCTGGTGGACCCGCTGGGCGGCGCGGACGTCTCCTGGATCGTCGGCCTGAGCGTGCCGGCGCTGCTGTACTGGCTGCTCGCCCGCCGCCGTGCGGTGGCGGTCCCGACCGCGGATGCGGGGGCTGGCCCCAGTGCGGACGAGCCCGCCGGCTTCCTAGGCTGACCGGTATGGACACCACCGACCCGCGCGGCACGGGCCCGGGGAAGGCCCCGGACCTCCGGAAGGACCCCGGCCCCCGGGAGGACCCGGGCCGCTGGGAGGACCCGGACTTCCGTGAGGACCCCGGTCTGCGCGGGGACCTCCACGCGACCGTGCGGGCCCGCGTGGAACTGGGCGAGGAGTACGACTCCGCCCTGGTGGACTCCTTCCTGGAGAGGGTCGGCGAGCGGATCGACGACACCGTGGACCGCCGGGTGCGCCGGCAGCTGGCCGAACAGCGGCTGGCCGAGGTGCGCGGGACCCGGCGGCCCGGACCGGCCGACTCCTGGGCCGAGCGGTACGGCTTCGCGCTGATCACGCTGGTGCTGGCGATCCCGCTGTCCGCGATCGCCGGCGCCCTCGCCCACCTGCCCGGCCTGCTGGTCGCCTGGGCCGGGCTCGTCGGGGTCAACGCGGTGCAGGCCGTACGGCTCAGCCCGGAACTCCTGGCCGGCCGCGGCCGCCGCACGCCCGGGGAGTGACCGGGGAGTGACCGGTCCTCCGCCGGTCACGCCTGCCGGGTCGGCAGCACCATGATCTGGCGGAGGTTGACGTGCCGGGGACGGCTGGCGGCGTAGGCGACTACATCGGCCACCTCCGTCGCCGCGAGCCCGCCGATCTCCCGGAACATGCCGTCCAGCTGCCCGGACAGCCCGGCGTCGGTGACGTGCCGCGCCAGCTCGGTCTCCGTCAGCCCCGGCTCGATGTTGGTGACCCGGACGCCCCGCGGGCCCAGCTCGCCGCGCAGGGACTGCGACAGATGGGTGACGGCCGCCTTGGTCGCCCCGTACACCGCGTAGTTCGGGAAGGACAGGTGGGCGCTGATGGAGGAGATGTGCACCAGGTCGGCGGCGCGGCCCCCGGCCGCGGCGGCGAGCAGGTCGGCGGTGAAGGCGCGCAGGGTCCGCAGCACTCCGGCCACGTTGGTGTCCAGCATCCGCAGCCACTCCCCGGACCGGCCCTCCTCGATGGGGCCGGGCAGCATGACGCCGGCGTTGCCGACGACGAGGTCGACGGGCCCGAACGCCTCGTGGATCCGGTCCCGGGCGGCGTCGACGGACGCGTCGGCGGTGACGTCGGCGGCCACGGCCAGCGCTTGGCCGCCGGCCGCCCGGATCTCGTCGGCCAGCGCGTCGAGCCGGTCGGTGCGGCGGGCGAGCAGCGCCACCCGGGCGCCCTCGGCGGCCAGCAGGCGGGCGACGGCCTCGCCGATGCCGCTGGCGGCCCCGGTGACGACGGCGGTACGGCCGGACAGGCTCTCGTACGGCATGGGTGCTCCCTCTCGGACTGCCGGCCGGGGCGGTCCCCGGCGGGTCGGGACCACTCTGGCCGCGCCCGGCCGCCGTACCCAGGGATGTGCTTTTCCTGGGTCTGCCAGTACCAGGATGCGCGGACCCCGGTCCCCTACGATCGGACGCATGGACGGGGACTGGACCGAAGCAGAGGTGGGCGGCTTCCTGCGCTCGCGCCGCGCCCGCATCCGGCCCGAGGAGGTCGGGCTGCCCGCGCACGGGCGGCGCCGGGTGCCGGGTCTGCGCCGCGAGGAGGTGGCCCAGCTCGCCGGGATGAGCGTCGACTACTACATCCGGCTGGAACAGGGCCGGGGTCCGAGTGTCAGCGACGCCGTGCTGGACGCGATCGCGCGGGTGCTGCGGCTGGACGAGACCGAGCACACGTACCTGCGCACGGTGGCGCGACCCCGCCGGCGGCGGAAGGAGCCGGCCGGCCCGTCCCGGGTCCGCCCCGGCCTCCAGGCCCTGCTCGACGGCATGGAGCGCAGCCCGGCCTTCGTGCTGGACCGCCGCATGGACGTGCTGGCCTGGAACGCGCTCGGCGACGCGGTGAACGGCTTCAGCCGGATGACACCGCGGGAGCGGAACATGCCCCGGCAGGTCTTCCTCGGCCCGGCCGCCCGCGAGGTGTTCCCCGAGTGGGCCGCGGTGGCCGCCCAGACGGTGGCCCAGCTGCGGCTGAGCGCCGGCCGGTACGCCGACGACCCCGTCCTGTGCGCACTGGTCGGCGAACTGTCGCTGAAGAGCGACGACTTCCGCCGGCTGTGGGCGGACCACGAGGTCCGCGAGTGCGCCTACGGCGTGAAGAGGATCCAGCACCCGGTCGCGGGCCTGCTGGCCCTGCCGTACGAGACCCTGACGGTGCCGTCGGACCCGGAGCAGACGCTCGTGGTGTACACACCGGAGCCCGGTTCCGAGACGGCGGAACGGCTGGCGCTGCTGGGGAGCTGGACGACGGTCTAGGAGCCCTCGCCGGGCCGTCGTACGCGCCCGGCGCGGGAAAGGCTTGCGCGGGGACCGCCGCACCCCCGTTGCCGGGGGGCGGGACGACGGCGGTCCCCGCGAGGGACGCGGGCCGGGTCAGGGCCGGGCTGGCGCGTCCGTGGCGTCCATGGAGGTCCGGGAGCCGCTCCGGAGTTCCTTGGCGCCGTTCGGGTGCCGGCCTGGGCGGGAAGCCTTCTCCTGCGCGAAGCCTGGGAGGCGCTTCCGTCGCCTTGCCGACACCCCTTACTGTGCCGGACGCGTGTTAAGCGGGTGCTGCGCGCACATGACGCGCTCGTACCACTTCCCCAAACCCCGCCCCCCGCCGGAGCCGGCCGGCCACTCGGCACCGCCCTCGGCGCGGACCGCGAGCTTCCGTTACCCGGCCGCGCGCTTCATCTGCCGCGCCCGGTCGTACAACGCGGCGGCCTGGGAGTGGCGAAGGTGGGGCCGGATGAGCCGACGCATATCCGCCATGCGTGCGTCGGCCCGTCCCGAGTGAACCAGCGGGTAGTCGTCGAGAGCCGCATGCCAGGTCGTCAGGGCCTCTTCGAGGCGTCCCACCTGAAGCTGACGCTCAGCGAGAAGCGCCCGCATGCGCACGTTCCCCCGGCGATAGACGGAGAACCGGACCCGGTTGCTTTCCTGTAGGGCTTCGATCGAACCGTTCACATCGCCCAGCTCGTACCGCACCTGCGCGATGTGGTAGTTCAGCGCGGCGGGATCGTAGGATCCGAGGGGCTTTCCCCGGCTTTCGGCCCGGTCCATAGCGGCCTCGGCTTCCCGGATGTACCGAAGGGCCGCCGTACGGTCGCCTTGCTGCGCGGCGGCATGCGCCTGTTGTCCGGTCAGGAAGGCAAGCATGCGCGGGCCGGCCTTCGGAGAGGCGGCGGCAGCGGAGTCGGCCAGACGCCATGCGTCCGGTCCGTGCCCCAGGTCGACGGCTTGAACGCTCATCCCTCGAAGCGTGGTGCAGTACGTCAGATGGTCGGCGGCGGCACCCGCGAGTTCGAGTGCCTTCAGGTAGTAGTTCTGCGCCAGGCCGTGAAGACCCTCGTCCACGGCCATGTATCCGGTGAGGTAGCACAGGTCGGACGCGGCCGACAGCATGGCCTTCCGCACGTTCTCGGGCGCGTCCGCCCGAAGGCAGGGCGCGACAGTGTTCACGAGAAACGACGCGGCCATAGGGCGCGCGGTGCGGCCCCCGAACTGGTCGTCCAGCTCGGACACCTTCTCGGTCATCTGAACCACCATGTCGACTTCGCCGAAGCCGATACGCAGCCCTTTGCCCTTCTTCACGGCCTCCGCCCGCCCCACGACGTCCGGCCACCCCGGGATCGTGAGCGCAACGGAGTACAGACCGGCCCCGAGAACGCTTCGGCGGGACGGATCCATGTCAGCCCTTCCGAGATCCACCAACCCCTCAACGCTACGCGGTAGGGGGGCTTTCTTCGTTCCGTGGAGCGTTTACACGCGCCCGCGGGCCCGGCACTAGAACTGGATCCGGGCCCGCTTCGCTAGCTTCGTAAGCCGAGGGTTGCTCCGCTTGTGCAGCGAAGTCAGTACGCGCAACAGCTCTTGCGCTGTGGGGTGCACGTTGGCCATCTGCGGGGCCAGGGACCACGCTTCTTCAAGCTCTTCCAGGGCTCCTTCCCTGTCGCCGAGAGCGAGCTTCGAGCGAGCAACGTTCATGTGCAGTGGGCTAGTACGAGTGGTGGGCAGGGTCAACTTTCCCTTTTTCTTTAGCCTTTCGAGGTCATTCATAGTGTCAATGGCGTCTTCGTGCCGCCCGAGGTCCGCCGAGGTCGCGACCACATGAACAGCCGTGTCCTGTGGGCCGAAGTGGATCCCAAGGCGGTTCACGTCCTGACCCAACTTCTCGGCTAGGCCCCACGCCTTCGCAATGTGCCGGTCCGCTGTGCGGCGGTCCCGAAGTCGTCCGGCCAGGGTGAGGCCGCGAAGGTGCAGGATGCCTAGGGCATACAACCGCTCGGCCCCCGTGGGGGCGTCCCGCTCGACGCGGACTAGGCCGCTGTCGACCACGGCAAGCCCGTCTTCAAAGTCGCCATGGTTCAGGTATAAGCCCGCTTCATCGCGGACCGCGATAGCGGCCGTCACGGGATCCGCCTGTTCGGCGGCGAGCTTCTGCTTCGTCGTCGCCAGGTCGGCGAGGGTCATCCAGCGGTGCCGCGCGGCGAGCCAATAGACGGTCGAGTACGCCTCGGCGACCCTGGCCCACGCATCGGGTGTGCCGGCCGCGTGCGCGTGGTTCGTGGCGGCAGATACCAGCTGTGGGAGCTTAGCCATTACGCCCCGCAGGTCTGCCCGCTCCCGAAGGGTGACCATCTGCTGAAGGCTGGTGATCAGGTCGGTTTCGGTCATCTCAGGATCGCGCGGGAGCCCGAAGCGGCGAATCGCGCGCGTGAGGTCCAGCAAGCGAGCTTCGTCGCCTTCGTGCACCGGGGCTTTGCCCAACAACTCGTCGAGCGTCACGCCGATGGCTTGCGCGATAGAGGCGGCCACACCCTGAGTCATCGGGCGTTCGCCCCGCTCGATCTTCCCAAGCAAGCTCTTCGAGATACCAGCGGCGGCAGCTAGCCGCTCCTGGCCCCACCCGCGTTCCTTCCGCAGGACGGCGACGCTCGCCCCTGGTCCGGGCACTTCGATGATCGCACTCACGGCGCTTCCCGATGATCGATGTTCCGTTGGTCCCATGCCCTCAAAACTCGGGTGCCCGCACTCTCGGGCTTGTGCACTTCTTGTGCACTTTCCCCACTCTCACCGCGCGTTAACTGGATGTCACAGTCGGTCAGCGACAGAGGGGCGGGGATGGAGACGCGGAAGCAGACCTTACCGGTGCAGGCTCCCCCGGCGCCGAATCTCGAACCAGTGCCGGTCCCGGGTTGCCGCGTGTGTGCGGCTCTGGCCAGGGGCCGCACGGCGGCCTCGGCTCTCGGTAGCTCGATCACCGTGCGCACCTACAGCGAGGAGATCCGGCACCATCCGCACCGACGGGCCACGGACTGGAAGGGGCCGCGGTGACCGAACCCCGGACGTACCCAGGGAAGGCGGTCGACCTGCCGCTGGATGCCTGGTTGTACGAGGCCAGACCGCAGCCCGGTTGCGGCAACTGCGCCGCCGAGAAGGCCAGGCTGGAACAGGCGAGGAAGGCGGGCGACGCCAACGCGCGGTTCGACGCGGCCCGGAACATCCGGATGTGCAGACACGGTGCCCACGCATGACCCCGGATGCGGAGCGTCCGAAGCGCCGGCCGCGTCGCCGGACGTTCTCCACCTTCAGCGCGTGGTGGGACTCCATCGCCGATCTGTGCGGCACCTGCTACGGGCACCGCGTTGTGCGGTGTCCAGGCTGTGCGGGCTTGGACGGTTGCGGCACATGTCAGATGAGGACACGGGTGCCTTGCCCCCAGTGCGCGGGCGGAAAGGTCGAGGCTTACAGATGGTGAAACACGCCCGGCGCAGGCGCACCCCGGGTTGGACCGTGTTCGCTCTCGTGGTCTGTGCCCTGTTGGGGTGGGCGCTCACGGCTGTCGCGACGGGGGGACTCCGGTGACCTTCCGGTGTTCTGCTACGGCCGAGTTGGAAGATGCCGTGCGGGCCGTCGCGGAGCTGATCAGATCTCCTTTCCCTGACCCGGACTGGTCGCCGGAAGCGCCGTCCCGGTGCATGGTCGAGGACGTACCTCACGACTTCCACGCGGCATGGCTGCGTACGGGTTCCTCGGTCCACTCGGATCTGTTCCTGTGCTGGCGAGACGGGTCACCTGATCAGTGGATCGCCGACTTCGTGTGCTGCATGAACCGGCGCACCGAGCTGAGCACCGGATGCACGATCTTCAAGTACCACCCGGGCAAGTGCGAGTGGGCGTATGTCGACCCCGAGCGAGTGGCCGTACAAGCGCAGGCCGACCAGCTAGCTCAAAAGCTGAACCTTCCACACGTCCGGGCGGATCGGAACGCCCCGCCCCACGAACAACCGGAGGAACCTTGAAGAACTCCCCCGCCGCGATGGGCTTGGGCCTGGTGGGCCTTTTCCTCGGATTCGCGCACCTGAAAAAGGCGGAGCGGCACCACCGCGAGATGAAGCACTTGGAGTTCACCCGCCTGCACGCGGAACTGCTCCGCGACACGGGCAAGGACACCGAGCTGTACGAGACCCTGGTTCCGGGTCTGGACGCGGACGACGCCGCGCGCGTGCTGCACGCGAACAGGTGCGTCACTCTCTGGTCGAGCATGGTGCGCCTGCGCTTCCTGCCGGCCGACTCGGTCGCCCGGATGCTCGAAGACTTCATGGTGGTCGAGTCCAACCGGAAGTTCTGGGCCCTCGCCAGGGCTCACCGCGCGGCCACGGCACGGGACGCCCACGACGCCGAGTTCAACGCCCTGGCGAACGCGGCGTACGACGCGGCCGTCCAGGAGGCCAACCAGACCCCTGTCCCGGCCCCGTGAACCCCCGTCCCGGCCTGCGCCCCCCTTCCCGGGCCGGGACGGGCCCGACCTCTTATGGCTGGACCTCACCCGGAAGTGCCAGCTCGACTGTGGGCACTGCCACAACGGCTCCGGGCCGGACGGGATCCACGGTTCCATGACCGTCGAGGACTGGACGCGCGTGATCGACCAGACCGGCGCAGCCGGCGTCCGCCACGTGCAGTTCACCGGGGGCGAGGTCACCATGCACCCCGACGCGCCGGCCCTCGTCGACCACGCCCTGGCCCTCGGCCTGGCCGTCGAGGTCTACAGCAACATGGTGCACCTGAATGCGGCCTGGTGGACGCTGCTTCAGCGACCGGGCGTCAGTCTGGCCACGTCCTACTACGGCTCCGAGGCCGCGCACAACGCGGTCACGCGCCGGAACAGCCATGTCCGCACGCGGGCAAACACCGAGAAGGCGGTGAAGACCGGCATCCCGATCCGCGTATCCGTGATCGTTCCCGATCCGACCGACGCCGGTGACGCCGCGCGGCAGGAGCTGACCTCGCTCGGCGTGAAAGACGTACGCGTTGATCACGTCCGGCCCTTCGGCCGTGCGGCAAACGGACAGAAGCCGTGCCCGGACGGCCTGTGCGGGCGATGCGGGGACGGGCGGGCGTCCGTCGCGCCGGACGGCAAGGTGTCGCCGTGCGTGTTCTCCACGTGGTTGGAGGTGGGAAACGTTCAGGCCGCACCGCTCGGCGCGATCCTCGCCGGCCCCCAAATGGCTGAGGCGAGCGCGTTCATCCGGCAGACGACGCGCGGAGCCGTCGTTTCCCGAAGTTGCGGTCCCAACAGCCCGTGCGGTCCGGACAACGAGAGTGACGAGGGACCCGGCAACGAGGAATGCAGTCCGGGTTTTCCGGGCAGCTCGTGTTCTCCGAGGAACTAGACGACACATGCACACCGACAGTCCAGCGGCCCAGATCCTTCCCCTGATCCAGCAGTACACGGGTCCAGTGGCCAGCATCGAGCGGACCGAGCGGGGGTTCAGTTCGGACCTGACAGCCCTTGTCGACTGTGACGAGGGCTGGTTCTTCGTCAAAGCGGCCCGCAACCATCATGGCGGGCGGCGGGAATCGCTCATCCGGGAACGGTTGATCAACGACTACACAAGCATGGTCGCGCCGCCCTTGCTCTGGGATGTGGAAGACGACGAATGGCTCATCCTGGGGTTCGAGGCGGTCAAGGCCCGGAGGGCGGTCGTCACGCCCGGCTCTCCGGACGTGCCCAAGGTGGTCGATCTCGTGCACCGCATCGGGGAGCTGCCCCTACCCGACGTTGCCAAGGAGTGGACGGAGACGCGGTGGGACCGTTACACCGCGGACCCTGCCGAGGCGTCGTTGTTCCGGGGTGACTCCCTGCTCCACACGGATATCAACCCGAACAACTTCCTGCTGGGAAGCAGGGATTGGGTCGTTGACTGGGCTTGGCCGACCAGGGGCGCGGGGTTCATCGACCTTGCCCTGTTGGTCGTGCAGCTCGTTGCGGCCGGCCACGGTCCGGCGCACGCCGAGCGGTGGGCCACCCAGTGTCCTGCCTGGCACCGGGCTCAGCCCGGAGCGGTCGATGCGTTCGCAGCGGCCAACCTGCGGATGCACCGGTCCTATGCGCAGCGGCACCCTGACGCCGAGTGGCTGAAGGCCATGGTCGACGCGTGCCAGGCATGGACGGACTATCGGGGGATCGCCGTGAGCTGAGGGCACCACGGCGAGAAAGGCCCCCCGCGACACACCGCATCCCCTACCCCGGGGTGACCTTGTACGCCTGCGCGAGTCAGGCCACCGAGTTCACCCCGGCCCCGACGCCCGGAGAACTCGCACCGGGCGTGTGACCGCCTCACCCCATCGGCTGGTCCCCCGCACAGACGCCCGAGAGCCCCGGTCCGTCTGCTGGGCCGGGGCTCTCGGGCGGGGACTCTTCAGTGATCCGAGGCAGGAGACTGCTCGGCTCTTGGGCGGTCCGCTCGTTCGGTCTGTGTCACCTGGTGGGGTTGGCGAGGAAGGCCAGGAGGTCCTGACGGGTGACGATGCCTGCCGGCTTGCCGTCCACCAGCACTACCGCGGCGTCTCGGCCTTCCAGGGCCGTCATGAGCCGTTCCACCGGTTCGCCGGACCCGACGACCGGAAGAGGATCGGACATGTACTTCTCCAGCGGAGCGTCAGAGGGAGCGCGGTCGGCCACCAGGGCGTGGAGCAGCTCCCGCTCCTCCACCGCACCGATGACCTCGCCCGCCATCACGTCGGGGTGACCCGCTCCAGGGGCCACCACCGGCATCTGCGACACCCCGAACTCCCGCAGCACGCTGATCGCCTCCGCCACGGTCTCGGAGGGGTGCACGTGCACGAAGCTGGGGATGCCACCCTCCGTCTCCGCCTTGTGCTCCAGCACCGCGCCGACGGTCTGGCCGGTCGAGGGCTGCTCGCTGAACCCGTGCTGGCTGATCCACTCGTCGTTGAAGATCTTGCTCAGGTAGCCGCGGCCGCTGTCGGGCAGGAGCACCACCACGACGTCGTCCGGGCCGAGCCGCTCGGCGACCTTCAGCGCCGCCACGACGGCCATGCCGCAGGAGCCGCCCACGAGCAGGCCCTCCTCCTTGGCCAGCCGGCGGGTCATCTGGAAGGAGTCCTTGTCGGAGACGGCGACGATCTCGTCGGCGACCTCGCGGTCGTAGGCGGTCGGCCAGAAGTCCTCGCCGACGCCCTCGACCAGGTACGGCCGCCCGGAGCCGCCGGAGTACACCGAGCCCTCCGGGTCGGCGCCGACGACCTTGACCGCGCCCTGGCTGGCCTCCTTCAGGTAGCGGCCGGTGCCGGAGATGGTGCCGCCGGTGCCGACGCCCGCCACGAAGTGGGTGATCTTCCCCTCGGTCTGCTCCCACAGTTCGGGGCCGGTCGAGTGATAGTGCGAGAGCGGGTTGTTGGGGTTGGAGTACTGGTCGGGCTTCCAGGCGCCCGGGGTCTCACGGACGAGCCGGTCGGAGACGTTGTAGTAGGAGTCCGGGTGCTCCGGCGCCACGGCGGTCGGGCAGACGACGACCTCGGCGCCGTACGCGCGCAGCACGTTGATCTTGTCGGTGCTCACCTTGTCGGGGCACACGAAGATGCACTTGTAGCCCTTCTGCTGGGCCACGATGGCCAGTCCCACACCGGTGTTGCCACTGGTCGGCTCGACGATCGTGCCGCCCGGCCGCAGCTCCCCGCTCTGCTCGGCGGCCTCGATCATGCGCAGGGCGATGCGGTCCTTCACGGAGCCGCCCGGGTTGAAGTACTCCACCTTCGCCAGGACGGTCGCCTGGATCCCCTTGGTCACGTTGTTGAGCCGCACCAGCGGGGTGTTGCCGACGAGGCTGATCATCGAGTCGTGGTATCGCACCGTTGTCTCCGGTCGCTGCATGAAAAGACATGTTCGTAGTGGTGCCGCCAGCCTAAGGCCAGCCGCGCGGCGGGCGCGGTCCGTTCACTCGCCGTCGAGATTGACGCACGGTCCGTACGGGGCAAGGAGTGGGTGTACGGCTATGAGGAGGTGGCGGCGGCGCATGACGAGCATGTCGAGGGCACGGGTGGCCCGGCGGATCGCGGCCGGAGCGGCGTACGGCGGTGGCGGGGCGGGGCTGGCCGGCGCGGCCGTCGTCGGGCTGGTGCTGGCGGAGATGCGGCTGGCGCGGCGCCAGGTGGGCAACGGGACCGGCGGCCGGGTGCCGGTGGCCGACGGCGGGTACGGCCGCGCGTACGACGTGCCCGGCGAGCCGCCCCTGCGCCTGACCATGCTCGGCGACTCCACGGCGGCGGGGCAGGGCGTGCACCGGGCGGGCCAGACGCCGGGCGCGCTGCTGGCCTCCGGTCTGGCGGCGGTGGCGGAGCGGCCGGTGGAACTGCGGACCGTGGCGGTGCCCGGCGCCCGGTCCGACGACCTGGACCGGCAGGTCTCCGTGGTGCTGTCGTCGCCCTCGCCCGTCCCGGACGTCTGCGTGGTGATGATCGGCGCCAACGACGTGACCCAGCGGATGCCGCCGACCCGTTCGGTACGGCACCTGTCGGCGGCGGTCCGGCGGCTGCGCACGGCCGGCGCCGAGGTGGTGGTCGGCACCTGTCCCGACCTCGGCACGATCGAGCCGGTGCAGCAGCCGCTGCGCTGGCTGGCCCGGCGGGCGTCCCGGCAGCTCGCCGCGGCGCAGACGATCGGGGTGGTCGAGCAGGGCGGGCGCACGGTGTCGCTGGGCGATCTGCTCGGCCCCGAGTTCGCGGCAAACCCGCGCGAGCTGTTCGGACC
The DNA here is from genome assembly GCF_044332325.1 of Streptomyces sp. NPDC017095. Taxonomy (NCBI): domain Bacteria; kingdom Bacillati; phylum Actinomycetota; class Actinomycetes; order Kitasatosporales; family Streptomycetaceae; genus Streptomyces; species Streptomyces sp. NPDC017095. The sequence continues at coordinate 74,105 of NZ_JBIROU010000004.1, forward strand.
GGACCAGTACCACCCGTCGGCGGAGGGGTACGCCACCGCGGCGATGGCCGTCCTGCCCACGGTGTGCGCGGCGCTGGGCCTGTGGCCGGCGGAGGAGGAACGGCCGGACGTGTCGCGCCGCGAGGGCTTCCTGCCGGTCGCCCGGGCCGCGGCCGAGGCCGCCTCGGAGGCCGGTACGGAGGTCACCGCGGCCATGCCCGCCGGTCCGCGCGGCCCCTGGGCCCTGCTGAAGCGCAGGCGGCGGCGCCGGGTCCCGGAGGCCGAGCCGGCGGCACCGACCGGGTGACGGCGTGTGAAACCCGGGCGGCAGGAGACCCGGTCGGCCCGGGAGACCCCCGGAGGCCGCCCGGGACGGAGACCACCCGGGACCCCGGAGGCAGCCCGGGACCCCGGAAAAAGCAAGCGCTTAGAAAATTGCGGCCAGTGTCACACCCCGACACCGATGACCGCTCGGGTACGGACGGGTAACTTCCCAGACGGCCCTGCCCGACATCCTTCCCCTGGAGCCGTGATGCCCGAAGCCGTCATCGTCTCGACCGCCCGCTCTCCCATCGGCCGCGCGAACAAGGGCTCCCTGAAGGACCTGCGCCCCGACGACCTGACCGCCACGATCATCCAGGCCGCGCTCGCCAAGGTCCCCGAGCTGGACCCCGCGGACATCGACGACCTGATGCTCGGCTGCGGTCTGCCCGGCGGCGAGCAGGGCCACAACCTCGGCCGGGTCGTCGCCGTGCAGATGGGCATGGACCACCTGCCGGGCTGCACGGTCACCCGGTACTGCTCCTCCTCCCTGCAGACCTCCCGTATGGCGCTGCACGCCATCAAGGCCGGCGAGGGCGACGTCTTCATCTCGGCCGGCGTCGAGACGGTCTCCCGCTACGTCAAGGGCAGCTCCGACGGCCTGCCGGACACGCACAACCCGCTGTTCGCCGAGGCGGAGGCCCGCACCGAGGCCGTCGCCCACCAGGAGGGCACGACCTGGCACGACCCGCGCGAGGACGGCCTGCTGCCCGACCCGTACATCGCGATGGGCCAGACCGCCGAGAACCTCGCCCGCCTGAAGGGCGTCACCCGCGAGGAGATGGACGAGTTCGGCGTCCGCTCGCAGAACCTCGCCGAGCAGGCCATCAAGAACGGCTTCTGGGAGCGCGAGATCACCCCGGTGACGCTGCCCGACGGCACGGTGGTCGCCAAGGACGACGGCCCGCGCCCCGGCGTCACCCTGGAGGGCGTCCAGGGTCTGAAGCCGGTCTTCCGCCCGGACGGGCTCGTCACCGCCGGCAACTGCTGCCCGCTCAACGACGGCGCCGCCGCGCTCGTCATCATGTCCGACACCAAGGCCCGCGAGCTGGGCCTGACCCCGCTCGCCCGGATCGTCTCCACCGGCGTCTCCGGCCTCTCGCCCGAGATCATGGGCCTCGGCCCGGTGGAGGCCAGCAAGCAGGCCCTCCGCCGCGCCGGCCTGGGCATCGGCGACATCGACCTGGTCGAGATCAACGAGGCGTTCGCCGCCCAGGTGATCCCCTCCTACCGCGAGCTGGGCATCGACCTGGACAAGCTGAACGTCAACGGCGGCGCCATCGCCGTCGGCCACCCCTTCGGCATGACGGGCGCCCGCATCACCGGCACCCTCATCAACTCCCTCCAGTGGCACGACAAGCAGTTCGGCCTGGAGACGATGTGCGTCGGCGGCGGCCAGGGCATGGCGATGGTCATCGAGCGCCTCAGCTGACCCACCGTCCGTAGCGGACCGCGCACGCTTCGTCGCGGCAGTGCCCAGAACCGGGGAAACACCACGGTTCTGGGCCTTTCCGTGACCCAATCTCCCCCAGGATGTGACCTATCTCGCTCGCCGTGCGCATCGGTGCAGGTCAGCGCGGACCGGCCCGGCGTACGACGACGCCATGCGTCGCAAGTCATGCCCGATTCGTGACGTTACGCACTGACAGTTGGTTAGTCCACCCTTCAAGCTGATGTAGGAAGTCGGGGGGTCGACCTTGAACCGGGAGTACGTCAGTGAGCGCCATGCCGATCGCCCTGCTGCTCACCACGGCAGCCACCGGCGCCGTGGGCGTCGCCGTCCTGCGCACCGTGCTGAAGCTGCGCCGCCAGCTCGGCGCGTTGCAGCGGCAGCTGGCCGACGACCAGGCGGCCACCGCGCGGGCCCTGGTGCCGCACGCCCGGCCCGCCGTCGACGCCGACCGGATACGCGCGGCCGTGGCCGAGGCGCTCGCCGAGGAGCGGGAGCGCGAACTGGCCGAGGCGCGCGCCTTCTGGGCGGCGCAGGAGGCCCGTGACGCGGCCGACGCGCCGTCGCTGTTCGGACTGCCCGAGGCCGATCTGTTCCTGCCCCGGCAGGCGGACTTCGCGGGCCTGGAGCCGCTGGAGCCGGTGGCCGAGCCGTCCGGCGACGGCGACGAGTTCTCCGGGGGCGTCCCGTCCGCAGGAGAGTCCCCGGAACTGGCCGCCGCCCGCCGCCGGCACCCCTCGCACCCCGAGTTCGTCCCGGCGCAGCCGGCGGCCGTGAACGACCACGAGGGCACGGCGGCCACGCTGGAGCAGCTCGCCGAGGGACAGGTCCGGCTCTCCGACGTCCGCCCCGGCCCGCTGGGCACGCTCGACGTGTACGTCTTCGCCGACGGCACCACCCTGTGCATGACCCCGGGCCACCGCGAGCCGGCCGAACGCCTGGCCGTGGCCCTGGAGGCGGGCGAGACCCCCTATCTGCTGGGCGGTTCGGGCGTCTCCGGCGCCTACACCCTGACGTTCGCGTGCGGCGAGGACATGGTCTACGTCCTGGCCGACCGGGTCATCGCGTCCCTGTGACGCCCCTTCCTGTAGCCGGCGCCTCGGGGCCCTCACACCCCGGCCCGCTGCCGCGCCTCCTCCACCAGCCGCACGGCCTCGGCGACCTCCTCGTCGCTCTCCAGCAGCACGGCCAGGTCGTGCGCGGCCACGAGGATCTGGTCCGCCGCGGCGAACATGCCGGCGTCCGGCATCTCCCGCGGCGTGCGTCCGGGCTCCTCCCTCAACTGGGCGCGCCGGGACAGTTCCCGGGCCACGTCCAGCGCCTGGGCCGCGGCCCCGCGCTGGAGCCGGCTCTGCGGCGCGGCCCGCAACCGGTCGGCGAAGTGATCCACTGCTTGGGTCAGGGGCGTCGTATCAACCACCCGGCGAGGGTAGCGCGCGCACTGTTGCCAAGACGCGCACGCTCGGGCACGGTGACGTGAAGGACCGGCTTACATCCCCTTTGTGTACGGAGGCGCCGATGTCCCACGTCTTGTCCGAGGAGACCCACCGCAACCTGCTCGCCCGCATCCCGCGCTGCACCGGTCGTGAGGTCACCGACTGGCTGCGCGCCGTCGAAGAAGGCCCGGCCCTGTTCCGTTTCGAGGAGAAGGTCAGCTGGCTCCGGCACGAGTACCACCTGGCGTACGGCCACGCCAAGGCGATCGTGCACGAGTACGACCTGAGGAGGGCGGCGCGCAGGCTGCTCTGAACGGCACAGGGCCCCGGGCGGATCGCCCGGGGCCCTGCCGCGACGCGCGCCGGGGCGCTAGTCGTTGCTGCTGAAGATCGCCACCAGCCGCAGCATCTCCACGTAGATCCACACCAGGGTCATGGTGAGGCCGAACGCGGCGAGCCAGGACTCGTTGCGCGGCGCGCCGTAGGCGATGCCGTCCTCGATCTGCTTGAAGTCCAGGGTCAGGAAGAACGCGCCGAGCACGATCGCGAGGATGCCGACGATCGCGCCGAGCGGGCCGAAGCTGCGCAGACCGCCGTTCTCGGCGACGCCGAAGGCCACCAGCAGCAGGTTGACCGCCATGACCACCATGAAGGCGACCGCGATGGAGATGCCGATGCGGGCGTAGCGTGCGGTGACGCGGATCCAGCCGGCCTTGTAGACCAGCAGGGTCGCGGCCGAGACCGCCATGGTGCCGAGCACCGCCTGGAACGGGGCGCCGCTCCAGCGGCTGTTGAACATCTCGCTGAACACGCCCAGGAAGACGCCCTCGAAGGCGGCGTACCCGAGGATCAGCGCGGGCGACGGGGTGCGCTTGAAGCTCTGCACCATCGCCAGCACGAACGCGACCAGCGCGGAGCCGATCGCCAGGCCGTAACTGGTGCCGGAGACCGGCAGCAGCGCCCAGGCGAGGACGGCGCCGACGGCGACCGTGCCGAGCGTGAGGGCCGAGCGGACGACGACGTCGTCCATGGTCATCCGGTCGGCGGTGGCCGGGGCCTGGGTGCCGTACCGGGCGTCCGGCTGCGCGTACGGGTTCTGCGCGTACGGGTTCTGCGCGTGCGGGTCAGCCTGTGCGTACCCGGCCTGCGGTGCGGTGTTGAAGCCGGCGTAGCCGTTGTCTCGGCTGAAGCCCCGTCGCGAGAAGACCGGGTTGCTGCTCCTCATCTCACTCCTCCATGACTGCCGAATGCAGCCTTGGCTCAAGAGTAATGTATTGGCAAAAGATCCACATGCTACCTGAGGAGGATCTTTCCCCTGCCGTGCCGCACCACACGCTACGCGGGCGGGCGGTTCACGGCCATGGACGCGCGGCTAACCGAGCGGAAACCCCGTGTACGCCTCGGCCAGCTCGGTCTCGGCCGCGCGGGAGGAGGCGATCCGCTCCAGCCGGGCCCGCTGGAGCCGCGCGTCGAAGGCGTCGGCGTCCGGGGCGGTGTGCAGCAGGGTCGTCATGTCGTAGGAGAACCGTTCGGCCTGCCAGACCCGGCGCAGACAGGTCGCGGAGTAGGCGTCGAGGAGTTCCGGGGAGCCGGTCTCCTGCTCGTGGGCGAGGGCCCGGGCGAGGGTGACGACGTCGCCGACGGCCAGGTTCAGCCCCTTGGCGCCGGTCGGCGGCACGATGTGGGCGGCGTCGCCGGCCAGGAAGAGCCGGCCGTGCCGCATCGGTTCGTGCACGAAGGAGCGCATCGGCGTGACCGACTTCTGGGTGACGGGCCCGCGCTCCAGCCGCCAGTCGTCGTCCGTCTCCAGCCGCCGCTCCAGCTCGTCCCAGATCTCCTCGTCGCTCCACTGGCCGGCCTCGGTTCCGGCGGGCACCTGGAGGTAGAGCCGGGACACGGCCGGCGACCGCATGGAGAGCAGGGCGAAGCCGCGCTCGTGGCGGGCGTAGACGAGTTCGTCGTGGGAGGGGGCGACGTCGGCGAGGACGCCGAGCCAGGCGTACGGGTACGACCGCTCGAACACCCGTGAGACCTCGGCCGGGAACGCCTTCCGGGCCACGCCCCAGAAGCCGTCGCAGCCGACGACGTACGCGCAGTCCAGCACCTCCTCGCGCCCCTGGTACCGGAAGCGGATCCGCGGCCGGTCGCCCTGCGCGTCCTCCACCGCCAGCGCCTCGGCCTCGAACAGCAGCGGCCCGCCCTCCTCCAGCCGGAGCGCGATGAGGTCCTTGCAGACCTCGGTCTGGGCGTAGACGGTCACGGACCGCCCGCCGGTGAGCGCGGGGAAATCGACACGGTGCCGGCGCCGGCCGAACCGCAGCTCGATCCCGTCGTGCCGCAGCCCCTCCCGGTCCATCCGCTCGCCTGCCCCGGCGGCGCGCAGCACGTCGACCGTGCCCTGCTCCAGGACCCCGGCCCGCTGCCGCTGCTCGACGTAGGCGCGGTCCCGGCTCTCCAGCACGACCGAGTCGATCCCGGCGCGGTGCAGCAGCCGCGCGAGCAAGAGCCCGGCCGGACCGGCCCCGATGATCCCCACGGTGGTACGCATCGCCCGCTCCCTTCTCCGCCACCGGCTCCCGCTCTCGTTCGCCTGGTGAACTTTTCTTCACTATTGCGTGCGAGTTTCGGGCCGGGCACGCCCCTGTGTCAACGGTCGCCCGGGAACCGGACGCGCCCGGTGGGCCGGAGAGGAGCTGGGGAAGGAGGGGAAGACCGCCTCGGCACTGGGCGCGGGCCGCGGCCGGACCGGCCGGCCGCGCGTCGCCTCGGGGCGGAAAGCGGTGGGGATTCAGACGGGACAACCGGGGCAGGCTCGGCGGAAGAGCGGTGGCACGCCGGCCGGACGTCGTAGGCGGAAAGTGCCCGGAGCCGGACTTGAACCGGCACGCCCGCGAAGGGGCAGCGAGGTTTAAGCTCGCCGTGTCTGCATTCCACCATCCGGGCAGGCCATGGGCTCCGCATCGAGGATCCGAGCCTATCGGGACCCATCGCCCGGACAGCGGACGGGTGGACCGATGTTGTCTTATTTTATTGACGTCTGAGGGTGCATCAGCCGACGGAACGCGCCATCCGCACTTGCCAATAGCCTGGCGTGACAGGCGCGCGCGTGTACGTGAAATGACGGAATTTCACCGTCTGAACAAGGGCGGTCCACCGGTTCTGAACAAGCCGACGGCTGTCCCGCCCCCTCGCTCTCTCCGGGTCGGCCGTCCTCCCCAGGTATGACACGGCGCCCTCCCGTCCGACCGGGGTCGCCCTCCGGAACCGGAACAGCGGCTGACTTCACGCGCTGTTCACGCCGGGACGATGGAACGGTCCCCAGGAACTACGCCGTCCCGACAGGAGCACCACCCCGTGACCACCACACCCACCGCCGGCCGGACCACCGCCGTGGCCGCACGCGCCACGGAGTTGTCGAAGATCTACGGGCAGGGTGAGACTCGGGTGGTCGCTCTGGACCGGGTCTCGGTCGACTTCCGGGCCGCCGAGTTCACCGCGATCATGGGCCCGTCCGGGTCCGGCAAGTCCACGCTGATGCACTGCGTGGCCGGTCTGGACACCTTCTCCTCCGGGTCCGTCCGGATCGGTGACACGGAACTGGCCTCCCTGAAGGACAAGCAGCTCACCAGGTTGCGCCGGGACAAGATCGGCTTCATCTTCCAGGCGTTCAACCTGCTGCCGACGCTCACCGCCCTGGAGAACATCACCCTTCCGATGGACATCGCCGGGCGCCGGCCGGACAAGGCGTGGCTGGACCGGGTCATCGAGATGGTCGGGCTGTCGGGGCGGCTGCGCCACCGGCCCTCGCAGCTCTCCGGCGGCCAGCAGCAGCGGGTCGCCGTGGCCCGGGCCCTCGCCTCCCGGCCCGACATCGTCTTCGGCGACGAGCCCACCGGGAACCTGGACTCCCGCTCCGGCGCCGAGGTGCTCGGCTTCCTGCGCAACTCCGTGCGCGAGCTGGGCCAGACGGTGGTCATGGTGACCCACGACCCGGTGGCCGCCGCCTACGCCGACCGCGTCGTCTTCCTCGCGGACGGGCGGATCGTGGACGAGATACACGGCCCCTCCGCCGAGTCCGTCCTCGACACGATGAAGCAGTTCGACGCGAAGGGCCGTACCAGCTGATGTTCCGCACCGCCCTGCGCAACGTCCTCGCGCACAAGGCCCGGCTGCTGATGACCGTGCTCGCCGTCCTGCTCGGCGTGGCGTTCGTCTCCGGGACGCTGGTGTTCACCAACACCCTCTCCGACGCCTACCAGAAGAGCTCCGCCAAGGGCTTCGACCAGGTCGACGTGGCCATCCGGCCCGAGTACCAGGAAGGGAAGGGCGACCGGGTGGGCCGCCGGCCCGAGCTGACCCAGGCCCTGCTGGACCGGGCCGCCAAGGTGCCCGGCGCCGCCTCCGCCACCGGTGTAGTCACCGGCTTCACCGCCGTCGCCGGCAAGGACGGCAAGCTGGTCGGCGGCGACTGGCAGTCCGCCGGCGGCAACTACTGGGGCTCCGAGGACCCGCGCTATCCGCTGGTCAGCGGTCGTGCCCCGCACGGCCGGGACGAGGTGCTGCTCGACTCGGCGACCGCGCGCCGGGCCGGCCTGAAGACCGGCGACACCGTGCGCCTGTCCGTCGACGGCCCGGTCCTCACCCCCACCGTCAGCGGCGTCTTCACCACCGACGACGGCAACGTGGCCGCCGGCGGCAGCCTCGCCCTGTTCGACACGCCGACCGCGCAGTCCCTGTTCGGCAAGAAGGGCACCTACGACGAGATCGACGTGCGCGCGGCGGCCGGCACCAGCCAGAGGGCGCTCAAGGCCGCGCTGGACAAGGCGCTGCCCGCCGCGCCGGTGACGACCACCACCGGCGAGCGACTCGCCGACGACCAGGCGCGGGCGATCTCCGCGTCCATGAGCAGCATGAAGCAGGGCCTGCTGGTGTTCGCCGGCATCGCCCTGTTCGTCGGCACGTTCATCATCGCCAACACCTTCACCATGCTGGTCGCCCAGCGCACCCGGGAGCTGGCCCTGCTGCGGGCGGTCGGCGCCTCCCGCCGCCAGGTCACCCGCTCGGTGCTCGCCGAGGCGTTCGCCGTCGGCGCGGTGGCCGGCGTGGCCGGTCTGGCCGCCGGCATCGGCATCGGCGCGGGTCTGCGCTCGCTGCTGGGCACCTTCGGCGCGAGCGTGCCGGACGGGCCGCTGGTGATCACCCCCGGCACGGTGGTCACCGCCCTCGCGGTCGGCGTCGTCGTCACCATGCTGGCCGCCTGGCTGCCGGGCCGCCGGGCCGCGAAGATCCCGCCGGTGGCGGCGATGAGCAGTGTGCACGCCACCGCCACCGCCAAGTCCCTGGTGCTGCGCAACACGCTGGGCGCGCTGTTCGCGGCGGCCGGTGTCGCGGTGGTCCTCGCGGCGACGGCGATGGACGCGGACACCGGCCAGGGCGTGCTGGGGCTCGGCGCCGTCCTGCTGATCATCGGCGTGTTCGTGCTGACCCCGCTGCTGTCCCGCCCGCTGATCGCCGCCGCCGCGCCGGTGCTGCGCGCCTTCGGGATGGCCGGCAAGCTGGCCCGCCGCAACTCGGTGCGCAACCCGCGCCGTACCGCGGCCACCGCCTCGGCGCTGATGATCGGGCTGACCCTGATCACCGGGATGACGGTGATGGCCGGGAGCCTCCAGACGTCCATCGACAAGATGGCCGGTTCGGCGATCCGCGCCGACTACGTGGTCTCGATGGCCAACCGCGGCCCGCTCTCGCCGGACGTGGCGAGGAAGCTGGCCGCCGCCGACGGAGTCACCGCCAGCAGCCCGCTGCGCAACGGGGAGTCCCGGATCGACGGCGGCACCGAGTACCTGACCGGTGTCGACGGCGCCGCGATCGGCGAGCTGACGGACCTGGAGGTGACCGACGGCTCCTTCGCGGTGGGCGGCCCGCGGACCGTCGTGGACCGGGATCTGGCCGAGGAGCACGGCTGGCGGGCCGGTTCGCGGTTCACCGCGCACTTCGAGGACGGTACGGCGCGCCGGCTGACGGTCGCCGGCGTCTACGAGGGCAACGACCTGCTCCACGGCGTCATCGTGGACGACGAGATCCTCACCCCGCACCTGACCGACCCGGCCGACATGCAGGTCATGGTGAAGACGGCGGACGGCGCGTCGGACACGGCCAAGGACACGCTGCAGAAGGTCCTCGGCGACAACCCGGCGATCAGGGTCCAGGACAAGCGGGACATCTCCCAGGAGATCGCCAAGTCGTTCACGCTGATGCTGAACATGGTTTACGGCCTGCTCGGCATGGCGGTGATCGTCGCGGTGCTCGGCGTCGTCAACACGCTGGCCATGTCCGTCTTCGAGCGCGCGCAGGAGATCGGCATGCTGCGGGCCATCGGCCTGGACCGCGGGGCGGTCAAGCGGATGGTCCGGCTGGAGTCCCTGGTGATCTCGCTGTTCGGCGGGGTGCTGGGGATCGGCCTGGGCGTGTTCTTCGGCTGGGCGGCCGGCCAGGTGCTGGCCACCAAGATGCCGACGTACGAACTGGTGCTGCCCTGGGGCCGGATGGCGGTCTTCCTGCTGCTGGCGGGCGCGGTCGGCGTCCTGGCCGCCCTGTGGCCGGCCCGCCGCGCGGCCCGGCTGAACGTGCTGACGGCCATCAAGGCCGAGTAGCCGCGGGTGCCCAGGGCCTCGCTCCGCAGTGCGGGGCGGGGCCCTGGCGGTGTGTCATCCGTGCCAGGTGCGGGGCCTGAGCGGGAGCCCGGAGGCGCCCGACTCGGGGGTGCGGACCGCGAGGACCTGGTTGACGCCGATCCGGTTGTGTTCGAAGGCGAGCGCGGAGGCGGCCATGTACAGCCGCCAGACGCGGGCGCGGCCCGGCCCGGTGAGCGTGGCCGCGTGGTCCCAGCCGGCCTCCAGGTTGGCCACCCACTCGCGCAGGGTGCGGGCGTAGTGCTCGCGGATGGACTCCACGTCCCGGACCTCGAACCCGGCCCGCTCCAGCTGGGTGACGGTGGTGCCGACGGGGGCGAGTTCGCCGTCGGGGAAGACGTAGGAGTCGATGAACTCGTCCACCTCGTACGTTGTCTCGTCGCGCTGCGGACGGCGGGCGATCTGGTGGTTGAGCAGCCGGCCGCCGGGCTTGAGCAGGGCGTGGAGCTGGCGCGCGTACTCCAGATACCGTTCGGCGCCCACGTGTTCGGCCATGCCGATGGAGGAGATCGCGTCGTACGGCCCGTCCACGACGTCCCGGTAGTCCTGGACCCTGATCTCCACCCGGTCGGTCAGCCCCGCGTCGGCGACGCGCTTGCGGGCGTAGGCCGCCTGTTCCTGGGAGAGGGTGACCCCGACGACGCTCACCCCGTGCTCGCGCGCCGCGTGGATGGCCATGGAGCCCCAGCCGCAGCCGACATCCAGCAGCCGCTGGCCTTCACTCAGGCCCAGCTTGGCGCAGACCAGTTCCAGCTTGTCGCGCTGGGCGGTCTCCAGGGTGCCGGCCTCCTCCCAGTAGGCGCAGGAGTACACCATGGACGGGCCGAGGACCAGTTCGTAGAAGTCGTTGCCGACGTCGTAGTGGTGGCTGATGGCCCGCTTGTCGGTGCGGCGGGTGTGCAGGCCCCGGCGGGGCCGGCGGATCTCCTCGCGCGGCGGGGCGGGCGGGATCGGCGGGCCGGCCAGTTTCAGCAGGTCCCGGGCGGCGGCCCGGACGGCGGGGTCGCGCACGGCCTGGCGCAGGGTGCGGGAGTCCTCGCCGCGCTCCCAGACGAGGCCCGCCACCGCGTCGAGCGCGGTGTACAGGTCGCCCTCGATGTCCAGGTCCCCGGACACCCAGGCGCGGGCGAGGCCCAGTTCGCCGGGTTTGAACAGCATGCGGCGCAGGGCGCGGCGGTTGCGCACCACGAGCGCCGGGGCGTCGGGCGGTCCGGCCTCCGATCCGTCCCAAGCCCTCAGACGCACCGGGAGCGGGGCTCCCAGCAGCTGTTCGGCAAGACTCCTCAGCCGCGACGCGGCGTCGGCCATGGCGTACACCTCCAAGACGATCCCGGATGCCGGTCACCACATCAACACCGGCGGGTACCGCGCGTAGTCCCGCGAACGGCTGACCTTTTTCGGCCAGGAACGCCGAAGGACCTCCCGCACCACGGATGGCGGGAGGTCCTTCGGTCCGTCGGGTGACCGCGAGGGTCAGGAGGCCTTGGCCTTCTCCTCGGTCTTGGCGGCGGCGACCGGCGCCGGCTTGGCGGCCTCGTAGAACTCCTCGCGGGGGTTCTCCATGGCGCCGAGGGAGACGACCTCGCGCTTGAGGAACATGCCGAGGGTCCAGTCGGCGAAGACGCGGATCTTGCGGTTCCAGGTCGGCATCGCCATGCCGTGGTAGCCGCGGTGCATGTACCAGGCGAGGCGGCCCTTGAGCTTGATCTTCATCTTGCCCATGACGATCATCGCCACGCCCTTGTGCAGGCCGAGGCCGGCGACCGCGCCCTTGTTGGCGTGCTCGTACTCCTTCTGCGGGAAGCCCCGCATACCGGAGATCACGTTGTCGCCGAGGACCCTGGCCTGGCGCAGCGCGTGCTGGGCGTTCGGCGGGCACCAGGCGTTCTCGTTGCCCGCCTTGCGGCCGACGAGGTCCGGGACCTGTGCGTTGTCACCGGCGGCCCAGATGTAGTCCGTGCCCTTCACCTGGAGCGTGGGCTCGCAGTCGACGTGGCCGCGGGGGCCGAGCGGCAGACCGAAGCGGGAGAGGACCGGGTTCGGCTTGACGCCGGCGGTCCACACGATCGTGTTGGCGTCGACCTCGAGGCCGTTCTTGAGCACCACGTGGCCGTCGACGCAGGAGTCCATCGAGGTGGAGAGGTAGATCTCCACGCCGCGGCTCTCCAGGTGCTCCTTGCCGTACTGGCCCAGCTTGGGGCCGACCTCGGGCAGGATCTTGTCGGCGGCGTCGACGAGGACGAAGCGCATGTCCTCGCGGGAGACGTTCTTGTAGTACTTGGCCGCGTCCCGGGCCATGTCCTCGACCTCGCCGATGGTCTCCGCGCCCGCGAAGCCGCCGCCGATGAAGACGAAGGTGAGCGCCTTGCGGCGGATCTCCTCGTCGGTCGTGGAGTCGGCCTTGTCCAGCTGCTCCAGCACGTGATTGCGCAGGCCGATGGACTCCTCGATGCCCTTCATGCCGATGCCCTGCTCGGCGAGGCCGGGGATCGGGAAGGTGCGGGAGACCGCGCCCATGGCGATGACCAGGTAGTCGAAGGGCAGCTCGTACGCCTCGCCCACCAGCGGGGCGATCGTGGCGACCTTGCGGTCCTGGTCGATGGTGGTGACCCGGCCGGTGAGGACCTCCGCCTTCGGCAGCACGCGTCGCAACGGGACGACGACGTGGCGAGGGGAGATGCTGCCGGCGGCGGCTTCGGGGAGGAAGGGCTGGTAGGTCATGTACGACCGGGGGTCGACGACCGTGACGGTCGCCTCGCCGTAGCGCATCTTCTTGAGGATGCGCCGAGCTGCGTACAGGCCTACGTACCCACCGCCTACTACGAGGATCCTGGGACGCTCCGTGGTGCTCATGCCATCGAGTATCCACCCGCTCCAGGGGGGTGGCTCGTGCGCCCCTTCACAAGCTCCGAGGGGGCCTGTGTTAAACTCCGCGGCCCGCGTGGCCCAGGTCATGAGCGGGGAAGGGAACCGAGGGGCGGTTCGCCCCGTTGTCAATGCCGCGTGAGCTGCCTCTCCGGTACACCGGGGTGGCCGTGAGGGCACCGTGACACCCTCGGAACAACCCCTTCCGGGACCCTTCCACGCCCCTCGTCTGAACATGTTCAACGACGCTTCGGTCCCCCGGAAGGGCCAATGGGCCCGGTTCCGGGGACCGCCGGGAGGGATTTCCTTGTGAAGAACTTCACGAAGGTTTCCGCCGGACGATGACCAAGGACCCCTCCCGGGGCCCTTGGCACCGCTCAAACGTTATCCACCCTGCTCAGCAGGTGGCTACCCAGGAGTAACAAAAGAGAGCTACGCCACCGGCCGAGCTACGCCACCGGCCGCGCGTGTACACGGTGGCGCGTACACTGGCTTCATGACTGAGAACACCGTGACCGTACGGGAAGCCCGCGCGCACCTCGCCGACCACATCAACAGGGCTGAGGAAGGCGTTCCGACCGTCATCACGCGCAACGGCGCTCCGGTGGCCGCCGTGGTCCCGATCGCGGACTTCGAAGCTCTGGAGGAAGCGGCCGACGTCATGCTGGCGCGTGAAGCCGAAGCTGTCCTGGCCGAGGACGGCCCCACGGTGACGATGGCGGAACTGCTGGCCGACCTGTTCACCGAGCGGGACGGCGGGGCGGCGTGAAGTACGCCTTCAGGTTCACCACGGCGGCGCAGCGGCAGCTCCGGGCCATCAGCCGGCCCGACGCCATGCGCATCCTGACCGCGCTGACCGCGCTCGGCGAAGACCCGTACCGCGAGGACGCCGACGTCAAGAAGCTCACCGGCCCGTCCGGGTTGTACCGGCTCCGGGTCGGCAGCTACCGGGTCGCCTACCAGGTCAACGATGGTGAACTCGTCATCCTCGTGGTCAAGGTGGGCGACCGGCGAAACGTCTGTCGCAACTTGTAGGCGGTCAGGCCAAGGACCAGCCGATGCCGTCGAGGATGTCGTGTTCGCTCACCACGACCTCCTGCGCGCCGGTCCGCTCCATGATGGCGAGCAGTACGAGGGCGCCCGCGCCGATGACGTCGACCCGGCCGGGATGCAGGGAGGGGATGGCGGCGCGCTCGGCGTGCGTGGAGCGCAGCAGCCGCTCGGTGATCTCGCGGACCCGGTCCCGGGAGACCCGGGAGTGGTGGATGCGCGCCGAGTCGTAGGCGGGCAGTTCCTGGGCGATCGCGGAGACCGTGGTGACCGATCCGGCGAGGCCCACCAGGGTGCGCGCCTCGCGCAGCGGGACCGTCCGTCCGGCCAGGTCCAGCGCGGCCTCGATGTCGGCCCTTATCGCGGCGATCTGCTCCTCGGCGGGCGGGTCGCCCACCCGTCCCTCGCGCACCAGGTGACGTTCGGTCAGGCGCACACAGCCGATGTCCACCGACCGCGCGGCGCGCACCCGGTCGTCGCCGACGACGAACTCGGTGGAGCCGCCGCCGATGTCCACGACGAGGTAGGGCCGGGCGAGGCCGGTGTCGCCGGTCAGCTCCTTGGTGGCGCCGGTGAAGGAGAACTCGGCCTCCTGCTCGCCGGTGATGACCTCCGGCTCCACCCCCAGGATGTCCCGCACGCCGCGCACGAAGTCGTCCCGGTTGCGGGCGTCCCGGGAGGCGGAGGTGGCGACGAAGCGGACGCGCTCGGCGCCGTGCTCCTTGATGACGGCCGCGTACTCGCGGCAGGCGGCGAAGGTGCGCTCCAGCGCCTCGGGGGCGAGCCGGCCGGTGCGGTCGACGTCCTGGCCGAGCCGTACGATCGTCATCCGGCGGTCCAGCTCGACGAGCTCGCCGGTGTCCGGGTGCGCGTCCGCGACCAGCAGCCGGATGGAGTTCGTACCGCAGTCGACGGCGGCGACACGGGTCACTGCTCGCCCTCCTCGACGGGCCGGGCCGCGAGGTCGCCCGTGCCCTCCTGCGGGGTCACCGCCTGGTCCGGCGGTCCGGCCGGGGTCACGCACGTGCCCTTGCGCCACCACTCGGGCAGCATCGCCAGGGCCTCGTCGCCGAGCGGGTTCACGCCCGGACCGGCGGCCAGCGAGTGGGCGACGAGCACGTGCAGGCACTTCACCCGGTCCGGCATGCCGCCGGCGCTCGGGAAGCCCTGGAGGACCTCGATCTCGTCCCGGCGCCGGATGTAGTCCTCGTGCGCGGCCCGGTAGGCGGCGGCCAGTTCGGGGTCTCGCCCGAGCCGTTCGGTCATCTCCTTCATCACGCCGTTCGCCTCCAGCGTGCCGATGGCGGAGGACGCCTTCGGGCACGTCAGGTAGTAGAGCGTCGGGAAGGGCGTGCCGTCGGGCAGGCGCGGCGCCGTCTCCACGACGTCCGGCTGGCCGCAGGGGCAGCGGTGCGCGATGGCCCGCAGGCCCCGCGGCGGACGGCCCAGCTGCTGCTTGAAGGCCGCTACGTCCGCGTCGGTGGGCTCGGTGCGCGAAGTGGGCGGCGGAGGCGTTTCCATGACTGCTTTCCGTGTGGCTTTCTGGTCGGTGTGCCGGTCTTCGCACCGGCTCACTGGTCGGACGCGTCGGACTTGTCGACGCCGTCCCAGAGGTTCGCGTACCAGGGCCGGCGGGCGGCCCCGAGGTCGGCGCGGGACTGCCTGGCCGCGCCGGGGTCCACGACCACGTACCCGGTCTCGCCGGGCCGCACGTAGTGCAGCCGGCGGCGGATCTGCTGCTCGGCGTAGGCGTCGTCCTGCCAGCGCGCCTTCAGGTCGCGCAGTTGTTCGACGCGATGCCGGGCCTGCTCCTGCCGGCGCTGGACGTCGGCGATCTCCGCGCGCTGGGAGACGTACTGCCGCATCGGGTAGGCGAGGGCGACGACCATCGAGCACAGCACCAGCGCGAGCAGCGCCGCGCGGCCGGTGAGCCGGGAACGGCGGGCCTGCCGCCTGGTCTGGGAGCGGTAGACCCGGGCAGCCGTCTGCTCGCCCAGCAGCCGCAGTCTGGTCGCGGTGGAGAACCGGTCCCGGTCCCTCACGGCCATCGTCCCCGCCTTCCGTCATACGCGCGTACGTCCCCGGACACGGTACGGGACCGGGTCCGGGGACGTACGGACGACTGGCTCGGGCGCGGCCGGGTCGGGTCAGCCCTTGAAGCGCGGGAACGCGCTGCGGCCGGCGTACACCGCGGCGTCGTCGAGGATCTCCTCGATGCGCAGCAGCTGGTTGTACTTGGCGACACGCTCGGAGCGGGCCGGGGCGCCGGTCTTGATCTGGCCGCAGTTGGTGGCGACGGCCAGGTCGGCGATGGTGACGTCCTCGGTCTCGCCGGAGCGGTGGGACATCATGCACTTGAAGCCGCTGCGCTGGGCCAGCTCGACGGCGTCCAGCGTCTCGGTCAGCGAGCCGATCTGGTTGACCTTGACCAGCAGGGCGTTGGCGGCGCCCTCCTCGATGCCGCGGGCCAGGCGCTCGGGGTTGGTGACGAACAGGTCGTCGCCGACGAGCTGGACCTTGTCGCCCAGCTTGTCGGTGATGGTCTTCCAGCCCGCCCAGTCGTCCTCGAACAGCGGGTCCTCGATGGAGACCAGCGGGTACGCCTCGACCAGGTCGGCGTAGTAGTCGGTCATCTCCTGGGCGGAGCGGGTCTTGCCCTCGAAGAGGTAGGAGCCGTCCTTGTAGAACTCGGACGCGGCGACGTCGAGCGCCAGGGCGATCTGCTCGCCGGGGGTGTAGCCGGCCTCCTTGATCGCCTCCAGGATGAGGTCGAGGGCCTCGCGGTTGGAGCCGAGGTTCGGGGCGAAGCCGCCCTCGTCGCCGAGACCCGTGGACAGGCCCTTGCTCTTCAGGACCTTCTTCAGGGTGTGGTAGACCTCGGTGCCCCAGCGCAGCGCCTCGGAGAAGGACTCCGCGCCGATCGGGGCGATCATGAACTCCTGGATGTCCACGTTGGAGTCGGCGTGCGAGCCGCCGTTCAGGATGTTCATCATCGGCACCGGCAGCAGGTGCGCGTTCGGGCCGCCCAGGTAGCGGAAGAGCGGCAGGTCGCTGGCCTCGGAGGCGGCGTGGGCGACGGCGAGGGAGACGCCGAGGATGGCGTTGGCGCCCAGGGAGCCCTTGTTGTCGGTGGCGTCCAGGTCGAACATGGCCTGGTCGATCAGGCGCTGCTCGGTGGCGTCGTAGCCGACCAGCTCCGGGCCGATCTGCTCGATGACGGCGAGGACGGCCTTCTCGACACCCTTGCCCTGGTAGCGGTTCGGGTCACCGTCGCGCAGCTCGATGGCCTCGAAGGCGCCGGTCGAGGCGCCGGACGGGACGGCGGCACGACCCGTGCTGCCGTCGTCGAGGCCGACCTCGACCTCGACCGTGGGGTTGCCTCGGGAGTCCAGGATTTCCCGGGCTACGACGACGTCGATGGACGGCACGAGCATCTCCTTCTTGGATGTGACGCTGGAAGTGCGGGGCTGGTGTGCCTTGCGCCTAGAGCCTAACCGTCCCGGGGCCGCCGGCCCGCGACCGACCGTCCCGTGGACAAGCCGACCGTACCCTTTGTTTCTTTTCGAAACAAAGGGTTCCGGGGAACCTCCGCGCGCGGCGGGCACGCAAAAGCCCCGCCCCGGTGCGTACGGGGGAACACGCACCGGGGCGGGGAGCCCGTGGGGACGGGGGTGGTCCGCACGGGCCTTCAGTGTGGTCCGCGGGATCTACGGGCGCGGCGGTCCGGCCGGGCGCCTGAGGTCACTTCAGGTGCAGCTGCTGACCCGGGTAGATGAGGTCGGCGTCCTGGACGATGTCCTTGTTCAGCTCGAACAGCTTCTGCCAGCCGCCCGCGACCTGGTGCGCCGCGGCGATGGTGCTGAGGGTGTCGCCCTGGGCCACCTTGTACTCGCCGTCGCCCTTCTCGACCTTCTTGCCGGTCGGGGTGGTGACGGTCTTGCCGGTGCTCTGGCCCGCGGACGCGGCCGGGCGCTCGGCGGAGCGGGAGGCGGCCTGCTGGTCGGCGGAGCGGGTGGTGGTGCCCGAACCCGAGGTGGAACCCGAACCGGAGGTGGAGCCGGAGCCGGAGGTCGAGCCCGAGCCGGAGGTGGACGGGGTGCTCGGGGCGGAGCCGTTGTACGGGGTGCTCGACAGGCCCGTGCCGCAGACCGGCCAGGCGCCCTTGCCCTGCGCCGCGAGGACCTTCTCGGCGACGGCGATCTGCTGCGACTTGCTCGCCTTGTCGGCGGTGGCCGCGTACTGCGTGCCACCGTAGGCGGCCCAAGTGGAGGCGGAGAACTGCAGGCCGCCGTAGTAACCGTTGCCGGTGTTGATGGCCCAGTTGCCGCCGGACTCGCACTGGGCGACCGTGTCCCACTGGGAGTCGGTGGCGGCGGAGGCGTTGCCGGCCGCCATCAGCGGGGCGGCGACGGCGGCGCCGGTGACACCGGCGAGCGTGATGGCGCGGACGGCCTTGGACGGACGACGGTGCTTGCCCTTACCGGTAAACAGCATGGATCGATTCCCCTCACCGACGCCTACGAGGTGAGCTGTCGGGTTCGGGCCGGTTGAGTTGCCCGGCCGCACCCCCGCTTGCGCGGTGTGCGGCTTCACCCCCAGCCGGTGCCGGCCTCAAGTGCCGGTTCCGGCGCCTACCTTGGTTCCCCCGCTCCTGCCTACGGCGCATGACGCGACGACTGTTCCCGGGCAACCACTGGCAGGATTCGGCGTGGCGGTTGCCGGGGCTCGTGGTGACGAGCGGCCTCGACCGTAGACACGGGATCCGGCGAATTTCAAAGACGATCAGGGCTTCTGAGACTCATCCCACACTTTCGCCAAACCGGACATTAGGGCGCTAAGCGGGGCGTCAACTCCGCCTACTTACCGCCCGTTTCGCCCCCTACTTCCAGGGTCTGACCGGCGGTGATGCGGTTCGGGTCGGCGCCGATGGCCTTCTTGTTGCCGGCGTACAGCGCGTGCCATCCGCCGTCGACGTCAAGGGAGTCGGCGATGGAGACGAGGGAGTCGCCTTGGCGGACGGTGTAGGTGTCCGCCTCCCGGGTGGCATGCCGGCCGGACAGCGTGGCGTCCTGACCGTTTGTCACGGTTTCGTCCGCACTCGCGCCCCGGTGGCGTCCACCCGACGCGACGGCTCCGGTGTCGACGAGGCTCCAAGAACCGGCGGCCCGCTGCGGGTTGCTCTCGACCCCGGCGTCAGGGGCCGAGCTGGGCGCACTGTCGGCACCCTGGGGGTTTCCGGCGTCCGCGGCGGGGGACTTGTCGGACTTGGGGGTGTTGGTGCCGGTCGGACCGGTGGTACCGCCCGTGCCCTTGGCCGCGTCCTCGTCCGCTTCCTTGCCCTTGTGCCTGCCCTTGCCCTTGCCCGGCTTGGTGTCCGGCGTGCCGCCGGCGTCCGGGGAGGAAGGGGTGCCGGAGCCGCTGTCGGAGCCGGCTTCCGTGGAGGGCGAGGGATCCGGCCGGCCGGACGGGGTGCCGGAGCCGCCCGGGGTGTCCGAAGTGCCGGAGCCGTCCGCCGGTGCGGACGGTTCGCCCGTACGGCCGTCCTGCCCGGGTTCGCCGACGCCCGTGTCGACGTCCACGGAGCCCGAGTCCGGCGTCAGGCCGGACAGCAGGGCGCAGGTGGCCCAGGGCGTGGTGCCCCGGTCGGCCAGGATCTTCTCGGCGACGGCGATCTGCTGGAGCCGGCTGGCCTGGTCGGCGCTGTCCGCGTACTGGGTGCCGCCGTAGGCGTCCCAGTCGTCCTGCGAGATCTGCAGGCCGCCGTAGTACCCGTTGCCGGTGTCCGCGCTCCAGGAGCCGCCGCTTTCGCACTCGGCCACCTTGTCCCACGTGGTGGCGTCGGCCGCGTGCGCGCCGGCCGCGCCGAGGAGCGGGAGGGCGATGGCGGAGCCGGTCACGCCGGCCGCGACGAGGAGGGCCGGAGCCTGGCGGGGGCGACGGTGTCGGCCGTTCCCGGAGAGCATGCAGAAGCCTTTCGAGCGACAGCAGGACCGGCGCGGCGGAGTGGTGCCACCCGTCGCGCTGATGGGTGAACGTATCGGCAGGCGATCACTTGTCACAAGTTCATGCCGCACAGATCACATGAAGATCACAGAGTTGAGTTTCTGTCATCTCCCCCGGGAGGTCCGGTGATCAGGCCCGGGAGGCCCGGTGATCAGGCCGTGGGCGTGAACTCGACCGGCAGGGTGCGCAGGCCACGCATGATGAGCCCGCCGCGCCAGCGCAGTTCGGCCGGGTCGGCGGCGAGCCGCAGGCCGGGCAGGCGGGTGAACAGGGTGGCCAGCGCGGTCTGGCCCTCCAGCCGGGCGAGCGGC
Organism: Streptomyces sp. NPDC017095; assembly: GCF_044332325.1. Taxonomy (NCBI): domain Bacteria; kingdom Bacillati; phylum Actinomycetota; class Actinomycetes; order Kitasatosporales; family Streptomycetaceae; genus Streptomyces; species Streptomyces sp. NPDC017095. The sequence goes on from NZ_JBIROU010000004.1 coordinate 94,212, forward strand.
GCGCCGAGACAGTAGTGGATGCCGTGGCCGTAGCCGAGGTGCTGGTTGTCGCGGCGGCCTAGGTCCAGCACGTCCGGGTCGGCGAACCGCTGCGGGTCCCGGTCGGCGGCGGCCAGGACGACGAGCACCGGATCGCCCGGCGCGATCTCCTGCCCGCCGAGCGTGAGCGGCTCGGTGGCGAACCGCCAGGTGGCCAGCTCCACCGGGCCGTCGTAGCGCAGCAGTTCCTCCACGCCGGTCTCCAGCAGGTCCCGCTCCCCGCGCGCCAGGGACTCCTCGAGGCGCCGGCGCTGTCCGGGATGGGTGAGCAGGGCGTAGGTGCCGTTGCCGATGAGGTTGACGGTCGTCTCGAAACCGGCGAACAGCAGGATGAACGCCATGGCGGCGGCCTCGTTCTCGGTGAGGTGTTCGCCGTGGTCGGAGGCCCGGATCAGGGCGGAGATGAGGTCCTCACCCGGTGCGGGCGTGGCGGACAGCGCCTCGCGCTTGCGGTGGATCAGCTCGGCGAGGTAGCCGCGCATCTTCTTCACCGACCGGGCGACCCCGCCCCGGGGTCCTCCGCCGTGCCGGATCATCATGCCCGCCCAGTCCCGGAAGTCGTCCTGGTCCTCGGCCGGGACGCCGAGCAGGTCGCAGATGGCGTAGATGGGCAGCGGGAAGGCGAAGTCGTGGATGAGGTCGGCGGAGCCGGCCGCCGCGAAGCGGTCGATGAGCCGGTCGGCCAGCTCCTGCACCCGGGGCGCGAACTCGGCGACCCGGCGCGGTGTGAACGCCTTGCTGACCAGTTTCCTGAGCCGGGTGTGGTCCGGCGGGTCGATGTTCAGCAGATGGGTCATCAGCTCGGCCTTGCGCTCGCCGGGGATACCGGTCTTGCCCCTGGCGTGCGCGGGCTCGTCGTGGTGGGCCGGGTTCTTGCTCAGCCGCTGGTCGGCCAGGGCCTGCCGGGCATCGGCGTACCGGGTGACCAGCCACGCCTCGACACCGCTCGGCAGCCGGGTCCGGTGTACGGGGGCGTGCTCGCGCAGCCAGGCGTAGGCGGGGTAGGGGTCGGCGGCGAACTCCCACGTGAAGAGGGCGGGGGCCGGCTGGTCGGGGTGGGGCTGCTCGGTCACCTCTTGACGGTATCCGGACCTCCGGGACGGCTCCGCCACACCCTGGCGAGGGTCCGCGTGGTTCTCCTGGTCCGCTGCTTCTCCTGGTCCGCCTGGTGCCACTGGTTCTCTTGGTCCCCCTGGTCCTCCTAGTTCTCCCAGTCCTCCTGGTCCTCGGCGTCCTCGGTGTCCTCGGTGTCTCCCCCGGCGTCCGTCGCGTGCGGGTTCTCCGCGTTCCTGATCGCGTCCCGGTACGCCCGGGCCGCCGCCCGCAGGGCCGCCTCCGGGTCGACGCCGTCCGCCTCGGCGCCGGCCGCCAGCGCGAGGAGCCGGTAGCCGATCCCCTCGCCGCGCGGCACGGGGACCTCCAGGCCCGCCGTACGGACGCGGGAGGCCAGCTTCGCGGCGAGGGCCAGGCCGGGCTGGCCGAGCGGGACGCCGTCCGTGACCGACGTACGGCGCTTCTCCTCGGCCTTGGTGCGCAGCCAGTGCTCCTTGACGTCCTCCGGTGTCTCCGCCTCCGCGTCGCCGAAGACGTGCGGGTGCCGGTGGATGAGCTTGGCGACGATGCCGCCGGCCACGTCGTCTATGGAGAACGGCTCGTCCGGGTGCTCCTCGGCGATCCGGGAGTGGAAGACGACCTGGAGGAGGACGTCGCCCAGCTCCTCGCGCAGCTCCGCGCGGTCGCCGGCCTCGATCGCCTCGACCAGTTCGTACGCCTCCTCGATGCCGTATTTCGCCAGGCCCTCGTGGGTCTGCCGGGAGGACCAGGGGCACTCGGCGCGGATGCGGTCCATGACCTGCACGAGGTCCAGCAGGCGGGCGCCCGGCAGGTCGTACGACGCGGGGAGCAGCTCCAGCTCCGGCATGGCGATCCGGCCGGAGCCGGCCAGCCGGGCGAGGCCGTCGGTGAGCGCCGGCTCGCCCTCGCCGGTCGCCACGACCACCACGGTCCGTCCGCCGGCGCACGCCGCGACCAGTTCCTCGGCGGTCGGTGACGCCTCCGCGACCGCTGTCCCGGCCTCCCGCAGATACGGCAGCTGCGGATGCGCGCCGTCCGCGCACAGTACGGTGTCGGCGGTGCGCAGGGCCTGCCAGGCGGGCCAGGACAGCAGGCCGGGCGCGACGCGGTGGCTGGTGGTGAGCAGGACGATGCGGCCGGGGGCGGCTTCCGGACCGGCTTCGGCACGGGGTGCGGAGTGGGCTGCGGCGCTGGATTCGTTCACGATCCGAACGTAACCCACGGCGCGAGGACGCGGATCGGGTTATCCACAGGGCGGAGGAGTCGTGTGATCGTATGACTCGGCCGCGCATCCGATGACCCGGTCGTGCATCCGGCCCGTGACGACCCCGGGACGACCCCGTGGCGGCCCCATGGCGGCCCCGTGGCGAGTCCCGGTCTCGCTTCCCGCCCCGGCCGCGTCCCGTCCCCGGGACCGGTTACGTCGTGGCCCGGTTACGTGGTGATCGGCTGGCCGGCCTGCGCGGTGACCTCCCGGACCCAGGGCGTCTTCGCGTCCACCCGGCTGCTCTTCTGCACGTCCCAGGCGCCGTAGCGCGGGTTGAGGTCGACGCGCAGTTCCGCGGACGCCTTGGACAGGGCCTGCCAGAAGGCGGGCCGGGTGGTGTCGGTGCCCAGCTTCGCGGCCAGCTTCTGGGCCTCCAGCTGCAGGCGCAGGTTGTCGTCGAGGCGGGCCGGCGCGATGCCGTACTTCTGCAGCCAGGCCGTCTCCAGGCCCTTGCCGCCGCCGGCCTGCCGCGCCAGCTCCGCGCGCATCTGCTGGATCTCCTTGGGGGTGACCGTGACGCCCTTGTCCCGGGCGGCGCGGTGCAGCACCCGGTCGAGCACCATGTTGTGCAGGGTGTCGCGGGTCAGGCTGCTGGTGGACGAGACGACCTGCTGGTACTGCGTGTCGTCCGGCACCGCGGCCCGCTGCGCCCGGCGGACCTCGTCGACCCGGCTCTGCAACTGCGCGACGGTGATCCGCTGTCCGCCGACGACGGCCGCGGCGCCCGGGTGCGCCTCGCTTCCGCAGGCGGTCAGCAGGGGGGCCGCGGCGGCGATCGCGGCGGTGAGGACGAGCGCGGTGCGGCGGCGGTGCAAGGAGACCTCCCGAGGAGAGTGCAACGACAGGTGCGGCGCGCCAGCGCCTCCGCCGGGGGTGGTGGTCGGGCGACGGTCGGGCGCACCACGTCTTGCGGTGATCGATGGTAGGCAGTGGGCAGGCCGCGGCCAACCCATTCGACCAACGATTCACGCGCGCTTCGGGCACCGCCGCGCCGCCGCGGGAGGGACGGGGCCGCCGCCGGCCAGCCGCCGGGACCTATCCGTGCACCTGTCCCAGCCACTGGAGGGTCCGCCGTACCTCCACGGCCAGCGGATGACCGGGGCCGTGCAGCCGTTCCACGTCCAGGACCAGCCGCACGAGCGTGTCGTGGGCGGCCGGCCGGTCGCCGAGGGCGAGCAGCAGATGGCCGACGCGCCGGCGCACCTCGTGGGCGAGCTGCGGGTCCCCGGAGACGTACTGGTTCTCGTAGTACGGCAGCAGCGCGCGGTACTCGGCGAGCGCCGCCGCCGGTTCGCCCAGTTGCTCCAGGCACTGCGCGGCCTCGTAGCGGTAGCGCAGGGCCTGCGGGTCCGCCTGGCCCGCCTGGGCGGCGTGTTCGTCGGCGAGCCGGCGCAGTTCGGGCAGCGCGCGCCGGTACTGGCCGTCGTCCATGAGGGTGGCCGCGTACTGCTTGCGCAGGGTGCGCACCACCGGGGAGTGCTGGCCGTGCTGCTCGGCGGCGGCCGGCAGGATCGCGCCCAGGATGTCCACGGCCTGCGTGATGCGGCCCTCGCCCAGCAGCCGCTTGACCTCGTCCACGGCGGCCGCGACATCGGGCTTCTCCGCCACCGGCGGCGCCGGCGCGACCGGGGCGGGCTGCGGCGCGGGAGTGCGCGCGCGGTCCGGCCAGGGGGCGTGCGGACGCAGGAAGGGGCGCGTGGGATCCAGTGGCGCTCCGGTGGGCGTCCCGCGCGCCGGCAGCAGCAGGGACAGGTCCTCGTACACCTCCTGCGCGGACGCCGGCCGGTGCTGCGGGTCCTTGGCGAGCAGCCGCAGCACCAGGGTCTCCAGTGCCTCGGGGACCTCCGGGCGCGTCCGGCGCACGGGCAGCGGCGGCTCGTACAGGTGCCGGTGGAGCACGCCGAGGGCCGTGGAGCCGGCGAACGGCACCTCGCCGCTGAGCAGTTCGTGCATCAGCACACCGAGCGCGTACAGGTCGGTGTACGGGCCGACCGCGCCGCCCATCGCCTGCTCGGGCGCCATGTAGGCGGGCGAGCCGATCGGGGAGCCGGTGTGCGTGAGCCGGGTGGTGTCGGTGTCCATCACCGAGGCCACGCCCAGGTCGAGGACGGTGATGGTGCCGTCCTGCTTCACCATCACGTTGCGCGGCTTGAGGTCGCGGTGCACGATCGGCACGGCGTGCACGGCGCTCAGCACGGCGCACAGCTGCGCGGCCACCGCGACCGTCCACGGCCATGGGTACGGGTCGTGCTCGGCGAGGTGGTCGGAGAGGTCGGCGCCGTCGACGTACTGCATGACGAGGTACAGCTCCTCGCCCTCGCTGCCCGCGTCGTGCACCGTGACCAGGCCGGGGTGGTCCACCTGCGCGGTCACCCGGCACTCGCGCAGGAACCGGCGGCGCAGTTCGTCCGCCTCCTGGCCCGCCACCTTGTCGGGGCGCAGCAGCTTCACCGCCACGCGCCGGTCCAGCCTGCGGTCGTACGCCGTCCAGACCTGGCCCATGCCGCCCTGCCCGATCAGCGTGGACAGTTCGTAACGGCCGGCGACGACACGTCCCGTCGCCACGCTCACCGTCCGCCCTCGTGGCCGTCCCGCTTGCGCAGGTAGTCGCTCAGTTCGTCCAGCTCGGCCCGTACCTGGTCGATGCGCGCGGGCGCCGGACGCGCCGGCGGCGGGAGGTGCGGGACGGCGGGCGGGAGGAGTGGTGCGGCGGGCGCGGGGCGGGCGGCCGGCGGGGCCGGTGCGGTCGCGCCGTACGGCGTCGCGGGGCCGGCGGACAGGACGAGGCCGGCGGATACGGCGGGTCCGACTGGTCCGGCCGGTCCGGCGGGCGTCTGGTAGCCGTACGCCGGCGCGGGGGCCGCGTACGCCTGCTGCCGTATCAGGAAGTGGCGGACGTCCGCGGCCAGGTAGTACGCGATCGTGGCCGCCAGCGTGCCCAGCACGAGCAGGGCGCCCGCGTAACCGCCGGGCGTGTGGACGTCGTCGCCGGGCTCCAGGGCCAGCAGGGTCATGCCGAGGACGTCGGCGACCAGCACCGCCACGAACAGCGCCCAGTCCAGGGAGCGGCGGGTGACGGCCGCCAGCCGCAGCAGCATCGTCCAGGCCAGGAAGCCGATGCTGAGGATGCCCAGCGCCACGAACAGCACACGCACGAGAACCAGCCACGCGGTGTGCGGTGGCTGCTTCACCGGCTGTCCGTAGCCGTGGCCGTGCATGGCTGCTCCCGATCCTGGATGTGGGCGTGCCCGTCCGGCCGGCATGCGTCCGCGCGGGACGGACAACGCCGGCCGGGGATTGTCGCTTCGAGCATATGGCCCGGCACGGACAAGTGATCAGCGTTGTACCGAACCGTTGTCCGGGCGCCCCGCGGGGTCAGTCCGGTGCGACCGTGCCACCGGTGAGGCCGTCGTACGTCCCGCGCACCAGTTGCTCCCCGAGCCCGCTCGCGTGCCTGAGCGCCCGCTCGAACTCGTCGAGCGCGCGGAACCGCTCGCCGTAGCGCCGCTGCTGCGCCAGCGGGAGCCGGGGCAGTTGCAGCCGGCGCACGTCCAGCCGGGTCGCCGTGGAGGCGTAGCTGCTGGCCTGCCGGTTGTTGGCGGTACCGCGCAGGAACCCGGCGAGGAACCACGGATCGAGCGCCGTGGGGTCGGGACGCAGCAGCATCAGGTTGCGCCCCAGGGCGGCGCCCTTCGTCGCCTCGTCGATCACGCGCGCCACCGAGCCCCCGCCGAGCACCGGTACGACGACGTCGCCCGGTTCGGTCGGCACCGCCTCCTCCTCGCTCTCGGGCAGCGTCCCGGACTGCGCTGTTCCGGCGAGGACGTCGTGGTCGGTGAGCACCGGCACGCGCGCGTGGCCGTCGTTTCCGCCGGTACGCAGCACCAGCGCGCCCCCGCGCGCGAGTTCCCCGACCGTGGTGAGCGGCCAGTGCGCGGGCGGCGCCGGATCGGCGGGCGGCGGGGTGAGGCCGGCGGCCAGGCGCAGCGTCGCGCCCAGGCGTTCGCGGACCTGCGTGAGCTGCTCCACGCCGCCGGCCGCCGCGGCCGGCGGCAGATGACGGGCCGGCGCGAGATCGACGTCGTCGCCGAGGAGTCCGATGACCGGCACCGAACGCGCCAGGCCCGGCCGCTCCGTCAGCCGCCCCGCGCGCGAAGTCCCGCCAGGCGTCCAGCGCGGCGTCCCGTACCGCCGCCCAGTCCGGCCCGCCCCGCCCCTCACCGGCGAACCTCCCGGTGTCCACGAGCAGCACCTCCGGCGCGGCCGGCATCCGGCCGGGCCGGCCCAGCACCCACAGGTGCAGCGGGATGTTGTACGGCGGGGCCGCGCCGACCGGCAGCGCGACCACGGCCCGCAGCGCGCCCCGGCGCAGCAGATCGGCGCGGATACGGCGCCCGGAGCGGCGGGAGGCGGCGGCCGGCGGCATCAGCAGTACCGCCGTGCCGCCGTCGGCCAGCCGGGCCAGAGCGTGCTGCACCCAGGCCAGCTCCGATTCCGTACGCGCCGGGAAGCCGTACTCCCAGCGCGGGTCGTAGGCGAGTTCGTCAAGTACGACGAGAAGTGCCTGCGCGCCCAGAGCGAGGGCGAGTCCGCGGAGGACACCGACGCGGCCGTGGCGATGCTGGCCGGGAAGTGGACCAAGATGGCCGTCAAGGGCCAGGGCGCCAAGGACCTCACGGGCTTCTGCGACCTGGACTCGATGCCCGGCGACGTCAGCGGTGAGGACACGGCGGCCACCCGCGGCAAGACCACGCGGATCGACGGCAGGCCCGCGATCACGCTGCACGAGGAGGACGGCAAGGAGCGCTACACGGGGTATGTGGCGACCGAGGGCAAGCCGTACCTGCTGCGGATCGACAGCGCGTCCGGCGCCAAGGAGCCGGAGCACCTGAGCTTCTCCGACTACGGCGTGCCGGTTGCCGCCAAGAAGCCCACCAGGAAGATCGTGGACCTGGACGCGCTGTAAGGACTTTGGCCGGCGCGGGGCCTGCGGGGCGGCCCGGCCGGGGCGCGGGTCACCGGGCGCGGAAGCGCTCGGGTGCCTTGGTCGGGTTGCCGCCGGCGGGCAGCCTCTGGTCCGGGCAGCCGCGCAGGACCTTCTTCATGGCGGCCTGTTCGGCGGCGGTGACCCACAGGCCGTACTTCTTCTTCACGGCGACCTGGCCGGCGACGTACGCGCACCGGTACGACTTGTCGGGCGGAAGCCAGGTGGCCGCGTCGCCGTCGCCCTTGCCGCGGTTGGTGCTCGCGTCGACCGCGAGGAGGTTGAGCGGGTCGTTGGCGAGAGCGATGCGCTTGCTCGGCTCCCAGTACTTGGCGCCCTTCTGCCAGGCGTCGGAGAGGGCCACGACGTGGTCGATGTCGACCTGGCTGCGGCCCCGCCGGTAGGTGATCTCCTTGCCGGAGTAAGGGTCGTGCTCCAGCAGGCCGTAGGAGACCTTGCAGGTGCCGCCGGTGAACCTCACGTGGGTGAGGTCGCGTTTGAGGATGTCGTCGCGGGTGTCGCAGGAGTTGGAGTCGGTGTCCGCCCAGGCGGTGCCGAACCGGTCCCGGGAGTAACCGGTCTTCGGCGCACGGCCCTTGACGGTCAGTGAGCCGACGGCTGTCAGGGCCGCGCCCGCGCGTCCGGTCTCCCCGGGTCCGGCGGAACCCTTGGTCTGCTCGGCCGTGCAGCCGGTCACGGCGACCAGCATGGCCATGGCGGTGACCGTTCCGCCCCTCAGACGCGTCACGCTGCGTCCCTCCCGCTCGCCCTGGCCCGCCCTCGGGTACGGGCGGATCGTTCCGCTTCCACGGTAACGTCCGGCCGCCGACCGCCATATGGGGCACAGTCACGACATCCACTGACAAGTCCGGTTTCCCGCACGGCATTTCCGGCGGCCGGAGTTGACCTTGTCACTGGCGTCAGGGTCCGAGTATCCCGGGCATGAGCGAGAACAGCCACCGCCAGGACAGCCACCGCGACGGTCCCCGTACGGTCCTCGTGACCGGCGCCGGCACCGGGATCGGCCGGGCCACCGCGCGCGCGTTCGCCGCCGGGGGCGCCCGGGTCGTCGCCGTGGGCCGCCGGGCCGCACTCCTGGCAGAGACCGCCGAGGGCCACCCCGGGATCACGCCCCTGCCCGCCGACCTGACCGCCGAGGACGGGCCCGAGTCCGTCGTACGGGCCACGCTGGAGCGGTACGGCCGGCTCGACGTGCTCGTCAACAACGCGGCCGTCGTCACCACCGACTCCCTGCGCACCTGCACGCGCGCGTCGGTACGGCCGCTGCTGGACACCAACCTCCTCGCGCCCGTGCTGCTCACCCAGGCCGCGCTGCCCGCACTGGAGGACAGCCGGGGTGTCGTGGTGAACGTGACGACGTCGGTGGGGCAGCGGGCCTGGCCCGGCAACTCCCTGTACGCGGCGGGCAAGGCGGCCCTGGAGGTGCTCACCCGCAGCTGGGCGGTGGAACTCGCCCCGCACGGCATCCGGGTGGTCGCCGTGGCCCCGGGCGCGGTCGAGACACCGATCGCCGAGCACTCCGGGTACGACCCCGAGCAGCGCGCGGCCCTCCGCGCGTGGCAGCTCGCCCACACTCCGCTCGGCCGGATCGGCCGCCCGGAGGAGGTCGCCTGGGCCATCACCCGGCTCGCGTCCCCGCGCGCGTCGTTCGTGACGGGCGTGGTGCTGCCCGTGGACGGCGGAGCGGTGGTCGCCTGACCGGCGAACCCGGCCGGAAAGCGGCCCCCGGCCCCAGCCAGGCAGCGACCCGCGGACCCGGCCGGAAAGCGACCGGCGGACCCGGCCGGGGAGCGGCGGGCGAACCCCGCCGGGAAACGACCGGCGGGCCCGACCGGGAAGCGGCCCCCGGCCCCAGCCCGGAAACGGCCCGCGGACCGGGCCAGGCAGCGACCCGCGAACCCAGCCAGGAAACGGCCCCCGGCCCCAGCCAGTCAGCGACCCGCGAACCCGTCAGGGAAACGGCCCGCGAAAGCCGTTCCCGGAGACGTTCCCCGCCGGGCGGCCCTCGCTCGCGGGGCCGTCCCGGGTCACCGCCACCGTGGGCCCGGGGCCCGTGCCCGAGGCGGCCGTCGTGGAGCCCGGAGCCGGCGTCAGGCCGGTTCGCCCGCCTGGCGCAGTGCCGCCGCCAGCCGGTCCCGTACCGCCGTCTGGGCCGCGATGCGGGCGTCGAGCACGGCCAGCCGGTCCCGGGCGACCTCCAGCGCCCGGGCCGAGGCGGGACCGGCGGTGACGTCGCCGTCCAGGCAGGGCAGGAACACCCGGACGTCGTCCAGGGTGAGGCCCGCCGCCAGCAGCCGGCGGATGTTGCGGACCCGTACGGCCGTACGGTCGTCGTAGGCGCGGTAGCCGTTGGCGGCGCGCGCGGAGGCGATCAGGCCCTGCTGCTCGTAGTGGCGCAGGGCGCGCGGGCTGGTCCCGGTCGCCTCGGCCAGTTCACCGATCCGCACGCGCGCCCCCGCCTCCTTGTTCCGTCCGCTAGCCCAGGATCGAGGTGAGGAACTCGCCGACCCAGGCCAGCAGTTCCCGGCCGACCAGCGGCCTGCCGCCCACCTTCGCGGTCTTCGGGCGCGGGACCAGCACCTGGTGCGCGCTCGCTTTGATGACCGTGCCGGGGTAGAGCCGCTTGAGGCGCAGCTCCTGCGACTCGCGCAGCTCGACCGGCGCGAAGCGGATGTTGCTGCCCTGGAGGACGATCTCGCCGACGCCGCAGGCGCGCGCGAGCATCCGGAGGCCGGCCACCAGCAGCAGGTTCTCCACCGGTTCGGGCAGCTTGCCGTAGCGGTCGGTGAGTTCCTCGCGGACGGCCCTGACGTCCTCCTCGGAGTTGGCGGAGGCGATCGAGCGGTACGCCTGGAGGCGCAGGCGCTCGCCCGGCGCGTAGTCGTGCGGCACGTGCGCGTCCACGGGCAGCTCGATCTTGACCTCCAGCGGCGCCTCCTCCTCGGCCCCGCCGGTCTCCAGCTGGCGCCGGTAGTCGGCGACCGCCTCGCCGACCATGCGGACGTACAGGTCGAAGCCGACGCCGGCGATGTGCCCGGACTGCTCGCCGCCGAGCAGGTTGCCGGCGCCGCGGATCTCCAGGTCCTTCATCGCGACGTACATGCCCGCGCCCATCTCCGTGTGCTGGGCGATGGTGGCCAGGCGCTCGTGCGCGGTCTCCGTCAGCGGCTTCTCCGGCGGGTACAGGAAGTACGCGTACCCGCGCTCGCGGCCCCGGCCGACCCGGCCGCGCAACTGGTGCAGCTGGGACAGGCCGAAGGTGTCGCCGCGCTCCACGATCAGCGTGTTGGCATTGGAGATGTCGATGCCGGACTCCACGATCGTGGTGGACACCAGCACGTCGAACCGCTTCTCCCAGAAGTCGACGACCACCTGCTCCAGCGCCGATTCCGACATCTGGCCGTGGGCCGTCGCGATGCGCGCCTCGGGGACGATCTCGCGGAGCCTGGCCGCCGCGCGGTCGATGGACTCGACGCGGTTGTGGATGTAGAAGACCTGGCCCTCGCGCAGCAGTTCGCGGCGGATGGCCGCGCCGATCTGCCGCTCCTCGTACGGCCCGACGAAGGTGAGCACCGGGTGGCGCTCCTCGGGCGGGGTGGTGATCGTGGACATCTCGCGGATGCCGGTGACCGCCATCTCCAGGGTGCGCGGGATCGGGGTCGCGGACATCGTCAGCACGTCGACGTTGGCGCGCAGCTTCTTCAGCTGCTCCTTGTGCTCGACGCCGAAACGCTGCTCCTCGTCCACGACGACCAGGCCCAGGTCCTTGAACTTGGTCTCGGAGGAGAACAGGCGGTGGGTGCCGATGACGACGTCCACGGAGCCTTCCTTGAGGCCCTCCAGGACGGCCTTGGCCTCGGTGTCGGTCTGGAAGCGGGACAGGGCGCGCACAGTGACCGGGAACTGCGCGTACCGCTCGGAGAACGTCCCGAAGTGCTGCTGCACCAGCAGGGTGGTCGGCACCAGGACGGCGACCTGCTTGCCGTCCTGTACGGCCTTGAAGGCGGCCCGCACCGCGATCTCGGTCTTGCCGTAGCCGACGTCGCCGCAGACCAGGCGGTCCATCGGGACCGTCTTCTCCATGTCCTCCTTGACCTCGGCGATGGTGGTGAGCTGGTCCGGGGTCTCGGCGTACGGGAAGGCGTCCTCCAGTTCGCGCTGCCAGGGCGTGTCGGTGCCGAAGGCGTGGCCGGGGGCGGCCATGCGCGCGCTGTACAGCTTGATCAGGTCGGCGGCGATCTCCTTGACGGCCTTCTTCGCGCGGGCCTTGGTCTTCGTCCAGTCGGCGCCGCCGAGGCGGTGCAGGGTGGGTGCCTCGCCGCCGACGTACTTGGTGATCTGTTCCAGCTGGTCGGTCGGGATGTACAGCCGGTCGCCGGGCTGGCCGCGCTTGGCGGGCGCGTACTCCACCACCAGGTACTCGCGGGTGGCGCCCTGCACGGTGCGCTGGACCATCTCGATGTAGCGGCCGACGCCGTGCTGTTCGTGGACGATGTAGTCGCCCGCTTCCAGGGTGAGCGGGTCGATGGTCTTGCGGCGGCGGGCCGGCATCCGGGCGCCGTCTCGGCTGGCGGTGCGCTGGCCGGACAGGTCGGTCTCGGTGAGCACGGCCAGTTTGCGCGCCGGGTCCACGAAGCCGTACTCGACCGAGCCGCAGGAGACGTGCACCACGGACGGGCTCAGCTCGCCGAGGTCGTTGTCCAGGCGGGCCGCGATGCCCTCGCCGCCGAGCACCTCCACGGTGCGCGCGGCCGGCCCGTGGCCCTCGGTGATGTAGACCGCGCGCCAGCCGTCGGCGAGCCAGCCCTTGGTGTCGGCAAGGGCCCGGGCGGTGTCGCCGCGGTAGCTCTCGGGCGCGCGCATGCCCAGCTTGAGGGTGTCGGCGTCCAGTTCCTCGTCGGCGGCGAACGGCGACACCGACCACCACATCATGTCCAGCTCGCGGGCGCGGTCGCGGACGTCGGCGATGGACCACAGGGAGGCGGCGCCGACGTCGATCGGGGCCTCGCCGCCGCCGGCCGTGGCCGCCCAGGACGCCTGGAGGAACTCCTGGCTGGTGGCGACGAGGTCGGCGGCGCGGGTGCGGACCCGCTCCGGGTCGCAGACGACGGCCATGGCGCCCTTGGGCAGCACGTCGAGCAGCAGCTCCATGTCGTCGACGAGGACCGGGGCGAGGGACTCCATGCCCTCCACCGCGATGCCCTCGGCGATCTTGCCGAGCAGTTCGCCCAGTTCGGGGTGGTCCTCGGCGAGGGCACGCGCGCGGGCGCGGACGTCGTCGGTGAGCAGCAGCTCGCGGCACGGGGGTGCCCACAGGCCGTGTGCGGCGACTTCGAGGGAGCGCTGGTCGGCGACCTTGAAGTAGCGGATCTCCTCGACGTCGTCGCCCCAGAACTCGATGCGCAGCGGGTGTTCCTCGGTGGGCGGGAACACGTCGAGGATGCCGCCGCGCACGGCGAACTCGCCGCGCTTCTCGACCAGCTCCACGCGCGCGTAGGCGGCGGCCGCGAGGGCCGCCACGACGTCGTTCAGGTCGGCGTTCTGGCCGGTCCTCAGGGACACCGGCTCCAGGTCGCCGAGGCCCTTGACCTGCGGCTGGAGCACGGAGCGCACGGGTGCCACGACGACGGAGACGGGGCCGGTCTCGGGGTCGTCGGGGCGGGGGTGGGCGAGGCGGCGCAGGACGGCGAGGCGGCGACCGACGGTGTCGCTGCGCGGGCTGAGCCGTTCGTGCGGCAGGGTCTCCCAGGAGGGGTACTCCACGACGCCCTCGGGCGGCAGGAGGGAGCGCAGGGCGGCGGCCAGGTCCTCGGCCTCCCGGCCGGTCGCCGTGACCGCCAGCACGGGGCGGCCGGCCTCGCGGGCCAGGGCGGCGACGGCGAAGGGCCGGGCCGCCGGCGGGCCGACGAGGTCGACGTGCGGGCGGTTGCCGTCCGCGGCGGCGGCGATCGCTTCCGCGAGGGCGGGGTCCTTGACGACGGCGTCCAGCAGACCGTGCAGGCTCATGGAGGGGCTTTCCGTCCGGGGGGTCGGCAACACGAAGGGCCCGACTCGTGGGACGGGCCGGGGCTGTCCAGCGTACGACGGTGGCGGCGACGGCGCGGGAAGGCTGTGGACAACCTCCGTGCCCGCGGCACGGAAACCCGGCGCGGTGCCTTGCGGCCATGGGCACGGCAAACCGGCGCCGGGGAGTCCTGACAGGACTCCCCGGCGCCGGGTGCTCCTCCGCAACCCCCGTGTGCGGAGGACGCCGGGCCCGCGGGGGCGGCTAGTCGGTCGCGATCGCGTTCAGTACGTTCATGCGGCCGGCCCGGAACGCCGGGACCAGGGCGGCGAACAGGCCCACGAAGGCCGAGCCGATGAAGACGCCGGTGATCGTCGGCCAGGGGATGTCCAGGACCTTCAGGCCCTCCAGGGCGAGGAGTTTCTGGGCGGCGCCGCCCCAGACCATGCCGAGGCCGAGGCCGAGCAGGGCGCCGAAGACCGCGATCACCACGGACTCCAGGCGGATCATGCGGCGCAGCTGGCGGCGGGAGAGGCCGATGGCCCGCATGAGGCCGATCTCCCGGGTCCGCTCGACCACGGACAGCGCCAGGGTGTTCACGACTCCGAGGACGGCGACGATGATCGCGAGGGCCAGCAGGCCGTAGATCATGTTCAGCAGCTGGCCGATCTGGTCCTTCAGCGCCTTCTTGTAGTCGGTCTGGTCGCGCACGGTGTACTGCGGGTACTTGTGCAGGGCCGCCTTCAGGTCCTGGTAGGCGGTCTTCTCCCGGCCGTCCTTGGCGGTGACGAAGAGCAGGTCGTCCAGCGGCATCCGGTCGGCGGGGACGTACTTCGCCACCGTGGCGATGGACGCGTACATGGCGCCCTTGTCGATGACGACCTCGTCGCTGGTGATCGCGCGGACGGTCAGCTTCGCCGTCTGGCCGTCCGCGAAGTGGACGGCGACCGTGGAGCCCAGTTTCACGCCGTGCTCCTTGGCGAAGCCCTCGAAGACGGACATGGAGTCCGGCCGGTAGGCGTCGGCGAGGGCGCCGGCCACGGTCTTGGTGCGCACGTCCCGCGCGTACGTCGGGTCGGTCGCGTTGATCGTCTCCTTCTTGGTGGTGCGGCCGTCCGGCGTGGTCAGGGAGGCGTCCAGGAGCTTGTACTCGGTGACCCGCGCCAGCCCCGGCGTGGCCTTGACGGCCGCGACCGCCTGCGCGTCGATGACCTGGCCGTTGTCGTCCCGGATGATGAAGTCCGTGCCCACGGTCTTGTCCAGCTGGTCGGTGGCGGAGGCCACCATGGAGGAGCCGACCACCGACAGGCAGGCCACCAGGGCGAGGCCGATCATCAGGGCGGCGCCGGTGGCGCCGGTGCGGCGCGGGTTGCGCAGCGCGTTGCGTTCGGCCATCCGGCCGACGGGTCCGAAGATCCGCAGGATGACCACGCCGAGGACGCGGACCAGGCCGGCGGCGAGCAGCGGGCCGATGACGACGAACCCGATCAGGCTGAGCACCACGCCCAGGCCCAGCCAGCCCGAGCCGGTCGTGGCCTTGTCGGCGGTGGCGGCGACGTACAGGCTCCAGCCGCCGGCGGCGGTCAGCAGCAGCCCGAGGACGGCGCGGACGGCGCCGGCCCGGGCGTCGGCGGGGGCGCCGGCCTCGCGCAGGGCGGCCATCGGGGAGACCTTGCCGGCGCGCCGGGCGGGCAGGTAGGCGGCGAGGACGGTGACGACCACGCCGAGGAGCAGACCGAGCGCGGGCGTGGTCCAGGCGACGGTCAGGTCGCTGGTGGACAGGTGCATGCCCATCTGGCCCATGAGCTTCATCAGGCCGACCGCGATGCCGACGCCCGCGCCGACCCCGAGGACGGAGCCGAACACGCCGAGCAGCAGCGCCTCCACCAGCACGGACCGGTTGACCTGCTTGCGGGAGGAGCCGATGGCGCGCAGCAGGCCGATCTCGCGGGTGCGCTGGGCGACCAGCATGGAGAAGGTGTTGATGATCAGGAAGATGCCGACCAGGAAGGCGATCCCGGCGAAGCCGAGCATCGCGTACTTCATGACGTTCAGGAAGCTCTCGAGCTCCTTCTGGTTGGCGTCGGCGACCTCCTTGGCGGTCTGCACCTTGTAGTCGTGTCCGAGGGCGGCGACGACGTTCTTCTTCAGCCGGGCGTCGCTCACCCCGGCGGCGGCGGTGACGTTGACGTCGGTGTAGACGCCGGTCCGGCCGACCAGGGTCCGCTGGGCGGTCGCGGTGTCCAGGTAGAAGATGGCCGCGCCGGGGTTGGTGACCTTGAAGGCGGCGATGCCGGACACGCGCGCGTGGTGGGTGCCGAGGGCCGTGATCACACCGATCTCGTCGCCCAGTCCCAGGCCGTGCTTGTCGGCGGTGTCGGCGTCGATCATCACCTGGTCCGGGCGCCTGGGCGCCGTACCGGTGGTGATCTCCATGGTGCGGGCGTCGTTGCCGTTCCAGCTGCCGACGATGGTGGGCGCGCCGCTGGTGGGCGACAGCTTGTCGTTGTCGGCGTCGACGACCGTCACCGCGGTGGAGAACACCGTGCCCTCGGCCGACTTGACGCCGTCGGCGCTGCGGACCGCGCCGAGCACGGCGGCCGGCAGGACGGGCGGCTTGCCGGTGCGGGAGGTGGTCTCCCCGCTGCCGGAGGCGGCCTTGGCGCTGACCGTGACGTCCGAGGAGGTCGCCTGGAACAGCTTGTCGAAGGTGGTGTTCATCGTGTCGGTGAACACCAGCGTGCCGCACACGAACGCCACCGACAGCAGCACGGCGACCGCCGACAGCGCCATGCGCCCCTTGTGCGCGAGGAAGTTGCGCATCGAGGTCCTCAGGACGGTCATGACGTGCGTCCCCGGGCGTCGAAGTCCTTCATGCGGTCCAGCACCTGTTCGGCCGTCGGCTGGTGCATCTCGTCGACGATCCGGCCGTCGGCGAGGTAGAGCACGCGGTCGGCGTAGGAGGCGGCCACCGGGTCGTGGGTGACCATGACGATGGTCTGGCCGAGTTCGTCCACCGAGCGGCGCAGGAAGCCCAGGACCTCCGCGCCCGCCCGCGAGTCGAGGTTCCCGGTCGGCTCGTCCCCGAAGATGATCTCCGGGCGGGCGGCCAGGGCGCGGGCCACGGCGACGCGCTGCTGCTGGCCGCCGGAGAGCTGGGTGGGGCGGTGCTTGAGTCGTCCGGCGAGCCCGACGGTCTCCACCACCCGGTCCAGCCAGGCCCGGTCGGGCTTGCGGCCGGCGATGTCCATGGGCAGCGTGATGTTCTCGATGGCGTTCAGCGTGGGCAGCAGGTTGAACGCCTGGAAGATGAAGCCGATCCGGTCCCGGCGCAGCTGGGTGAGCTTCTTGTCCTTCAGGCCGGTGATCTCGGTGTCGGCCAGGTGTATCTGACCGCTCGTCACCGTGTCGAGGCCGGCGAGGCAGTGCATCAGGGTGGACTTGCCGGACCCGGAGGGGCCCATGATCGCGGTGAACCGGCCGCGGGCGATGTCCACGTCGACCCGGTCCAGGGC
The DNA here is from genome assembly GCF_044332325.1 of Streptomyces sp. NPDC017095. NCBI lineage: Bacteria > Bacillati > Actinomycetota > Actinomycetes > Kitasatosporales > Streptomycetaceae > Streptomyces > Streptomyces sp. NPDC017095. The sequence continues at coordinate 111,116 of NZ_JBIROU010000004.1, forward strand.
GACGACCCGGGTCTCGCCCGACCCGTACGCCTTCACGACCTGCCGCGCCCGCGCGGCAACGGCCGTACTCCCTCCAGTGCCCCCGTGCCTGGGAATGGTTACAGCCGATGTCACGGTATGTCTCCTATGTCGGTTGGCAAGTCGGTGCGGACCGCCCGGGTCGGCCGGGTGTCGTCTCGGGTACGTCTGAGTCTCGCGGTCGGCGAGGGTGGGCGCGCTGGTGCGGAGCCCCGTCTTTCCGGGGGGGTAAACCCCACCCCCGCCGGTGCGGTCCGCCGCCCCCCAGCGGCGTAAAGCCAGGTTAAGGAGCCACCCGGGCCGGGCTCGTCCTCCGCCGGGACGAACCCTCCCCGAGCCGCAGTACGGAGGAACCCCTAGGGGTCCTCCACCGCCGGGTGGAGCGGTTCTCGGGGCCGCCTCCCTCCTTCGGCGCGGGAAGCCTGCGGCGGCCATCAGGGAAAGCCCGCCGTACGGGAGATGAATGCAAGGGGCACGCGGCAGCGTCCGCTGGAACCACGGAGGGGTGCGCAGCGGGGAGTACGACACCGGCGCTACACGACGGCACGGCGGGGCGACGCGAGGACCGACCCTCCCGGGGCCGACGCCCGCTCCCGGCGGGGGCGGCCGGGGGGCGGCTGCCGCGGAGCACGCGTGCGCGGCGGTGCCGGGTCTGTACGCCGTGGCGTACGCGCGTATGCGGCGGTGCCGGGGGGTCCGTGCACCGTGGCGGCCGGCGGCCACGCCCGGCTGGGACGGCCGCCCGCCCAGGCGCGGACCGGCCAATTCCGGGGCGGCCGCCGCGCGGCACGCGTGCGCGGCGACGCCGGGTCTGTACGACCCGGCGGCCGGCGGCCACGCCCGGGCCGGGACGGCCGCGCGCCCACGCCGGACCGGCCAATCCCGGAATGGCCACCCCTCCCGGCCGGGGCAGGCCCCTGCTCCTGGCGAGGGCAGCCGAGAGCGGCCGCCGCGCGGCACGCGTGCGCGGCGGTGACGGGTCCGTGCACCACGGCGTACGTATGTGCCGGCGGTGCCAGGTCCGTGCGGCGCCGGGGCCGGTGGGCGGGTTACTCCGTGACTGCCTGGCCGGTCAGGGAGATGAGGCGGTCGCGGGCCGAGTCCATGTGTGCCTGGACGTCGTCCCAGGCGTCGCCGTGCTCGCGCAGCACCCGTTCGGTCTCGCGGGCGATGCGCTCCTCCCGTACGTGCGCGTCGGCGACGATCTCCACGGCACGCGCGCGTGCCTCCTCCGCACAGCGGCGGGCGTACTCCTCGGCTTCCGCGAGGGCCCGTCGGGCTTCCGTCAGCGCGGCCTCGGCCCGGCCCGCCCGTTCGGCGTGCCGGGCGTCCAGCGCGGCCGCCCGCTCCGCCTCCTCGCGCTCGACCGCGGCCCAGCGTTCGGCGTGCTCCCTGGAGTGCCGGGCGAGCAGCCCGGCGCCGCGCTGGCGTGCCTCACGCACCGCGGCGAGCACCTCCGCGCGCCCCGCACGCACCTCGCGCCGGGCTCCGACCCGGATGTCACCCGCCTCGGCCCGCGCGGCGCCGAGCCGCCGGCCGGCCCGTTCGTCGGCCTGCGCGCGGACCGCGTCCGCCTCGGCCTGCGCCGCGCGGCGGATCCGCTCGGCGTCCGCCTCGGCCCGCGCGATCTGCTCCCGGGCCGCGCACCGCGTGCGCTCCCCGAGGTCCGCGGCCTCCTCCCGTACGAACTGGAACAGCCGCCGCGCGCCCTCCCCGAGCGACTCGTACGTCTGCGGCGCGAGGTGGGCGACCACCTCGCGCAGCCGCACGGCCTCCGCCTCCATGTCCTTGGCGAGCACGGTCAGCCGGGCGGCCCGCTCCCAGGCGGCGTCCCGGTCCCGTGACAGCGCCTCCAGGTACGCCTCGACCTGGTCGGGACGGTAGCCGCGCCCCCGGACGGTCATGAAGCCGTGCGGCGGCATCGATGCGCTGCTCACCCTGGGGACTCCTCTCCACCGGGCATACACGACAGAATGATTTCGTGCATATCTTGATGGATCGGACGTAAACGGTCCTCAACCGACACTCCGCAGAACACACACGGGCCAGGAACGCGCCGGGGCCCTTCACGCGTGCGCGCGAAGGGCCCCGGCAGCGTGTCCCATCCGTGCGGCGGGCGGCGGGTGCGCTACAGCAGCCCGTCCCACATCTGTTCGAGCAGCACCGACCACCAGCTCTCCGGGGACCCGAGGGCCGCCGGGTCCAGGGCGGCCAGCTGCGCCTGGAAGTCGACGGTCCAGCGGCCCGCCTGCTCCTGGTTCAGCCCGTACCGCAGCCGCCACATCCGGCCCAGCAGCGCCAGGCACCGCACGAACTCCGGCAGCCCGGTGTTCACGAACTGCGGCGGCACCGGTGCGCCGCCCGGCCCCGCCTCCACCGGCACGGCCACGATGTTCGCCGTGCCGTACTGCACGCAGACCGCCTTGCCGAAGTCGGTGCCCATCACCAGGTACGACCCGGCGTCCGGCGCCGCCGCCACCCCGCGCTCGGCCGCCAGCTCCGCCAGCGTCGGCACCGGGCGGCCCGGCTGCGCCTGCGCCCAGAAGAACGGGCCCATGTCCAGCGGCAGTCCGGCCATGACCAGCGTGTGCGCGACGACCGGCGGCACGCCCTGCCGGGACACCGCCTGCTGCCCGAACCGGAAGACACCCGGACCGAACGCCGCCGCCAGCTCCTGCGCGACGGCCTCCGGCGGCACCGGCGGCGCGGCCGGCACCGGCGGCAGCGGCGCCCGCACCGGCGCCGGCCGCGCGGGACCGTCCGCCACCTGGTGCAGCTCGCCCTGGTGGGCCAGCAACTGGTGCATGCCCTGCTGCCGGCTCGCATGGTCCGTGCCGTACGGCGCGATGCTCGTGATCCGGGCCTGCGGCCACTGCTCACGGATCATCCGCGCGCAGTAGGCGCCCGGCAGCTCGCACGACTCCAGCTCGGTGTGCAGCTCCAGCACCTGGTCCAGCGGCACGTTCATGGCGCGCAGCTCGTGGAAGATCTGCCACTCCGGGTGCGGGGTGCCCGGCGCCGAACGCCGGATCAGCTGCTGCTCGGAGCCGTCCTGCGCGCGGTAGCGGAGCACGGCCTGATAGCCCGGTCCGACCGTCGGCTGCCCCTGCTGCGGATACCCGTACGCCTGCCCCGGACCCGGCACGGGCGCACCCGGCGGGGGCATGGCACCGGGCGGCATGGCACCCGGCGGCGGCATCGCGCCGGGCGGCATCGACGGCGGGACACCCGGAGCGCCCGGCGGCATACCGGGGGCGCCGGGCAGGGGCGGCGGAGGCGCGCCCGGACCGGCCACCGGCGGAGCGGACAGCACGGTCGCGGCGTGGTGCACGGCACCGGGAGCCCCGCCGGCCGGGGCGTTCGGGCCCTGCGGCGCGTGCGGAGCCGCGGGCGCCCCGGGGGCGCTCGGGGGCTGCGGTGCGCCGCCGCCCGGCCGGTTCGGGTCGGCCAGCATCGTGGCCGCCTGGTGCACGCCGCCCGGCGGCGTGGCTCCGGGCGGGCCCGGCGGCGCGGCGGGCGGGTTCGGTGCGCCCGGCGGCTGCGCTCCGCGCGCGCTCCCCGGACCGGCCGGCGCGTCCGCACCGCCCTGCTCCTCGGGCCCCGGACCCTCCGGTCCGAGCGCCGGCACGAGCCGCGTCGGCACATACCCGCCCGCGGGCGCGCCCGGCGCGGGCGGCGGACTTCCCGGACGCGCGCCCGGCGTGCCCGGGGCGCCCGGCGGCGGGGGCGGCGTGCCCGCGCCGCCGCGCGCCTTCCTCGGCGGCGGTGCCGCCTTGCTCGTCGCGGCGTCCGCGATGTCGCCCGCGTGCGGCGGGAGCGGCCGTCCCGGCCCGGCCGGGCCCGCGGGCGGCTGCGGCCCGCCCGGCGCCGCCTGCGGATAGCCCTGCGGAGCACCCGGCCCCTGCGGAGAGCCGTACGCCGAAGCGGGCGGCGCCGGCGGTGCGGGCCGCGCGGTGCCGTCCCGGCCGTCCTGGGGCGGGGGCGGCGTGCCGGGCAGGGGCGGCGGCGGAGTCGGCGGAGTGCCGTGCGCCGGAGGGTACGCCGGTGCGCCCGGCGGCGGTGTGGGCGTGCCGCCCCGGCCGGCGCCGTCCCGCGCGCCCGGCGCGGCGTCCAGGCCGCCGGGCGCGTCGAGCGCCGGTGAGACCGCCGTCGGCGGCAGTTGGCTGCCGCCCGGCAGCAGCGCCGTCGGCGCGTCCGCGCCGACCGCGGGCGGGCGCGGCGCGTCGTCCGCGTCACTCAGCGGCGGCGCGAACACCGTCGCGGGCAGCGGCACGGAACGGTCGTCCTCACCGGCGCCCGCGTTCGTGTCGGTCCCGGCCCACGGCGTGGCACCCGCGGGCACGTCCGCCCCGGTCGGCGGGGCGGGCGGGGCCGGCGAGGCCGACGAGGCCGACGGAACCTGAGCATGCGTATCCGCGCCCGGCGCGGCCGTACCCGGTGCGGCCGGACCCGGTGCGGCCGGACCCTGCCCCTCAGCGGCCGGCGAGACCGCCGGCCCCGGCCCCGGCGCCGTGTCCTGCGCACCCCGGCCGCCCACGCCCCGCTTGTCCGCGGCCTCCTGCAACCACTCCGGCGGAGTCAGCAGGAACGACGTCTGGTTGAGGTCCAGCCGGGCGGACGCGGGCGCCGGTGCCGTGTCCCGCGGCTCGTCGGCGCGGCCGTACTCCTCCTCGTACCGGCGGATCACCTCGCCCACCGGCAGCGCCGGCCACAGCGTGGCCTCCCCGCTGTCCCGGGCGATCACCAGCCGCTGGCCGCCCGCGTCCGAACGCGGCCCCTCCGCCCGGTCCTCGCCCCACACCACGAAGCCCAGCTCGAACTCCCGCACCCGCACCTCACGGTGCTGGTACACCGGCACGTCGCCGTTGATCCACTCCTCGGCGCGCTCCTGCGCCTGCGCGTAGGTCACCATCGCCGACAGCTCACTCCCCCGCCGGGCCGGACGACACCGGGCCGGAAGACACCGGGACGACACGGGCGAACCCGCCGTCCACCATCAGATCGGCCACCGTCTCCAACTCCGGCGGGCTGCCGGCCAGCCGGGACAGGAACGCGTCGAAGTCGTCACCGCACGGCAGCAGCAGACGCTCCACCCGCTCCGCCGGCGCCCAGGACGGATCCACGTCCCGCACGTCGTCGTACGCGCAGAACCACACCGAACCGAGCCGCTCGCCCTTCACCTTCACCGCGAGCAGCCCGCCCTGCACGAACGCCACCCCGAGGTAATCCTTCGTCAGGTGGTCGCGCAGACACTTGTTCACGTACACCAGGTCGTTCACCGCCGCCTCGTCCCGCACCGTGAAGAACGGCTGGTCCAGCAGCAGTCCGAGCCCGGCGTCCAGCGCCGTGCCGGCCGGCGCGCAGCCGCCCGCCGCCTTCAGGAACGAGCGGTAGGCGCCCGGCAGCCGGTACCCCAGGTCCTCCTCGGCCCCCTGCACCTGCGCTTCCGTCACCGCCACACCCGACTTCGGCAGCCCGAAGTGCGCCGGCCGCGACTCCTGCAACGGCCGCGTACCGCGCCTGGCATGGTCCACCGGCGCCGTCGCCACGCCGCCGTGATGCCTGAGCAGCGCCTTCACCTCGACCGGGACCAGCTCCAGCCGCCGCGTGCCGGCCACGTGGTGCCACGTCCAGCCGTGCGGGGTCGCCACGTCCGGCACCGTGTCCCACAGCTCGTGGCCCGCCGCCGCCAGCGCCGCGTTCGCCGACACGTAGTCCGTCAGCCGCAGTTCGTCGACGCCGAAACCCGCCGGCGGCTCGGCGATCTCCACCGCCACCCGCGCGTACGGCGAGAAGTCCGGGTAACCGTGCTCGTCGACCCGTACCCCGCGCGGGTGACGTGCCGCCCGGACCGGATCCGGGAAGTGCACGACCTGCCCGGCGTAGGCCGCGTTCGGCGGCGCGGCTCGTCCCCCGGCCCGGTGGCTGGGCGGTGCCCCCAGCCCGAGCCCACCTGTCGTCATGGCGGATGCCCCCTGCGGCGTTCTCTCTGGCCCGGGGGCCTGTCCGACAATTCCCGTCCGCCGCGCGACGCGAATTATCAGACAGGCCCCAAGCGGCGATGTCGGTCGCGGACGGCGACAGCCTATGCGGTACGCGCACCCCGGTCACCGGCCCACCACGGCCCCGCCCCCGCCCGGCCCGCACCACCGTGACCAGCCGTCACCCTGCCGTCACACCGTGCCCGGAACGGGCGTGTCGCACCGCCCCAGCTTCCCCACCAGCCACGGCATTTGGCACCCTGTGTCCTTCGGGGGGATGCCCGGGGAGGGAAACAACGACCATGAACGCCTTGCAGACCGGAGGTGGCGACGTGCGGGCCGGCGACCCTCGCATCGACTGGAGCGGCAGCGACGCGCCTCCCACCCCCGTCCTCCGGCACCGCCGCGACGGCATCCTGCCCGCCGTCGCCGCCGCCCTCTCCGTCCGCGGCGCCACCCTCACCTGTACCGCCGCCCGCGGCGACCAGCCCCCCGCGCTGCACCCCCTCGTCCAGGACTTCCTCGACACCCTCACGAGCGCCCAGCGCGACCGCTTCACCGGCCGCTGCGCCGAGACCATCCTCATCTCCCGGCACCTGACCACCGCCGACGCCGCCCGCAGCAAGCGCGCCGCCCGCAGACCGATGACCAACGGCGAGGCCCGCAGAGCCCTCAAGCACGCCAAGCTCACCGCCCGCCGCATACGGGAGGACGGCGACCCGCTCCACGGCAGCTTCGCCGCTCCCTGCCGGGCCTGCACCGCCCTCAGCGCCCACTTCGGCGTGCGGATCGTCGACCCCGCCCCGGCCGACGCCTGAACCACCCGCCCCACCCCACCCACCCGGCTCGACGAACGAAGGGCAGATGCACCCCGACCGCGCCTCCACCACCCGGTTTCCCGTCCCGGTCGACGCCGCCCTGCGCGCCGCCGGCTGGCAGCCCGGACGCTGGGACATCAAACAGGCCGAGATCTGGGCCGACGCCCTGCGCGCGCACACCTCGCCCGCCGGGCACCGGCACACCGTCTTCCCGGCCGCCGTCGAAGCCTGGGCCGAGTTCGGCGGTCTCACCCTCGCGCCCACCGGGCCCGGCCGCCAGATCGCCCCCGCCGCCCTCCGCCTCGACCCGCTGCACGGCCTCCACCTCGCCCGCACCCTCGGCGACCTCGGCCGCGCCCTCGGCACCGAGCTGTGCCCCCTCGGCGAGGAGACCGACACCGCGGGCCTGCTCGCCATCGACGCCGAAGGCCGCGTCTACACCATCGACCACACCGGCGACTGGTACGTCGGCCCCGACATCGACCACGCCCTGACCACCTTGGTCACCGGCATCCGGCCGGTACGGCTCACCGCCGGCTGACCACCGGCGCGGGCACCCCGGCCGGCGGCCCCGGGAGAGCACCCCGCCCCCTACGCCGCCGGAATCACCGCCGACACCCGGAAGCCGCCCGCGTCCGTCGGCCCCGACACGAAGACACCGCCCAGCGCCACGACCCGCTCCCGCATCCCCACCAGGCCGTTCCCGCCCGACGGCAGCCCCGCCGCCGACGCCGACGCCGGCTCCGAGGGCGGCTCGTTCTCCACCTGCATCGCGATCTCCGACACCCGGTGCGCCAGCCGCACATGCGTCTTCGCACCCGCCGCGTGCTTGTGGACGTTCGTCAACGCCTCCTGCACCACCCGGTACGCCGTCTGCTCGATCTCCGCCGGGTACGACCGCACCTCGCCCTCGACCGACAGATCCACCACCATGCCCGCGGCGGCCGACTGCCCGAGCAGTTCCTCCAGCTCCGACAGGCACGGTCCGTCCGCCGCCCGCTCCGCCTCGGCCACCCGGGAAGCCGCCGCGGCCGCGGCCTCCCCCACCGCCGCCAGCGGCACCGCCGCCGGCCGCCGGCCCGCGGCCTCCCCCATCCGCAGCACCCCGAGCATCTCCCGCAACTCGGTCAGCGCCTGCCGGCCCATGTCCCCCACCAGTGCGGCGTTGCGCACCGCCTTCTCCGGGTCCTTGCGCGCCACCGCCTGCAACGCCGCCGCGTGCACCACCATCAGGCTCACCCGGTGCGCGACCACGTCGTGCATCTCCCGCGCGATCCGCGTGCGCTCCTCGTTGCGCGCCCATTCGGCGCGCTCCTCCGCCCGCTCCGCGAGCAGCTGGAGTTCCCGCTCCAGCGAGTCCGCCCGCTCCCGCAGGCTCTCCATCAGCCGCCGCCGCGCCCCCACGTACAGCCCCAGCAGCACCGGCGGAGCGGTCAGCCCCAGCGCCGTCGTCACCGCCGCGAACGGCACGAACCAGTCGCCCAGGGTCAGGTCCCCGCGCGCCATGTCCTGCCGCACCCGCACGAACGTCACCACGGCCGTGCCCAGCAGCGACATCCCCGACAGCGCCCCGATGACCCGGCGCGGCAGCTCGCACGCCGCCAGCGTGTACAGGCCGACGACCCCCAGCAGGAAACCCATCTCGGCCGGCGTGATCGCGATCGCCACCAGCACCACGGCGACCGGCCACTTGCGGCGCACCAGCAGCACCGAACCGGCGATCAGCCCGAACGCGACGCCCGCGGCCACCGGGATCCCCGCCTCCCGGGCGAACGGAATCCCCTCCGCCGCGCACTCCGCGGCGGACAGCGCCGCGAGGCCGCCGTCCAGTGCCGCGCTGCGCCACCTCGCCCACCACCATGGGCCGGTCAGAGCCCTGGCATGGTCTTCCCCCGTCGTGGTCATGTCTCCAGCCTACGGGCGGCGGGTGCGGCATTTCCGGTGACTTTCACCGACCTCCACACACCATGCCCGGCACCGGAGAGGCCCCTCGCGGCCGTCCGGTGGCCGACGTCCCGCGGGGCACCGGCTCCTGCCGTCGCATCGAGGGCTGGTGGTGCGGCATAGTAGGTGCCGCGGTCTTTGCGGACTGACTGAATGTCCGTTCAGGTCGCTTGCACACTCCCCTGTGGTGTAATCGGCAACACGGGTCACTTTGGATGATTTGTTCCAGGTTCGAGTCCTGGCAGGGGAGCTGCACGCCACCGGGTCCCGGCACCACCGCCGGGGCCCGCGCTCATTTCGCACGCGACCCACCCCGGTATCCTGCGGCTGTCACCCCCACCCACCCACAGCCGAAGGGCAACTCCGTGAGCGCCATCCGCCCGGCAGCCGTCGTCGTTCTCGCAGCGGGTGAGGGCACCCGTATGAAGTCGGCCACACCCAAGGTCCTGCACGAGATCTGCGGCCGTTCCCTGGTCGGCCATGTGCTGGCCGCCGCCCGCGCGTTGGACCCGCAGCAGCTGGTCGTGGTCGTGGGCCACGCCCGGGAGCAGGTGGGCGCCCACCTCACCGCCGTCGACCCGGAGGCCAGGACCGCCGTACAGGCGGAGCAGAAGGGCACCGGACACGCCGTGCGCATGGGCCTGGAGGAGCTGGGCGGGGCCGTGGCCGGCACCGTGGTCGTCGTCTGCGGCGACACGCCCCTGCTGACCGCCGGCACCCTGGCGCGGCTCGCCGAGACGCACGAGGCGGACGGCAACGCCGTGACCGTGCTCACGGCCCAGGTGCCGGACGCGACCGGTTACGGCCGGATCGTGCGGGACGAGGCGACGGGTGCCGTCACCGCGATCGTGGAGCACAAGGACGCCACCGACGCCCAGCGGGCCATCCGCGAGATCAACAGCGGTGTGTTCGCGTTCGACGGGGAGCTGCTGGCGGACGCGCTGAAGAAGGTGCGGACGGACAACAGCCAGGGCGAGGAGTACCTCACGGACGTGCTCGGCATCCTGCGCGAGGCGGGGCACCGGGTCGGGGCGTCGGTCGCGGAGGACCACCGGGAGATCGCCGGGATCAACAACCGGGTGCAGCTGGCCGAGGCCCGCCGCATCCTGAACGACCGGCTGCTGACGCGGGCGATGCTGGACGGGGTCACGGTGGTGGACCCGGCGTCGACGTGGGTGGACGTGACCGTCACCTTCGAGCAGGACGTCCTGGTGCACCCGAACACGCAGCTGAGCGGGTCGACGCACCTGGCCGAGGGCGCCGAGGTGGGCCCGAACAGCCGCCTGAAGGACACGCACGTGGGCGCGGGGGCCCGGCTGGACAACACGGTGTCCGACGGGGCGCGGGTCGGCGCCGGGGCGAGCGTGGGTCCGTACGCGTATCTGCGGCCGGGCACCCGGCTGGGCGCCAAGGGCAAGATCGGCACGTACGTCGAGACGAAGAACGCGTCGATCGGGGAGGGCACCAAGGTGCCGCACCTGTCGTACGTCGGGGACGCGACGATCGGGGAGTTCACGAACATCGGCGCGGCGAGCGTCTTCGTGAACTACGACGGCCAGGACAAGCACCACACCACGATCGGGTCGCACTGCCGGACCGGCGCGGACAACATGTTTGTGGCTCCTGTCACGGTCGGGGACGGCGCCTACACCGCCGCCGGGTCGGTGATCACCAAGGACGTGTCGCCGGGTTCGCTGGCCGTGGCCCGTGGTCAGCAGCGGAATATCGAGGGCTGGGTGGCCCGGAAGCGGCCGGGGAGCCCGGCGGCGAAGGCGGCCGAGGCGGCGTCCCGGCCCGCCGGGAGCGAGGACTGACCGGAAACGTGTGCGCCAAACACGGCGTACCGTGATAAGTGCACATCCGCACATGTGCACCCCGCACCCTTACCAGCTGATTCGGCCTCTCCTGCCCAGCCGAGAGGTCGCCGAGCAGCCGGCTGGCTGAGACAACCTCTGAGGAGACTGTGCTGTGACCGGGATCAAGACGACCGGCGAGAAGAAGTTGATGTTCTTCTCCGGCCGCGCCCACCCCGAGCTTGCCGAGGAGGTCGCCCAGCAGCTGGGTGTCGGGGTCGTCCCGACGAAGGCCTTCGACTTCGCCAATGGTGAGATCTACGTCCGCTACCAGGAGTCGGCTCGCGGTGCGGACTGCTTCCTGATCCAGAGCCACACGGCTCCGATCAACAAGTGGATCATGGAACAGCTGATCATGATCGATGCGCTGAAGCGCGCTTCGGCGCGGTCGATCACCGTCATCGTGCCGTTCTACGGTTACGCCCGGCAGGACAAGAAGCACCGGGGCCGTGAACCGATCTCGGCGCGTCTGATCGCGGACATGATGAAGACGGCCGGTGCCGACCGGCTCCTGACGGTCGATCTGCACACCGACCAGATCCAGGGCTTCTTCGACGGTCCGGTGGACCACCTGTTCGCGCTGCCGCTGCTGGCGGACTACGTGGGCCGGAAGGTGGACCGGGCCAAGCTGACGGTCGTCTCGCCGGACGCGGGGCGCGTGCGGGTGGCGGACCGCTGGTGCGACCGGCTCGGCGCGCCGCTGGCGATCGTGCACAAGCGGCGTGACAAGGACGTGGCGAACCAGGTGACGGTCCACGAGGTCGTGGGCGAGGTCAAGGGCCGCGTCTGCGTGCTGGTGGACGACATGATCGACACGGGCGGCACGATCTGCGCCGCCGCGGACGCCCTGTTCGCGCACGGCGCGGAGGACGTGATCGTGACGGCGACGCACGGCGTGCTGTCCGGTCCGGCGGCCGACCGGCTGAAGAACTCGCGCGTGAGCGAGTTCGTGTTCACGAACACGCTGCCGACGCCGGGCGAGCTGGGCCGGGACCTGGACAAGATCACGGTGCTGTCGATCGCTCCGACGATCGCGAGCGCGGTGCGCGAGGTGTTCGAGGACGGCTCGGTGACCAGCCTCTTCGACGAGCAGTGAGGTTTCTGCGGGTCCCTGATACGGGCCCGCGGTAGATCGTTTTGGGTACGGCCTCCCGGTCCGAGTAGACTGCTGAAGTTGCTCGGCGAGGGAGGCCGTACTCGCGTTCGCGAATACGGCGGTCCGTTATCGACGCGCTCTTCGTAGCAGGCCGTTCGTGGCCGGGTGACCACGTCCGCTCTAGTTCTCTACGAGGAGTGATCCCCATGTCCGAGGTAAAGATCGCCGCCGAGACCCGCACCGAGTTCGGCAAGGGTGCGGCCCGTCGCATCCGCCGTGACAGCAAGGTCCCGGGTGTCCTGTACGGCCACGGCTCCGACCCGCTGCACCTGACCCTGCCGGGCCACGACCTGCTGCTGGCGCTGCGCACGGCGAACGTCCTGATCTCTCTGGACATCGACGGCAAGTCCAACGAGCTGGCGATCCCGAAGGCCGTGCAGCGCGACCCGCTGAAGGGTTACCTGGAGCACGTCGACCTGCAGCTCGTCAAGCGCGGCGAGAAGGTCACGGTCGAGATCTACGTGCACACCGAGGGCGAGCTGGCGCCGGGCGGCAACCTGCTGGAGCACGTGCTGAACTCGCTGCCCGTCGAGACCGAGGCCACGCACATCCCCGAGTCGGTCACCGTCTCCGTCGAGGGCCTGGGGGCCGGCGCCTCCATCCTCGCCAAGGACATCCCGCTCCCGGCCGGCACCACGCTGGCCGTCGAGGAGGACACGGTCGTCCTCCAGGTCCTGGCCGCGCAGGCCGAGGAGTCCGCGGGCGAGTCCGAGGGCGAGTCCGCCGAGGCCTGAGCCTCGTAGCCGTCGTTTCGCCAGCCGCTGTTCCCTCCGGGGGCAGCGGCTGGCGCGTATCAAGGAGGCATGGACGTGACCACTCCCGCCAGCGGCCCCTGGCTGATCGTCGGGCTCGGCAATCCCGGGCCGGAGTACGCCATGAACCGGCACAACGTCGGCTTCATGGTGGCCGACCTGCTCGCGGAGCGGATCGGGGGGAAGTTCAAGCGGGCGGGCAAGGCGCAGGCGCAGGTGCTGGAGGGGCGGATCGGGCCGGCCGGGCCGGGCAGCCGCCGGGTGGTCCTGGCGAAGCCGACGTCGTTCATGAACCTCTCCGGCGGCCCGGTGAACGCGCTGAGGGACTTCTACAAGGTCCCGGTGGGCAACATCGTGGCGGTCCACGACGAGCTGGACATCGACTACGGCACGCTGCGGCTGAAGCTGGGCGGCGGCGACAACGGGCACAACGGCCTGAAGTCGATGACGAAGGCGATGGGGCCGGACTACCACCGGGTGCGGTTCGGGATCGGCCGGCCGCCGGGGCGGATGCAGGTGGCCGACTTCGTGCTGAAGGACTTCTCCTCTGCGGAGCGCAAGGAGCTGGACTACCTCGTGGACCGCGCGGCGGACGCGGTGGAGTGTCTGGTGACCGAGGGGCTGGAGCGGGCGCAGAGCGCGTACAACTCCTGAGCGGGCGCGCTGGGCGGGCGCAACTCCTGAGCGGCGAGCGTGTCGTACATCGGACGGCTTTGTCCGCCCGGGATGACCGGGGACGCCCCGCGGAGTTGACCGGCCGTGGGGATATGGCCAATGATCCCGGCCATGCCTGCCACAGCCAGTACCGCTCGCCAGGCGTCCGGGTCCGCGCTGCGGTTCGGGCGGGTCGCGGCGACGGGCGCGCTCGCCGCGCTGATCCTGTTCGCCGGGGTGTGGGGTTCCTGGGGGACCGCACAGCACGTGATGCTGTCCCAGGGGCGTGAGCGGGGCACGGTCCGGGTGACGCGGTGCGTGCGGGAGGTCTGCGCCGGGCCGTTCACCCCGGCGTCGGCGGGGGCGCGGCCCCGCGCGCGCGTGGAGATCGAGAAGTCCGTCGCGGTGCGGGCGGGCGCCACCTACGACGTGGTGCTGAAGCCCGGCACGGCAGAGGCGGTGCGGTCCGGTGCGGCGGGCGTCCTGCTGGCCTGGGTGCCGCTGGGCGGGGCGCTGCTGCTGGCCTCGGTGGTGGTCGCGGGCGGGATGCGGCTGAGGCGTCCGGCGTGGGTGCTGGGGCTGGCCGGGGCGGCGCTGCTGACGGCGGTGTTCGTGGCCGTGCAGTGACGTGAGCGGAGAAGAAAAGGGGGTGCCCCCGGGGTCGTACGACCCCGGGGGCACCCTTTTTCCGGCGGGTCAGCCGGTGTTGCGCAGGCCGGCGGCCACGCCGTTGACGGTGAGGAGCAGGGCGCGGGCGAGCAGCGGGTCGGGGTTGACGCCCGCCGCGGCGGCGTCGCGCTGCCGCTTGAGCAGGGCGACCTGGAGGTAGGAGATCGGGTCGAGGTAGGCGTCGCGGATGGCGAACGTCTGCTTCAGGACGGGCTGGGCGGCCAGCAGTTCGTCCTCGCCGGTGATCCGCAGGACCTCGCGGACGGTCAGCTCGTGCTCGGCCTTGATGGTGTCGAACACGTGCTTGAGTTCGTCGGGGACGAGGGTGTCGACGTAGTGCTGGGCGATCCGCAGGTCCGTCTTGGCGAGAGTCATCTCGACGTTGGAGACGAAGTTGCGGAAGAAGTGCCACTGCTGGTGCATCTCGTCGAGCACGGAGTCCAGGCCGGCCTCGCGCAGCGCCTGCAGACCGGAGCCGACGCCGAACCAGCCCGGGACGATCTGCCGGGACTGGGTCCAGCCGAACACCCACGGGATGGCCCGCAGCCCGTCGAGACCGGCGCCGGAGTCGGGCCGGCGGGAGGGCCGGGAACCGAGGTGCAGGTCGGCGAGCTGGTCGACGGGGGTGGAGGCGAAGAAGTAGGACGGCAGGTCCGGGTCCTCGACCAGGCGCCGGTAGGCGGCGTGGGCGGCGTCCGAGGCGACGTCCATGGCCGCGTCCCAGCGGGCGAGGGCCTCGTGGGACTGGCGGGGCGCGGTGTGCAGGGCGGAGGCCTGGAGGGTGGCCGCGACGGTCAGTTCCAGGTTCTCCCGGGCGAGGGAGGGGATGAGGTACTTGTCGGAGATGACCTCGCCCTGCTCGGTCACCTTGATCTCGCCCTCCAGGGTGCCCCAGGGCTGGGCCAGGATGGCGTCGTGGGAGGGGCCGCCGCCGCGGCCGACGGTGCCGCCGCGGCCGTGGAAGAGGCGCAGCCGGACGCCGTAGCGGTGGGCCACGTCGCGCAGCCGGCGCTGGGCGCGGTGGATCTCCCACTGGCTGGTGGTGATGCCGCCGAACTTGGAGGAGTCGGAGTAGCCGAGCATGACCTCCTGGACGTCGCCGCGCAGCGCGACCAGGCGCCGGTAGGACGGGTCGGAGAGCATGTCCTCCAGGATGGTGTCGGCGGCCCGCAGCTCGTCCGTGGTCTCCAGCAGCGGGACGATGCCGATCTTCGCCCAGCCGGCGTGCAGGTCGACGAGGCCGGCCTCGCGGGCGAGGACGGCGGCGGCGAACACGTCGTCGGCGCCCTGGCACATGGAGATGATGTAGGACTCGACGACCTCGGGGCCGAAGACCCTCAGGGCCTTCTTGACGGTCTCGAAGACACCGAGGGTCTTCTGCCCGGCGGCGTCGACGGGCGCCGGGGTGGGGGCCAGCGGCCGCCTGGACCTGAGCTCCTTGGCGAGCAGCTTGGCGCGGTACTCGCGGGGCATGTCGGCGTAGCGCCAGGACTCCTCGCCGAGCCGGTCGAAGAGCTGGCCGAGGGCGTGGTGGTGGGCGTCGGCGTGCTCGCGGACGTCCATGGTGGCGAGCTGGAGGCCGAAGGCGGCCAGGGTGCGGATGGTGCGGGCCAGGCGGCCGTCGGCGAACAGGCCGCCGCGGTGGGCGCGCAGCGAGGTCTGGATGATCCTGAGGTCGTTCAGCAGCTCGCCGGTGCCGAGGTAGTCGCGGCCTTCCTCGTGCGGGGTGCCCTTGGCGAGGCGCTGCTTGGTGTTGACCAGCTTCTGCCGGATGCAGGTGGCCTTCAGCCGGTAGGGCTCCTCGGCGTTGAGCCGCTTGTAGCGGGGGCTGATCTCGGGCAGCAAGGCCAGGTCGGCCTTGAGGGAGTCCAGCAGCTCTTCGGTGGCTCCGGTGTAGCGGACGGAGTTGGAGAGCAGGCCGCGCAGCTCGTCGATGGTCTGCAGGGCGTCGTTGATGCCGTGTTCGTGCTGGAGGATGAGGACGTCCCAGGTGACCTGGGGGGTCACGTTGGGGTTGCCGTCGCGGTCGCCGCCGATCCAGGTGCCGAAGGTGAGCGGACGGGTGTCGTCGGGCAGCTTCACGCCGACGCGTTCCAGCTCGGCGGTCAGGTCCTCCAGGACGTCGCCGACGGCTTCGGCGTGCAGTTCGTCCAGGTAGTAGATGGCGTTGCGGGCCTCGTCGGCGGGCTCGGGGCGTACGACGCGCAGC
The DNA here is from genome assembly GCF_044332325.1 of Streptomyces sp. NPDC017095. NCBI lineage: Bacteria > Bacillati > Actinomycetota > Actinomycetes > Kitasatosporales > Streptomycetaceae > Streptomyces > Streptomyces sp. NPDC017095. The sequence continues at coordinate 127,170 of NZ_JBIROU010000004.1, forward strand.
TCGTCGGTCTGCCAGACGAGGTCGATGTTCTCGGCCAGACGGGTGTCGTGGCGGCGGCGGTCGGCGTCGAGGACGGGGGTGTCCAGGAGCGCGGCGATGCGCCGGAGCTTGTTGAGGACCGAACGGCGGGCGGCCTCGGTGGGGTGGGCGGTGAAGACCGGCCGGACGTTGAGGTTCTGGACGGTCTGCCGCAGATGCTCCGGGTCGGCGTCCTTCAGCCGGTCGGCGGTGCGGGCCAGCAGGCTGCCCTCGGCGGCGCGCCGGGCGCGCAGCTCGCGGCCGCGGTGCACCTGCTCGGTGATGTTGGCGAGGTGGAAGTACGTGGAGAAGGCGCGGACCAGCTTGGCCGCGGTCTCCAGTTCCGTGCCGCGCAGCAGCTCGGCGGCGGCGTCACCGTCCTCGCGGGTGAGACGGCGGACCTTCTCCACGAGGTCGAGGAGTTCGGGACCTTCCTGCCGGACGAGGGTCTCCCCCAGGAGATCACCCAGCCGGCGGATGTCGGCGCGCAGCTCGCTGCTGGTCGTGGTGGTCTGGTCGTCGGCACTGCTCACAGGTGCGGCTCCTTGCAGTGTTGAAGCTCGGCTGGAGGGGAACCCGGCCGGCCTGCCGCGCGGCGGGTGCCGCATACGGGCCGGAGCGTCCGGGAAGGAAACTTCAGCGGACCGCGCTGTCCGACCGGTTCCAAGGATAGGTGGCGATGTGGACGCACACGGTCTGGGGCTCTTGCCGAGGCGTGACACGCTGCCATACTTACGACGCCGTAGGTTACGGAACCGTAGGGAAGCGCCGTCGAGGCCCCTCCGGTCCCGCGGCCCGGTATTCCTCTCGACCCTCGACCCCACAGGGGACGCGTATGACCTCAAGTTCCGATGTGATCGACGAAGCCCGCACGGCCAGCGACACACCTCCTCCCGCCGCCACTCTGGGCGGTGAGCGCAAGCGGTCGATCGAACAGATCACGCTGCTGCTCTTCATCATCGTCCCGTTCCTGGCGCTGGTGGCGGCGGTGCCGCTGGCCTGGGGCCGGGGAGTGAGCTGGCTCGATCTGGGCCTGCTGGTGTTCTTCTACTTCCTCGGGTGCCACGGCATCACGATCGGTTTCCACCGGTACTTCACCCATGGCTCGTTCAAGGCCAAGCGGCCCCTGCGCATCGCGCTGGCGATCATGGGTTCGATGGCGGTGGAAGGCCCCCTGGTGCGCTGGGTGGCCGATCACCGCAGGCACCACAAGTTCTCCGACGCCGAAGGCGACCCGCACTCCCCGTGGCGGTTCGGCGAGACGATTCCGGCCCTGATGAAGGGCCTGTGGTGGGCGCACATCGGCTGGATGTTCGACGAGGAGCAGACCCCGCAGGAGAAGTACGCGCCGGACCTGATCAAGGACGGGGCGATGCGGGCGATCTCCCGGCAGTTCGTCCTGTGGACGCTGGTCTCGCTGCTGCTGCCGCCGCTGATCGGCGGGCTGGTGACGATGTCCTGGTGGGGCGCGTGCACCGCGTTCTTCTGGGGTTCACTCGTCCGAGTGGCACTGCTGCACCATGTGACGTGGTCCATCAACTCGATCTGCCACGCGGTCGGCAAGCGGCCGTTCAAGTCGCGGGACCGCTCGGGCAACGTGTGGTGGCTGGCGATCCTGTCCTGCGGCGAGTCGTGGCACAACCTGCACCACGCCGACCCGACGTCGGCGCGGCACGGCGTGATGCGCGGCCAGCTCGACTCCTCGGCGCGGTTCATCCGCTGGTTCGAGCAGCTGGGCTGGGCCTACGACGTGCGCTGGCCGTCACGCTCGCGCATCGATTCGCGCCGTGACACCGGGGAGGACGGCTCTCGCGGCCGGAGGGAGACCGCCGAGGCGGCATGATGGACGCCGTGGCGACCGACTCCAGCAGCACTCCAGGCCCCGACAAGCAGCGGCGGACCCGCCGGACCCGCATGACCGGCGCCGAGCGCCGCCAGCAGTTGCTGGAGATCGGTCGCACCCTGTTCGCTGCGAAGGGCTTCGAAGGCACCTCGGTGGAGGAGATCGCGGCCAAGGCCGGGGTGTCCAAGCCGGTGGTGTACGAGCACTTCGGCGGCAAGGAGGGGCTGTACGCGGTGGTGGTGGACCGGGAGATGCGGCGCCTGCTCGACATGGTCACCGGTTCGCTGACGGCCGGCCACCCGCGGGAGCTGTGCGAGCAGGCGGCGTTCGCGCTGCTGGACTACATCGAGGAGTACACGGACGGCTTCCGCATCCTGGTCCGCGACTCCCCCATCCCGCAGTCCACGGGCTCCTTCGCCTCGCTGATCTCCGACATCGCCACGCAGGTGGAGGACATCCTGGGCCGGGAGTTCAAGTCGCGGGGCTTCGACCCCAAGCTGGCCCCGCTCTACGCCCAGGCGCTGGTCGGCATGGTGGCGCTGACCGGGCAGTGGTGGCTGGACGTGCGCCGGCCGAAGAAGGCGGAGGTGGCGGCGCACCTGGTGAACCTGGCGTGGCACGGCCTGGACGGGCTGGAGCAGAAGCCGCGCCTGATAGGCCACCGCAAGGCGTGAGCCGCGCCTTTCCCTACGGCTCCCGCTTCCCCGTCTTCACGGCCACGGCGAACAGCCGACGGAACGGCAGGACCGTGCCGTACGGAGCGCTTGGATAGGCCGTGCGCAGCAGGTCCCGGTAGGCGGCGAGGAACGCCTCGCGCGCGCCGGGATCACCGGCGAGCGCGGTGAGGACGGGCCGCAGGGCGGTGCCCTTCGCCCAGTCGAGCACCGGGTCCTCGCCGTGCAGGACGTGCTGGTACGTGGTCTGCCACACGTCGGCCGCGCAGCCGAGGCGGCTGAGGCGGTCCAGGTAGAAGCCGGGCGGGTGCACGGAGTCCGTGCGGCGCGGCAGGCCGGCGAGCCGGGACCGCCAGCGGGGTGCGGCGGCGAGGTCGCGCAGCAGGGCGTGCAGCGGGGCGTCGAGGTTGTCGGGGACCTGGAAGGCGAGGGCGCCGCCGGGTTCCAGGGCGGCGATCCAGTCGCCGAACCGGTCGGCGTGGCCCGGCACCCACTGGAGGGTGGCGTTGGAGACGATCAGGTCGTACGGCTCGCCGGGCGTCCAGGTGCGGACGTCGGCGTGGGCGAAGGCGAGGTGACCGCCGCCCGCCGTGGGTCCCGCGTGGCCGGTGCGGGCCCGGTCGAGCATCGCGGGCGAGTTGTCGTAGCCGGTGACGCGGGCGGCGGGCCAGCGGGCGGCGAGCAGGGCGGTGGCGTTGCCGGGACCGCAGCCGAGGTCGGCGATGCGGGGCCGGTCCCGGGGCGGGTCGGGAACGCGGGCGAGCAGGTCGGTGAAGGGGCGGACCCGGTGGCCGGCGTGGCGGAGGTACTGACCGGGGTCCCAGGCGGGAGTCGTCATGCTCCCCACCCTTCCCGAGAATTCCTCTCGACGTCAAGAGACTCGACATCAAGAGACTTCACGTCGACACAACCACTACACTGATCTCCATGGAGGACGAGGTCGATCGGCTGGTCGCAGCGTGGCGCCGGGAGCGCCCGGACCTCGACGTGGAGCCGCTGGAAGTACTCAGCCGGGTGAGCCGACTCGCCCGGCACCTGGACCGCGCCCGCCGGCTCGCCTTCGCCGAGCATCAACTGGAGCCCTGGGAGTTCGACGTGCTGACCGCGCTGCGGCGCGCGGGCACGCCCTACCAGCTCTCCCCCGGCCAGTTGCTGACGCAGACCCTGGTCACCTCGGGCACGATGACCAACCGCATCGACCGGCTTGCCAAGAAGGGTCTGGTGGAGCGGCTGCCCGACCCGAGCGACCGGCGGGGCGTGCTGGTCCGGCTGACCGACGAGGGCCGGGACCGCGCGGACCAGGCGCTGGCGGGCCTGCTGGAGCAGGAGCGGGCGATCCTCGCCGAACTGTCCCGGGCCCAGCGGGCGGAGCTGGCCGGGCTGCTGCGCCAGCTGACCGCGCCGTTCGACAACATCCCCGGCTGAGGCGTTCGGTCAGGAACAGGCCGGACCAGGCAGGACCAGGCCGGACGGGGAGCGGCGCCGGGGCCCGCGAGCGAGCGGTCCGGGCCGCGTTCAGACCACGCCCCGCGAGCCCGGTCCGACCTGGGCGAGGGTCCCGAGGTCGGCCGGTCCCACGCCCGCGCGCCGGGCGAGCGCCACCGCGGCCAGGGTGGAGTGGACGCCCAGCTTGCCGAGGACGTTCTGCATATGGGTGCGGACGGTGTGCGGGGAGAGGAACAGCCGTTCGGCGACGGCCTTGCGGCCGAGTCCGGCGACCATACAGCGCAGCACCTCCCGCTCCCTCGGGGTCAGGGACTCCACCAGCCGCTCGCTCTCGGTGCGGTGCCGGCGGGCCGCCGTCAGCTCCCTCAGCACCCCGGTGAGCAGCGCGGGCGGCAGATGCGTCTCGTCGCGCAGCACGCCCCGTATCACCGACAGCAGCCGGGACAGCGAACAGTCCTTGGCGACCCAGCCGGAGGCGCCGGCCTGGAGCGCGAGGGCCGCGCGGCGCGGGTCGTCCTTCTCGGCGAGGACGACGGTCCGTACGGCGGGCTGGGCGACCCGGACCCCGGCGACCAGGGAGATGCCGTCGACCAGGCCCTCCTCGTCGCCCTCCCGCACCGCCACGGCGGGCCGCGCGGCGGGCGGGGCGCCGCCCAGGTCGGCGTCGACCAGCAGGACGTCGTAGCGCCGGCCCTCGCCGGCCGCCCGCTCCAGACAGCGCAGCGCGGCCGGGCCGCTGCCGGCGGCGAGCACGTCGACGTCGGGCTCCGCGGCCAGCGCGGCGGCCAGCGACTCGGCGAAGATGCGGTGGTCGTCGACGACCAGGACTCGGATACGAACCACGAAACCCCCTTCCCCGGGCTCCGCGCGGAGCAGGGGATACAGGTCCGGAAAGCTCCGGATAGGCCGGCTTGGAAATACCCGGAAAAGGTCCGGAGAACGAAGACCGGCGCGGGTACGACACCCGCGGCTGGGGAAAGCGCGCCGCCCGGCCGCCGCCGTAGCGGAGACTGCTGCCCCACCGCGGGCGCCGTACCCGCCTGTCTCGCCCCCTGAGCGGCACCGGCCCCCACCGGTGCTAGTTCCACAGAGTACGCATGGGAGCACGCAGCGGAAGGAGATTTGCAGAACTGGCCGTCCGGGGGCGTGACCCCGGGCCGTTAGGGTGTGCCGCATGGTCCGGATCGAGGCGGCAGTCGACGCGGCCCGGCACGCGCTGCTCCGCTCGCGGCTGCGGGAGACCAACACGGCGGCGTCCCCGGTCCTCGCCGCGCTGCGCGGCACGCCCGGCGACCGCGAGGACCCGCTCCAGGTGTGGGCGCTGGACGCGGCCGGCGGCCTGGCGGGCGGTCTGACCGGCCATACCTGGGCGGCCTGGCTGCACGTCGGCTGCCTCTGGGTCGACGCCCGCCACCGCGGCACGGGCCTCGGCACCCGTCTGCTCGCCGAGGCCGAACGCCTCGCCGCCGCCCGCGGCTGCACGGCGTCCCGGCTGGAGACCTGGGACTTCCAGGCACCGGACTTCTACCGCGGACAGGGCTACGAGGTGGCGGGCGTGATCCCCGGCTATCCGCCGGGGATCACGGAGTACATCCTGACCAAGCGGCTGGTCTGAGACGGCGTCACAGAAGCCGCCGGGCCCCCGCCGAAGGGACCGCCTCGAAGACGCGGGGGCTCTGGAAGCCCGCTGCCGTGAAGGCCTCCCCGACGGCCTTGGTGAGGGTGTCCACGTCCGCCGTCTCGGCGAGGACGATCGCCGAGCCGCCGAAGCCGCCGCCGGTCATGCGGGCGCCGAGGGCGCCGTTCGCCAGGGCGGTGTCCACGACCAGGTCCAGCTCCGGGCAGGAGATGCGGAAGTCGTCGCGCAGGGAGGCGTGGCCCTCGGTGAGGACCGGGCCGATGGCGCGGGGGTCGCCGGCGCTCAGCAGGGCGACCGTGCGTTCGACCCGCTCGTCCTCGGTCACCACATGGCGGACCAGCCGGACGATCTCCTCCTCGTCGCCGAGCCGGGCCAGCGCCGCGTCCAGCCCGGCGTACGGGATGTCCCGCAGGGCGTCGACGCCGAGCAGGGCCGCGCCCTTCTCGCAGCCGGCCCGCCGCTTGCCGTACTCGCCGCCGCTGTGGGCGTGCTTGACCTGGGTGTCCACGACCAGCAGCCGCAGCCCCCCGGCCGCGAGGTCGAAGGGGATCTGCCGCTGGGACAGGTCGCGGGTGTCCAGGAAGAGCGCGTGACCGGGCTCGCAGCAGGCCGAGGCCGTCTGGTCCATGATGCCGGTGGGCGCGCCGACGTAGACGTTCTCGGCGCGCTGGCACAGCCGGGCCAGCTTCCAGCGCGGCAGGCCGAGGCCGTACAGGTCGCTCAGCGCGAGCGCGATCACGACCTCCAGCGCCGCGGACGAGGACAGGCCGGCGCCGGTGGGGACGGTGGAGGACAGGTGGACGTCGGCGCCGGTGACCGCGTGGCCCGCCTCGCGCAGCGCCCAGACGACGCCCGCCGGGTACGCCGTCCACCGCGGGTCGCCGCCCGGGGCGAGGTCGTCGAGCCGGAGTTCCACGACCTCGTCCTCGACGTCCGCCGAGTGCAGCCGCAGCAGGCCGTCGGCGCGGCGGGAGACCGCGGCGAGCGCCTGGTGCGGCAGCGCGAACGGCATGACGAAGCCGTCGTTGTAGTCGGTGTGCTCACCGATGAGGTTGACCCGCCCCGGTGCCGCCCAGACGCCCTCGGGCCCGGCGCCGTACAGCTCGGTGAAGCGCTCCGCGACCTGCTGTGCCCCCACTAGTGCTCCCTTGTGATGCTCTGCGCGAACTCCCAGGCGTCCGCGACGATGCCCGCGAGGTCCGCGCGGGTCGGGTTCCAGCCCAGTTTCTCCCGGGCGGTGTCCGCGGCGGCGACCAGGACCGCCGGGTCGCCGCCCCGGCGCGGGGCGGACACCTCGGGGACCGGGTGGCCGGTGACCTCGCGGACGGTCTCGATGACCTCGCGGACGGAGAAGCCGTTGCCGTTGCCGAGGTTGCAGATCAGGTGCTCGCCCGGGGCGGCGGCGGCCAGGGCCAGCAGATGGGCGTCGGCCAGGTCGGCCACGTGGATGTAGTCGCGGATGCAGGTGCCGTCGGGCGTCGGGTAGTCCTCGCCGTAGACGGAGATCGCCTCGCGGCGGCCCTGGGCGACCTGGAGGACGAGCGGGATGAGGTGCGACTCGGGGTCGTGGCGCTCGCCGTACGCGCCGTAGGCGCCGGCCACGTTGAAGTAGCGCAGCGACACCGCGGCCAGCCCGTGCGCGGCGGCCTCACCGGTGATCATGTGGTCGACGGCCAGCTTGGAGGCGCCGTAGGGGCTGGTGGGCCGGGTCGGGGCGGTCTCCCGGATCGGGGTCTGCTCGGGCTCGCCGTAGGTGGCCGCCGTGGAGGAGAAGACCAGCTTGCGCACACCGGCCTCGCGCATCGCGGCGAGCAGCGCCATGCTGCCGCCGACGTTGTTGTCCCAGTACTTCTCCGGCTTCACCACCGACTCGCCGACCTGCGAGAACGCCGCGAAGTGCAGCACGCCGTCGTAGGAGGCGTCGAGCCACTTGGCGGCGTCCCGGACGTCGCCCTCGACGAAGGCCGCGCCGGCGGGCACGCCCGCGCGGAAGCCGGTGGAGAGGTTGTCCAGGACCGTGACCTCGTGGCCGGCCTCCAGCAGGTGCTGGGCCACGACCCCGCCGACGTATCCCGCGCCGCCCGTCACCAGGTACTTCATGAACTCGCTACCTCTCGCAGTCGCTCGGCCGCGCGTTCCGGCGGCACGTCGTTGATGAACACGTTCATGCCGGACTCGGAACCCGCGAGAAACTTCAGCTTGCCGGAAGTACGGCGGATGGTGAAAAGCTCTAGGTGGAGCGCGAAGTCGTCGCGCGTGACACCGTCGAACTCCTCCAGCGTGCCGAACGGGGCCTGGTGCCAGGCCGCGATGTACGGCGTCGGAGGCTCCCCCTCACCGAAGATCCGGTCGAAGCGCCTCAAGAGTTCCAGATAGACCTGGGGGAATTCTGTGCGGGCCGGCTCGTCGAGGGCGAGCAAATCGGGCACGCGGCGCTTGGGGTACAGGTGGACCTCGTACGGCCAGTGCGCCGCGTACGGCACGAAGGCCGCCCAGTGTTCACCCTCAAGGACGACCCGCTCCCCGGCCAGTTCCCGCTCCAGGACCGCGTCGAACAGGTTCTCCCCGCCGGTCGCCTCCGAGTGGGCGGCGAGCGAGCGCAGCATCTGCGCGGTGCGCGGGGTGGTGAACGGGTAGCCGTAGATCTGCCCGTGCGGGTGGCCCAGGGTCACGCCGATCTCGGCGCCGCGGTTCTCGAAGCAGAACACCTGCTCCACCGCGGGCAGCCGGGACAGCTCCGCGGTGCGGTCCGTCCAGGCGTCGAGCACCAGACGCGCCTGCTCGGGACCTAGGCCGGCGAAGGAGGCGTCGTGGTCGGAGGTGAAGCAGACGACCTCGCAGCGGCCGGAGTCGCCGGCGAGGGAGGGGAACCGGTTCTCGAAGACGACGACGTCGTACGAGGAGTCCGGGATCTCGCTGAGCCGGTCGCCGTGCGTGGGGCACAGCGGGCACTCGTCGGCCGGCGGGTGGTAGGTGCGGCCCTGGCGGTGGGAGGCGATGGCGACGCCGTCGCCGAGCAGCGGATCGCGGCGGATCTCGGAGCTGGTGACCGTGCGGTCCAGCGGGCGGCGGTCGGCCGCGTCCCGCACGGTGTCGTCCCGGAGGTCGTAGTAGATCAGTTCACGACCGTCGGCCAGCCGGGTCGAGGTCTTCTTCACGCCGGACTCCTTGTTCAAGCACCCCGCGGAGGGTGTGTCCCGCACCCATGTACTCAACACAATCAAACATAACAGATCACAACCCGACAGCTCACCGCTCGATCACAATCAAACAAAGAACACCAGTCAACGTGTTCAAATACCGAACATAGCGGCGTAGGTTCCGCTTGGATCAGTTCGCGCGACGAAGCGAGTTCTCATGCAAACCCCCCCATACGCCCCCACCTATCTGGCGGCGGAGCTACGGCTCCCCACCAACTGGCTGGACTACACGATCCTGGCGATCTACTTCATCGTCGTCCTCGGCATCGGATTCGCCGCCCGCCGCTCGGTGAAGACCAGCCTCGACTTCTTCCTCTCCGGACGCTCGCTGCCCGCCTGGATCACCGGCCTCGCCTTCATCTCGGCGAACCTGGCGGCCACCGAGATCCTCGGCATGGCCGCCAACAGCGCCCAGTACGGCGCCTACACCGTGCACTGGTACTGGGTCGGCGCCATCCCCGCCATGGTCTTCCTCGGCCTGGTGATGATGCCCTTCTACTACGGCAGCAAGGTCCGCTCGGTCCCCGAGTTCCTGCTGCTGCGCTTCGACCGGGCCGCCCATCTGCTCAGCTCGGCCCTGTTCGCGTTCGCCGCCGTCCTCATCGCCGGCGTCAACCTCTACGCCCTCTCCATCGTCGTGGAAGCCCTGCTCGGCTGGCCGAAGTGGGTCGCCATCCTCGTCGCCGGCGCCCTGGTGCTCGGCTACATCACCCTGGGCGGCCTGTCCTCGGCGATCTACAACGAGGTGCTCCAGTTCTTCGTCATCCTCGCCGCGCTCATCCCGATCACCGTGCTCGGCCTGAAGAAGGCCGGCGGCTGGAACGGGCTGACCGACAAGCTCACCGCGCAGCACGGCGCCGACTTCACCACGGCCTGGGGCGGCACCGGCATCGGCCACGGCAACCCGCTCGGCGCCAACTGGCTCACCATCGTCCTCGGCCTCGGCTTCGTGCTCTCCTTCGGCTACTGGACCACCAACTTCGCCGAGGTGCAGCGCGCCCTGTCCGCGAAGAACCTCTCCGCCGGCCAGCGCACCCCGCTGATCGCCGCCTACCCGAAGATCTTCATCGTCTTCCTGGTGATGATCCCGGGCCTGGTCGCCGCCGCCCTGGTGCCCAAGATCGGCACCCCCGGCTCCGGCCTCCAGTACAACGACGCCATCCCCTACCTGATGCAGGAACTGCTGCCCAACGGCGTCCTCGGCATCGCCGTCACCGGTCTGCTGGCGGCCTTCATGGCGGGCATGGCGGCGAACGTGTCGTCGTTCAACACCGTGTTCACCAACGACATCTGGGCGAAGTACGTGGTCCGGGACCGCGAGGACGCGTACTACGTGCGGTTCGGCCGTCTGATCACCGCGATCGGTGTCTGCGCCTCCGTCGGCACGGCCTTCCTGGCGTCGTCGTTCTCGAACATCATGAGCTACCTCCAGACGCTCTTCTCCTTCTTCAACGTGCCGATGTTCGTCGTCTTCATCGTCGGCATGTTCTGGAAGCGGGCGTCCGCCAAGTCCGGTTTCTGGGGCCTGCTCGCCGGCACCGTGACCGCGATGGTCAACTACTTCGTGTTCTACAAGAAGGGGATCATCTCCATCCCCACCGACCAGGGCGCCAACTTCGTCTCCGCGATCGCGGGCTTCGTCGCCGGCGCGGTCGTGATGGTCGCGGTCTCCCTGTTCACCAAGCCGAAGCCGGCGGAGGAGCTGCGGGGCCTGGTCTACGGCACCACGTCCCCCGGCATGACCGAGCCGCCCGCCGCCGGCGACGACGCCTGGTACCGCAAGCCGGCCCTGCTGGGCTGGGGCGCGGTCGTCCTGGCCGCCGCCTGCTACATCCCGTTCTCGTTCTGACGCGGGAGGATCGAGGAACCATGAGCGAGCACCCTGAGCACCGTCCGCCGCACACCACCGAGCACGACGTCCAGCAGGAGGTCTCCCGGCTGGAGAGCGAGTCCGCGACGGCGGCACGCATCTTCGACCTGCGCCGCATCATCGGCGGACTGTTCGTGGTCTACGGCGTCATCGTCACGGTCACCGGCATCACCGACTCCCAGGCCGCGATCGACAAGGCCGAGGGCGTCAACATCAACCTGTGGACCGGCATCGGCATGCTGCTGCTGGGCGTCTTCTTCCTGGCCTGGCTGAAGCTGCGGCCCACCCCGCCGCCGCTGCCCCCGGAGGGGCTGCCGGAGGAGGAGAAGTAGCAGCGCGGGCGCGCGGGGATCCGTCGTACGGTTCCCCGCGCCCCTTCCGGGGCGCCGCCCTACCCGAGGCCGGTGTTCCTGAAGGAGCCCGCGCGGTCCAGCAGCCCGGTGCGCGCCGCCAGTGCCGCCGCCTCCAGGCGGGAGCCCACGCCCAGCTTCATCAGCACCCGCTGCACATGCGTACGCGCCGTGCTGGGCGCGATCCCCATGCCCGCCGCGATCCGCCGGGTGTCCTCCCCGTCGGCCACCCGGACCAGCACCTCCACCTCCCGGGGTGTGAGCACCGCCAGCAGCCGCTGCGCCTCGTCGTCGGGCTGCGCGGCCGGGTTCAGCAGCTCGCCGAACGCGCCCTGGAGCAGTTGCGGAGCCACCGCGGCCTCCCCGGCGCGGGCCTTCACCAGGGCCCGCTCGACGCCTTCGATCCGCTCGTCGTGCCGGACGTACCCGGACGCGCCCGCGGCGAAGGCCGCCGCGATCCCGCGCGGCGACGGCACCGGGCCCAGCACCACCACCGCCACCTGCGGACGCTCCCGCTTGATCTTCACCACCGGGTCGAAGGTCCCGGGCGCGGCCGGTGCCGCCGTGCCCAGCAGGCACACCTCGGGCGCCCGCGCGATCACCAGGTCCGCCGCGCCCGCGGCCGGTGCCGCGGCGGCGAGCACCCGGTGCCCGCGCAGCTTCAGCGCCGACGCCAGCGCCTCCGCGAGCAGGCGATGGTCGTCGACGACCATCAGCCGCACTCCCATAGAGCAACCCCCCAGTCCCCGCGGCCTCCCCGCCCTGTCATGCCCCCGGAAGCTACACGCTTGTTCGACGTCGCGCTGCCCCTCCGATGAGAAGTGCCCCGGATCGATGAAATCCGGGGCACTTCTTTGCACATCACTCGTCCGGGTGGGACCGGCGGCGGCGCCGGCGGCCGGTCAGCCGTCCGTGCCGAACGCCATCACCAGGTACTCCTTGGTCCCCACCGAGCTGGGCTTGTGGGCGAACACGGCCGACATGTACAGCCGGCCCTTGCCGAACAGGATCTCCGCGTACTCGGGCAGCAGGCCGGTCTCCGCCTCGTGCACCTCGCGGGTGGCCGGGTTCTCCAGCAGCTTGGTCACCTTCAGGGTGCCGCCGTCGACGGCGACGACCTGCCCGCCCTTGTTGTACGGCGGTGCGTTGTAGGCCAGCAGGCTGCCGCCGTCCATGCGCAGCGGGGAGAGCGTGTAGCCGTCGCCGGCCTCGGCGCGCCCGCCGGCCGGCTTGCCGGTCCGCAGGTCGAACGCGACGATCTCGTTGGTCTTGGTGTACTCGCCCTTGCCGTCGTGCTCCTCGGTCGGCAGGTAGAGCCGGCCGCCGCCGGCGACGACCTGCTTGCAGCCCTCGATACGCGAGATCCCGTCGCAGCGGCCCCCGTAGGTGTCGCCGGGCGCGGGGATGCGGGCGAGCAGCTTTCCGGTCCCGGCGTCGAGGGAGAAGTAGTCCGAGACCCCGCTGCCGTCGCCCGCGGCGTCGCCGACGTCGGCGGCGACCACCAGCGGATCGGTGGAGACGACGGCCGCGTACTCGACGCCGTCGGGCATCGCGTAGTCGGAGATCACCTTGCCGCTCTTCGGGTCGATGGTCTGGATCTGCAGCTTGCGGTTGTCGTAGGAGCCGCACTTGCGCACCGCGACCAGGCGGTCGCCGCCGCCGTACCCGGCGTCGTAGCAGGTGTCGTCCGGTTTCGGCTGCCACAGCACCTTGCCGGAGCCGATGTCGAACGCGGCGCCGCCGTCGGTGCTGCCGACCGCGACGGTGTTCTGGGCGACCGTCACGTTCTGGAAGGTGATCGGGAAGTCACCGGAGTTGATCGACTTCGTCCACAGCTTCTTGCCGGCGCCGAGGTCGATGGCGGCGACCTGGCTGCAGCCGGCCGTGGAGTTCTTCGCCGGCATCCTCGGCTGGAAGACGACGGCCGTCAGACCGTCCTTGTTGACGTGGGCGGCGGCCGAGCAGACCGGTCCGGGCAGCTTGACGGTCCACCGCTCGGTGCCCTCGGCCGGGTCGTAGCCGACGATCTCCGCGATGCCGCTCTTGGCGTAGACCGTGTCCGTCAGCCAGGAGCCTGAGGTGACGACCGTGTCGTCCGTCCTGGGCAGCGGGACGTCGAAGAGCATCCTGGCGGCCGGGTCGTCCGGGGCCTTCTCCTTGCCGCCACCGCCGCCCGTGCCCCCGGAGCCGCCGGTGCCGCCGGTCCGCCCGGCGGAGGAGACGGGGCCGTGGGTCTTGCCGTCGTCCCCGGAGGACCTGGCGTACCAGACGCCGCCGCCGACGATCAGCGCGATGGCGGCGACCGCCGCCACGACGATGAACAGCGCGGCCCTGTTCCGGCCGCCACCCGGTCCCGGCTGCGGCTGCATCGGCACGGTCGGCGGCTGTCCCTGGCCCGGATAGCCGTACCCCGGCTGCCCGCCCGGCAGGGGCTGCGTGGGCTGGGCGTAGGGGTGGGGCGGCGGGGCGCCGTAGCCGGCGGGCTGCGGGGCGCCGTAGGCCGGCGGCTGCTGGGCGTACGGGTTGTGCTGGGCGCCCGGATAGCCGTAGCCGGGTCCCGGCGGCGGGGGCGGCGGGTAGCCGTAGCCCGGCTGCGGGGACGGCGGCTGCGGGGGCTGGTTCGGGGGCGGCGGGGGCGGCTGGGTCATGGGGCGGTTTCCTCGGTGGCGCCGGGCGGGCCGGACGGCGGACGGGACGCGGGGGACGGGCTGGGGCCGGGCGCCCGGCTCAGTTGCCGAAGGCCATGATCAGCTTCTCCTTGGAGTCGTCGTCGCCGGACAGCCGGCCCGAGGAGATGAAGAGCCGCCCGCCGGTCCAGTCGACGACACCGTCGTAGAAGGTGTTCTCGGCGCCGGCGGCGCCGCGCGGGTTGCGCAGCAGGGCGGCCGCGGTGTGAGAGGAGCCGGTGACCGGCATCGCCACCACCTGGCCGCCCGTGTCGTACGACGGCTGCACATACGCGACCAGCTTGCCGTCCTCCAGCTTCACCGGCGTCATCGGCCGGTCCCCCGGGGACTTGACCCGCCACTTCTCCTTGCCGTCGGAGAGACTGATCGCGACGATCTCGTTGGCGCTGACGGAGGCGTCGGTGGGCAGGTAGAGCGTGTCGGCGTCGGCCACCACGCCCTGGCAGCCCTGGAGGTCGCGTTCGAGGACCGCCCAGCCGCAGCGGGGGGCGAACTTCCCGTCCACCTTGACCTCGGAGCGGAAGGTGCCGTCCTTGGTGAAGGCGGAGATGTTCCAGGTCTTCTTGTCCCGGTTGACCAGGTAGACGACGAGCGGGTCGACCGAGTACGTCCGGCTGACCTCCCAGCCCTTCTTCACCTGCCGGGTCCAGCGGACCTTGCCGGTGGCCGGGTCCAGCTCCTGGATCTCCTCGTGCTCGGTGCCGGTGCCGACGCCGCAGGAGGCCACCTGGACGAACTTGCCGGTGCCGCCCGCGTACGCCTCCGGGAAGCAGGCCGCGCCGTAACGCTTCTTGTCGTACAGCTTCCTGCCGGTGTCGATGTCGTAGGCCGTGCCCGACTGCGAGCGGCCCACCATCAGGGTCCTGCCGCTCACGGACAGTTCGATGGTGAGGGCGCTGTCGAACAGGCCGCCGTCGGCGACCTCGCCCCGCCAGCCCTTCGCGCCGGTGCGCAGGTCGATCTGCTGGAGCTGGTTGCACTTGGCGCGGTCGCCGCCGCCGCTCATGTACGCCACGACGATCTTGTCGTCGGCGGACTTCCGCGTGGTCACCGCGCATATCTTCTGCGGGAAGCCGACCGGTCCCCAGGCGGTGCCGCCGTCGGCGGCGGTGAAGGCGAAGACCTGCTTGTACGCCGCCTTCACCACCGTGTCGCCGCTGAACCACATGCCGGGCGCGTCGGCGCCGGACGCCGGGGCGTCGGGGGCCGGCTTGTACCAGAGCGCCTTGGCCTCGCCGGCTCCGCGGCCCTCGTTGAGGTGGTCCGGGTCCTCGCCGCCGGAGGTGGTCGGCGAGGCGGTGGCGGAGTGCGCGGGACCGTCGCTCCGCCCGGCGACGGGCTTCTTCCCGTCGTCGCCGCCGTCACTGCCACCATCGCCGCCGCCCAGCGCGAACACCGTGCCGCCGACGACGAGCAGCGCGGCCACCGCGGCGCCGATGACGAGCGCCGTCTTCTTCCGCGCACGCGGTGCGCCGGCGGGACCGCCGGGCGCGGCGCCGGGCATGCCCGGGTACGGCGGCTGCGGCGGGTGGCCGTAACCGGGCTGCGGGCCGCCGCCGTACGGGCCGGGCTGCTGGGGTGCGCCGTAAGGACCCGGCTGCGGCTGAGCGCCGTAGGGGCCGGGCTGCTGGGGTGCGCCGTAGGGGCCCGGCTGCGGCTGAGCGCCGTAGGGGCCCGGCTGCTGCGGGTGGCCGTAGGGGCCGGGAGCGGCGCCGTACGGGCCCGGTGCGGGCTGCTGGGGGTAGCCGTAGCCCGGCGGGGGCTGCTGCGGGGGCCCGGCGGGCGGCTGCGGCGCGCCGAAGCCGCCCTGTCCCGGCGGGTTCTGCGGAGCCTCGGACGCGCCGAACGCGCCCTGGGCCGGCGGCTGGTGCGGGGCCCCGGGCCCGCCGGAGCCCGCCGGCTGCGGAGGCTGGTCCTGCGGTGGGCCGAACCCACCGTGCGGCGGCCGGCCGGGCGGCTGAGTCATCAGCGCTCTTCCCCCTCGTTCACTGACTTTTAGCCACGCCCCGAGGTACGCGACGGACCCAAGGTCGTTTCTCGGACGGCTCTTTCTATCACCCGGCACAGACAGCACACGGGGCCGTGCTCTCCCCTGTTCCCAAGGGAGAACCGGCCCGTGATGCCGTCGTTACGCGCCTTCACGCCCCCTTCACGCGGCGCGCGGGATCAGGCGTCCTCCGCCAGTTCCAGCCAGCGCAGCTCCAGTTCCTCGCGCTCCCCGGCGAGGTCCCGCAGCCGGGCGTCCAGCTCGGCCACCTTCGCGAAGTCGGTGGCGTCGTCGGCGATCCGGGCGTGCAGCGCGGACTCCTTCTCGGAGATCTTGTCCAACTGGCGCTCGATCTTCTGGAGTTCCTTCTTCGCGGCGCGCTGGTCGGCGGCGCTCTTCTCCTGCGTGTCCGGCCGGGGCGCCGCGGCGGCGGTCTGCGCGGCGGCCGCCTCCTCCATGCGCCGGCGCCGCTCCAGGTACTCGTCGATGCCGCGCGGCAGCATCCGCAGCGCGCCGTCGCCGAGCAGGGCGAAGACCCGGTCCGTCGTCCGCTCCACGAAGAACCGGTCGTGGGAGATGACGATCATCGAGCCGGGCCAGCCGTCGAGCACGTCCTCCAGCTGGGTCAGGGTCTCGATGTCGAGGTCGTTGGTGGGCTCGTCCAGGAAGAGGACGTTGGGCTCGTCCATGAGGAGGCGCAGGAGCTGGAGCCGGCGCCGCTCACCGCCGGAGAGGTCGCCGACCGGCGTCCACTGCTTCTCCTTGCCGAAGCCGAACGTCTCGCACAGCTGCCCGGCCGTCATCTCGCGCCCCTTGCCCAGGTCGACGCGCTCCCGGACCTGCTGCACGGCCTCCAGCACCCGCCAGGTGGGGTCGAGTTCGGCGACCTCCTGGGAGAGGTAGGCCAGCTTGACGGTCCGGCCGACCGCGATCCGGCCGCCGGCCGGCTGCTCCTCGCCCTCGGTGCGGGCCGCGGCGGCCATGGCCCGCAGCAGCGAGGTCTTGCCGGCTCCGTTGACGCCGACCAGACCGATCCGGTCGCCCGGTCCGAGCTGCCAGGTGAGGTGCTTGAGCAGCACCTTCGGCCCGGCCTGCACGGTGACGTCCTCCAGGTCGAAGACCGTCCGGCCGAGCCGCGAGGAGGCGAACTTCATCAGTTCGCTGCTGTCCCGGGGCGGCGGCACGTCCGCGATCAGCTCGTTGGCGGCCTCCACGCGGAAGCGCGGCTTGGACGTGCGCGCGGGCGCGCCGCGCCGCAGCCAGGCCAGCTCCTTGCGGACCAGGTTCTGCCGCTTGACCTCCTCGGTGGCCGCGATCCGCTCGCGCTCGGCGCGCGCGAAGACGTAGTCCGAGTAGCCGCCCTCGTACTCGTACACGGTGCCGCGCTGCACGTCCCACATGCGGGTGCACACCTGGTCAAGGAACCACCGGTCGTGCGTCACGCACACCAGCGCCGACCGCCGGGTGCGCAGGTGCTCGGCGAGCCAGGCGATGCCCTCCACGTCGAGGTGGTTGGTGGGCTCGTCCAGGACGATGAGGTCCTGCTCCTCGATGAGCAGCTTGGCGAGCGCGATCCGGCGCCGCTCGCCACCGGAGAGCGGTCCGATGACGGTGTCCAGGCCCTTGGGGAAGCCCGGCAGGTCCAGCCCGCCGAACAGCCCGGTCAGTACGTCCCTGACCTTGGCGTTGCCGGCCCACTCGTGGTCGGCCATGTCACCGATGACCTCGTGGCGGACGGTGGCCCCGGGATCGAGCGAGTCGTGCTGGGTGAGCACGCCGAGCCGCAGGCCCCCGGAGTGCGTGACCCGCCCGGTGTCGGAGTCCTCGACCTTGGCGAGCATCCGGATGAGGGTGGTCTTGCCGTCGCCGTTGCGTCCGACGACCCCGATCCGGTCCCCTTCCGACACGCCGAGCGAGACGCCGTCCAGCAGGGCACGGGTGCCGTACACCTTGCTGACGTTCTCGACATTGACCAGATTGACGGCCATTTCACTCCTGTGCACGGGGCTGACTCGACATGCGGCTCCGCCGCGTGGCTCAGCCTTCTAGCGTAGGGCTTCGCAGAGGACACGCGGAGGTGAGGCCCCGGTCACTCCCTGTGATGACGTGACCGGGAACCGGCCGGCATCTACCACGACCACGTCAAGGTCGGCGTGCCGTACGGCATCGACATCGATCTGACCGCCATCGACGGGCTCTGATTTCTCAGAGGAGCGTGGCCCCCGGTACCGGGCCCGCCGCCGTGCGTACCGTCCGGCAGGTTCCCGACGTCCGCAGCGCCTCGGCGGTCTTCCGCGCGGACTCGGCGTCGCGGGCGAGGAACGCGGTCGTCGGGCCGGAGCCGCTGACCAGCGCGGCGAGCGCGCCGGCCGCGCGGCCCGCCGCCAGGGTGTCCGCCAGTTCCGGGAAGAGGGACAGCGCCGCCGGCTGGAGGTCGTTGGAGACGGCCGCGGCCAGCGCGTCCGCGTCCCCCTTCGCGAGCGCCTCCAGCAGCTCAGCCGAGGCCACCGGCTCCGGGATCCGCCGTCCCCGGGCCAGCCGGTCGAACTCGCGGAACACGGCCGGCGTGGACAGGCCCCGCCCGGCCATCGCGAACACCCAGTGGAAGGTGCCGCCGGTCTCCAGGGCCGTCAGCCGCTCACCGCGCCCGACACCGAGCGCCGCCCCGCCGACCAGGCTGAACGGCACGTCGCTGCCCAGCTCGGCGCAGAGGGCGAGGAGGTCCGCGCGGGAGGCGCCGGTCCCCCACAGCGCGTCACACGCGAGCAGCGCCCCCGCGCCGTCCGCGCTGCCGCCCGCCATGCCGCCGGCGACCGGGATGTCCTTGGCGATGTGGATGTGCACGTTCGGCTCGACGCCCGCCCGGCCGGCCAGCGCGAGGGCCGCGCGGGCGGCGAGGTTGGTGCGGTCCAGCGGGACCTGGCCGGCGTCCGGGCCGGCGCAGGTGATCCGCAGCTCGTCCGCGGGGGTCACGGTCACCTCGTCGTACAGGCCGACCGCGAGGAAGACGTTGGCCAGGCCGTGGAACCCGTCCGGGCGGGCGGCGCCCACCGCGAGCTGGACGTTGACCTTCGCCGGCACCCGGACCGTGACGCTCACTCGCCGCTCCCCTTGTGTTCCGCGATCCGCGCGAACTCCTCGACCGTCAGCGACTCCCCGCGCGCCTGCGGCGAAACCCCGGCCGCGACCAGGGCCGCCTCCGCGGCGGCGGCCGATCCGGCCCAGCCGGCGAGCGCGGCCCGCAGCGTCTTGCGGCGCTGCGCGAAGGCCGCGTCGACCGCCGCGAAGACCTCGCGCTTGGAGGCGGTCGTCTTCACCGGCTCCGTGCGCCGGACCAGGGAGACCAGCCCGCTGTCCACGTTCGGCGCGGGCCAGAAGACGTTGCGGCCGATGGCCCCGGCCCGCTTCACCTCCGCGTACCAGTTGGCCTTCACGGACGGCACGCCGTACACCTTCGAGCCGGGCGGGGCGGCGAGCCGGTCGGCGACCTCGGACTGCACCATCACCAGCGTCCGTTCGATGCTCGGGAAGGTGTCGAGCATGTGCAGCAGCACGGGCACGGCGACGTTGTACGGCAGGTTCGCCACCAGGGCCGTCGGCGCGGGGCCGGGCAGCCCGGCGACGTGCATCGCGTCGGAGTGGACCAGCGCGAACCGGTCGGCGCGCTCCGGCATGCGCGCGGCGATGGTCGCGGGCAGCGCGGCGGCCAGCACGTCGTCGATCTCCACGGCGGTGACCCGGTCGGCGGCCTCCAGCAGCGCCAGGGTGAGCGAGCCGAGCCCCGGGCCCACCTCCACCACCACGTCGTCGGGGCGGACCCCGGCGGTACGGACGATACGGCGGACCGTGTTGGCGTCGATCACGAAGTTCTGGCCGCGCTGCTTGGTCGGACGGACACCGAGCGCTGCTGCCAGCTCACGGATGTCGGCGGGGCCGAGGAGGGCGTCGGGGGTGGGGCTGCTCACGGGACAAGGGTACGGGGAGGCGACGGCCCCGGTTCCCGCCGTCCCCGCGGCGCACCGGAAGCCGCCGCCGGGCGGGACCCGAAGCCCGGGACGGCACCCCTACGGTCTTTCGTCCGGATCGGCCCGGCACGATCCGAACGAGAGGCCCTAACCGCGCAGTCGCGCTCCGCAGTGCGGCCAGGGGCTCGCCCCGCGCCGTACGTACAGCTTCTTCGCGCGGTAGGTCTGCTCCTGCGCGGAGGCGTCCTGGGGCCGGCCCGTGCCGCCGAGGCTGTGCCAGGTGCGGGTGTCGAACTGGTAGAGCCCGCCGTACGTCCCGGACGGGTCGACCGCGTCCGGCCGGCCGCCGGACTCGCACAGCGCGAGGGCGTGCCAGTCCAGGTCGTCGGCGCCGTGCACGGACGCGGGCCGCGGCTTCGTGCCCACCCGCACCACCTGGCTGAGCGGCGCCTGCACCACCTCGGTGCCCACCGGGCGCGGCCGCTGCCGGACCCCGTTGACGATGCGCACGTAGGAGACGGTGCGGCGCACTCCGGGCCGGCCAGGCCGTGCGACGACCTCGATGCCCCGCAGGAGCGTGGGATCGGCGGTGCGCTCGACGGCGTACGGGACGGGCTCGTCGTACACCTCCCGCCGACCGCTCACCCGCAGCACGGTCACCGTCTGTCCGTCGCGCGGGAAGCTGTCCGCCGGGACGGAGAGGGTGTCCTCGCCGCGCAGGGTGATCCCGGCCTCCGCGACCGCCTCCCGGACGGTGGCCGCGTTGGTGCGGACGGTGCGGGCCCGGCCGTCCGCCATGACCGTGACCGCGCGTTCGGTGCGCACGTCGAGCGCGAGCCCGGCGCGTCCGATGCGCTGGGAGCGCGAGGCGGACAGCCGGGCGCCCTCGGCGCGGACGCCCAGCTGTTCCAGCGCGCCCGCCACGGTGTGCGCCGTCGTCCACACCTCCTGGCGGCGGCCGTCCAGGGTGAGCCGCACCGGGCGACCGTAGCGCACCGCGACCTCGTCGCCGCTGGTGAGCGCCGCACCGGGGGCGGGCGCGACCATGTCGTGCGCCCCGACGCGTACGCCTTCCTCGGCGAGCAGCTCGCGCACGTCGTCGGCGAAGGTGTGCAGCGTGCGGGGCCGGCCGTCGACGCTCAGCTCGACCGCCTTGTCCTCGGCGACGAAGACGGTGGTGCCGCCGGCGAGGAAGGCCACGACCAGCGCCTGCGGCAGCAGCCGGCGCACGGCGGACTCCGGGCGCTCGGGGTGGCGGGCCCTGCGCCGGCGCGCGGACCGCCCGCTCATCGCCTCGGGGCCGTCCCCGGTCTGGCGCGGCAGCACCGGCGCGGGGGCGGGCATCGGCGCGGGTGCGGGCGCCGGGGTCTCCGGCCGCGTGTTCCTCCCGTGCCGGGGCCGGTACAGGGTGTCGGCGTACGGGGCCTCGGCGTACGGGATGCCGGCGTACGGGGTGTAGGCCGGGGTGCCGTACGCCACCGTCCGCCCGTCGCGCGGGCCGCCGGGCCCGGGGCCGCCGGGTGCTGCGGCGCCGGGGCCGTACGCCTCCCACGTCTCGTACTGCGACTCGCTCACGCCGACACGCTCCAGAGGGCCAGGGGGTCCGGATCGGGCCCCAGAACCTAGCGGAGCGCCGGTCACCCGCCAAAGTGACGCGGCTACGCAGCGTGTCGGACGGACGATCGGCGTGCGGCGATGGTTACTTTCCGTGCACGCTCAGTAGGCGAAGGCGCGGGCCGTGTTGGCGGCCAGGGCCGTCGCCAGCGCGTCCTCGTCGATGCCGCGCACCGCGGCCATCGCACGGACCGTCACCGGAACGAGATACGGGGCGTTCGGCCGTCCGCGGTACGGCGCCGGGGTCAGGAACGGCGCGTCCGTCTCCACCAGCACCAGCTCCAGCGGGGCGACGGCGAGGGCGTCCCGCAGGTGCTGGGCGTTCTTGAAGGTGACGTTGCCGGCGAAGGACAGGAAGTAGCCCTCGCGGGCGCAGACCCGGGCCATCTCCGCGTCACCGGAGTAGCAGTGGAAGACGGTGCGCTCCGGGGCGCCCTCCTCCTTCAGCACCCGCAGCACGTCGGCGTGGGCGTCGCGGTCGTGGATGACGAGCGCCTTGCCGTGCCGCTTGGCGATCTCGATGTGGGCACGGAAGGAGCGTTCCTGGGCGTCCTTGCCCTCGGGGCCGGTGCGGAAGTAGTCCAGGCCCGTCTCGCCGACGCCCTTGACCTGCTCCAGCGCGGCCAGCCGGTCGATCTCGGCCAGCGCCTCGTCCAGGGCCGCGTCGCCGCCCGCCGTCCGGGCGCCCTGCCGGGACCAGTTGTCGGGATCGCCGTGGACGATGCGCGGGGCCTCGTTGGGGTGGAGGGCGACGGCGGCGTGGACGGCGGCGTGCGCGGCGGCCGTCTCGGCGGCCCACCGGGAGCCCTGGAGGTCGCAGCCGACCTGGACGACCGTGGTGACGCCCACCGAGGCCGCCTTCGCCAGGCCCTCTTCGACCGTGCCGGACTGCATGTCGAGGTGGGTGTGGGAGTCGGCGACGGGCACCCGCAGGGGGGCCGGGAGCGGCGGCGCCGCGTTCTTGTCGTCGCCCTTGGGGCTCTGGCCGGCGTTCGAAGGCATGCCCCGATCCTACGAAAGGGGCCCGCCGCCGAACGCCGCCGGCCGGTGGCCCGGGGACCGGCGGCCCGGGGGCCGGTGGCCCCGGGGACGCCGGCGGCCGGGTCAGCCCGCCTTGCGGTGGAAGGGGTGCAGCAGATCGGACAGGTGCCAGTGGTGCGGCTCCCCGGCCGCCCCGCCCGGCACCGGCGCCTCGACCGGGCCCGCCGGCGGCACCGGCGCCTCGGCCGGGCCCGTCTGCGGCACCTGGTGCCGGCCGGTCCCGGCGCGCGCCGAGGAGACCTGGCCGGCGCGCATGATCCGCAGCACGCGGCCCTCGCAGTTCTGGCAGCGCGGCCGGCTCAGCGGCGACGGCACGATCCGGCCGTCCGCCACATAGAGCACGAACTCCTCCCCCTGGGCGTCCGTGTGGTGCTCTATCGCGTACGACTGTTCCCAGCCGTGCCCGCAGCGCATGCAGGCGAACGCGTACGACTCGTGAACGACGGCCGCGGCCGTACGACGGAGACCGGTCTGCCCTGCTATGTCACTCATGCCAGCTCCCTGTTGGACGGTTGCGTCCCGGTCGGGGCGGGTGCGTCCCGTCACCCAGTGGACGCCCCGCCCGGCGGGAACGCATCCGTCCTGTCGAGTGTTGGAGCCGATTTGGTCATCGCTTGCCCCGGGGGCGCGAATGAGACAGCTGGGCTTTGCCATCGGTGACAGCCTTTTGCCCGTCCATGGGGCGCGCGGGGGCGCCTCACGGGGGCGCGGGGAAGGGCCCCGCGCGACCGGCGCCGGGTGGCCGGCCACCCGGAGCTGCTTGCCGGGCCGGCGGCGCCCGCCTCAGCCGGCCGAGCGCTTGGCCGCGACGACGGCGTCGAACACGACCCGCTTGGGCAGGCCCGCCTCCGCCGCCACCGCCGCGATCGCCTCCTTGCGGCGCTCGCCGGCCTCCTCGCGCACCTGGACCCTGCGCACCAGTTCCCCGGCGTCCAGGTCCTCCGGTCCGGCCTCGGGCGCGCCCTCGACCACGACGGTGATCTCGCCGCGCACACCGTCCGCGGCCCACCGCGCCAGCTCGGCCAGCGGACCGCGCCGTACCTCCTCGTAGGTCTTGGTCAGCTCGCGGCAGACGGCGGCCCGCCGGTCCGCGCCGAAGACCTCGGCCATGGCGGCGAGGGTGTCGTCGAGCCGGTGCGGGGCCTCGAAGTAGACGAGCGTGCGCCGTTCGGCCGCGACCTCGCGCAGCCGGGACAGCCGCTCGCCGGCCTTGCGCGGCAGGAAGCCCTCGAAGCAGAACCGGTCGACGGGCAGCCCGGACAGGGCGAGCGCGGTGAGCACGGCGGACGGCCCGGGTACGGCGGTGACCCGGACGTCCTGCTCCACGGCGGCGGCGACCAGCCGGTAGCCGGGGTCGGAGACGGACGGCATGCCGGCGTCGGTCACCAGCAGCACGCGCGCGCCGCCGAGCAGCTCCGCGACGAGTTCGGGGGTGCGGGCGGCCTCGTTGCCCTCGAAGTAGGAGACCACGCGGCCCTTGGGGGTGACGCCGAGCGCCTGGGTGAGCCGGCGCAGCCGCCGGGTGTCCTCCGCGGCGACCACGTCGGCGCCGGCCAGCTCCTCGGCCAGCCGGGGCGGCGCGTCCGCGACGTCGCCGATGGGGGTTCCTGCGAGGACAAGGGTTCCAGTCACGCCCCCATCCTCGCAGGGACCGCCCGCGGCCCGGGAAGACGCCCGCGCCCCGGCGACCCGTGCGGCCCGGGCGGTCCGTGCGCGGGACTCGCACAGCACGGTTCCCTACGATGGCGCGGTGACCGATACCGCGTCCTCCATGGACCTCCGGCAGGACCGGCCGCCGCACGACCGGCAGCCGTCGTGGCAGCAGCGGCTGCGCCGATTCGGGTACGCGCCGGACCGGGACGCGCCCGCGGCCGACGTGCGCGACCGGCTGGTGCCGCCGTACGCGCGGCCGGGCGACCGGCTGTGGCGGGTGCTCGGCGCCTCCCCGGTCCTCGCCGAGCGGATCACGCGCTGGTCGGGCTGGGGCGGGCCGCTGCTGGTGACGCTGCTGGCGGGCCTGATGCGGTTCTGGCACCTGGGCAGCCCGCACGCGGTGATATTCGACGAGACGTACTACGCGAAGGACGCCTGGGCGCTGGTCCACCGCGGCTTCGAGGTGAGCTGGGACCAGTACGGCAAGAACGCCAACGACCTGGTGCTGCGGCAGCACGGCCACCTCGCGGTGCCGACGGACCCGGCGTACGTGGTGCACCCGCCGGTCGGCAAGTACGTGATCGGGCTGGGCGAGCTGGTCTTCGGGTTCGACCCGTTCGGCTGGCGGTTCATGACGGCGCTGCTCGGGACGCTGAGCGTGCTGCTGCTGTGCCGGATCGGGCGCCGGCTGTTCCGCTCGACGTTCCTGGGCTGTCTGGCGGGCGCGCTGATGGCGGTGGACGGGCTGCACTTCGTGATGAGCCGCACGTCGCTGCTGGACGGCGTGCTGATGTTCTTCGTGGTGGCCGCGTTCGGCGCCCTGGTGGTCGACCGGGACCGGGCGCGGGAGAGGCTGGCCGCCGCGCTGCCGGTGGACCCGGACGGCCGGGCCCGGCCGGACGCGTCCGTGGCGGACGCCTTCCGGTTCGGGTGGCGGCCCTGGCGCTGGACGGCCGGGGTGATGCTGGGCCTGGCCGCCGGCACGAAGTGGAACGGCCTGTACGTGCTGGCGGCGTTCTGCGTCATGACGGTCCTGTGGGACGTCGGCACCCGCAAGGTGGCCGGCGCGTCCCGCCCGTACACCGCCGCCCTGAAGTACGACACCGGTCTCGCCTTCGTCGCGACGGTGCCGGTGGCGCTGGTGGTGTACGTGGCCTCCTGGACCGGCTGGATCCTCTCCCCGGCCGACGGCACGGGCGGCTACTACCGCAACTGGGCGGCCACCGACGGCAAGGGCGGCACCTGGGCGTTCCTGCCGGACTGGCTGCGCAGCCTGTGGCACTACGAGCACGAGGTGTACAAGTTCCACGTCCACCTCGACCAGCCGCACACCTACCAGTCCAACCCGTGGAGCTGGCTGGTGCTGGGCCGCCCGGTGTCGTACTTCTACGAGTCGCCGGCCCCGGGCACCGACGGCTGCCCGGCGGACGCGGGCCAGAAGTGCGCCCGGGAGGTGCTGGCGATCGGCACGCCGCTGCTGTGGTGGGCGGCCTGCTTCGCGCTCGTCTACGTGCTGTGGCGCTGGGCGCTGCGCCGCGACTGGCGGGCCGGCGCCATCGCCTGCGGGATCGCGGCGGGCTATCTGCCGTGGTTCCTGTACCAGGAGCGGACCATCTTCCTCTTCTACGCGGTCGTCTTCCTGCCGTTCCTGTGCCTGGCGGTGGCCATGATGATCGGCGCGATCGTCGGACCGCCGGGCTCCGGGGACACCCGCCGGGTGATCGGCGCGACGGGGGCGGGCGTCCTGGTGCTGCTGATCGCCTGGAACTTCATCTACTTCTGGCCGCTGTACACGGGCACCGCGATCCCGATCGACTCCTGGCGGTCGCGGATGTGGCTGGACACCTGGGTCTGATCACGGTTGCACAACTCCCCTGTGGCGGGCACCGCAACCGCTTACAGTGCTCCCCGGCACAACTGTTGAACACGTTCAACAGGCCGAACGGGAGGGGAACCCGCGATGCGCAACGGGGTCAAGGCGGCCGTCATCGGCGGCGTGTGCGTCACACTGCTGGGCGGGGCCGGCTACGGGGTCTACAACATCGCGTCCGCGCTGAACGGCGACGGCGGCACGGCGGGCCCGGCGCCCGCGCGGACCGGGCCGCCCGACGGCGCCGAGGTGCGGCAGGCGTCCCGCGCGTTCCTCGCCGCCTGGGAGAAGGGCGACGCGGCCACCGCGGCGGCGTACACGAACTACCCGCAGGCCGCCCGGGAGCTGCTGGCGGCCTACGGCACGGACGCGCACATCGGCAAGGTGCGGATCACCCCCGGCGAGGCCACCGGCGCCACGGTGCCCTTCACGGTACGGGCGACGGTGTCCTACGAGGGCGCGGCCAAGCCCCTGTCATACCGCGGCAGCCTCACCGTCGTCCGCGGCGAGACCTCGCACCGGGCGCTGGTCGACTGGCGGCCCTCCGTCGTCCACCCGCGACTGCGCACGGGCGACACGCTGGCCACCGGCGCCTTGGCCGCCCCGGAGATCGAGCCCGTGGACCGCGACGGCAAGGTGCTGACCCGACGGCGGTACCCCTCGCTCGGTCCGCTCCTGGACGAGCTGCGCCGGCGGTACGGCGCCAAGGCCGGCGGCCGGCCCGGGGTGGAGCTGGTCATCCGGCACCAGGCCGCGGCGGACGGCGGCCAGACCGCGGACACCCCGCTGCTCACCCTGGCCGAGGGCCGGCCAGGCAGACTCCCGACGACGCTCAGCGCGAGCGTCCAGGCGGCGGCCGAGACGGCCGTGCTGAAGTACCCCGAGTCCTCCGTGGCGGTGGTCAAGCCGAGCACCGGCGAGATCCTCGCCGTCGCCAACAACCGCCGGGACGGCTTCGACGCGGCCCTCCTCGGCGAACGCGCGCCCGGCTCCACCATGAAGATCATCAGCGCGGCGACCCTCATCGACAAGGGCCTGGCCACGGCGGGCGGCCCGGCGCCCTGCCCGCCCTCGGCCGTCTGGCAGAGCCAGACCTTCCACAACCTCCAGGGCCTGGCACCGGACGAGCACGCCACCCTCGCCGACAGCTTCGCCCGCTCCTGCAACACGGCGTTCGTGAAGTTCGCCGACGAGGTGAAGGCCGACTCCCTCACCCGGGAGGCCGAGGACCGGTTCGGGCTCGGGCGGGACGACTGGCGGATCGGGGTGCCGTCCTTCGACGGGCGGGTGCCCGCCGCCGGCGGTCCGGACACCGCGGCCGCGCTGATCGGCCAGGGCCAGGTCCAGCTGAGCCCGCTGAACATGGCCTCGGTGACGGCGACCGCCACGACCGGCGCCTTCCGCCAGCCGGTGATCGTGCCACTGCGCCTGGACGGCCGGGAACCGGCCCGCGCGCGGGGGCTGGCGCCGGGCACGGTGGCGCAGTTGCGCGCGATGATGAACCGCACCGCGCGCAGCGGCACCGCGGCCACGGTGATGGCCGGGCTCGGCGGGGACGTCGGCGCCAAGACCGGTTCGGCGGAGGCCGACGGGGAGGCCAGGTCGGACAGCTGGTTCACCGGGTACCGGGGCGATGTGGCGGCGGCGGCCATGGTCCAGGACGGCGGGCACGGCGTCGACGCGGCCGGTCCGATTGTCGCAAGCGTGCTACGGAACGCGGGTTGAGATCACCCGTGGAGACGGGGACCTTAAGGTGAGTGCCGTCGTTGGGAGTGTGAGGGCTGTGGAGAGCCTGGGCGAGGCGCGGAGGAACTGAGGGCTGTGGGCAAGAGAAGGCGCGTCGCCGAGCGGCGCAGGACCCGGCCCGCCCTGCTCGGCGGGGCGCTCGCCGTGGCCGTAGGCGCCGGGGCCGGGCTGTACGCGCTGTACGGCGGAGCCGCGGCCGACGAGCGCGCCGCGGCCGGCCACAAGACCGTGCGGACCGGACCGCCCACCGCGGCCGAGATCCGCACGACCGCGGCCCGCTTCCTCACCGCCTGGCAGCACGGCAAGGTCTCCGCGGCGGCGGCCGCCACCGACGACCCGGCCGCCGCGGACCGGCTGCTGACCGGTTACACCAAGGACGCGCATCTGACGGACGTCACGGTCACCGCCCGGCCGCCCAAGGGCGCCCGGGTGCCGTTCGCCGTGCGGGCGACGATCGCCTACCGCGGCCTGAGCAAGCCGCTGGCCTACGACAGCTCGCTCACCGTGGTGCGCCGCGCGAGCGACGGCCGGCCGCTGGTCGACTGGCGCCCGGCCGTCGTCCACCCGGACCTGACAGACGGCGACCGGCTGGTGACCGGCGCCTCCGGCACCCCGCCGGTCAAGGCGCTGGACCGCGACGGCGGCGAGATCACGGCCGCCCGGTACCCGTCCCTGGGCACGGTGCTGGACGGGCTGCGGGAGAAGTACGGCAAGACGGCCGGCGGCACGGCGGGCATCGAGCTGCGCGTGGTGCGCGGCAAGGCGGCCAGGGACGCCAAGCTGTCCGACAAGACGCTGGCGGAGCTGAGCCGGGGCACGCCGGGCACGGTGCGCACGACGCTCAGCCCGGAGTTCCAGGCGGCGGCCGAGCAGCAGGTGGACAAGCGGGCGCGGGCCTCCGTGGTGGTCCTGCGGCCCTCGACCGGGGAGATCCTTGCGGCCGCCAACAGCGGGCACGGCTTCAACACCGCGTTCCAGGGCGCCCTCGCGCCCGGCTCCACCATGAAGATCATCACCTCGTCGCTGCTGCTCGACAAGGGTCTGGCCGCGGCGGACAAGCCGCACCCGTGCCCGAAGACGGTCACCTTCGGCGGCTGGAAGTTCCACAACGACGACGACTTCGAGATCAAGGGCGGCACCTTCAAGGCCAGCTTCGCCCGGTCCTGCAACACGGCCTTCATCAGCCAGGCGAAGAAGCTGGGCAACGACGACCTGAGCCGGCAGGCCCAGCAGGTCTTCGGACTGTCCCGGAACGACTGGGCGATCGGCGTGCCCAGCTTCGACGGCTCGGTGCCGGTGCAGTCGGCGGCGCAGATGGCGGCCGAGCTGATCGGGCAGGGCGGGGTGCGGATGAACCCGCTGAACATGGCCTCGGTCGCGGCCACCGTGCAGTCGGGCTCCTTCCACCAGCCGTATCTGGTCCCGCCCTCGGTGGACCACCGGACGCTGGCCACCGCCTCGCGGACCCTGCCGGCCAGGACGCTGTCCCAGCTGCGCGAGCTGATGCGGTACACCGCCGCGTCCGGCACGGCGGCCGAGGCGATGTCGGGGCTCGGCCCGGACTACGGCGCGAAGACCGGCTCGGCGGAGGTCGACGGCCAGAAGAAGCCGAACGGCTGGTTCACCGCCTACCGCGGCGATCTCGCCGCCGCGGGTGTCGTCCAGGCGGGCGGGCACGGCGGCGACACGGCCGGGCCGATCGTGGCGGCACTGCTGAAGCGCGGGAGCTGATCAGCCGCGCACCGGCTCGGCGGTGTACGTCCGCCGCAGGAACCGCAGCAGGGTCTTGGACTCGAACTGCACCACTTCCACGCCCTGGTCGGTGTGGAACTCCACGACGGCCTGGACCCGGCCGCAGGGCCACACCCGGACGGAGCCGCTCCCGGCCGGCGCCCGCAGTCCCCGTTCGAGCAGCGCGCGGGAGAAGGTCCACTCGTGCGGGCCGGGCAGGCCGACCCGGACCGACCGGGGATCGCTGTCGGGGTCGTACCGGAGCAGGACGGGTACGGCCCCCGGGTCGTCCTCGTCCGTGACGATATGAGCGCGCGCGTACTGTTCGACCACAGACATCGGACCGCCCTCTCACGCACCGTGACCCGAGTGAAAGCCATTCCTCCGCTTTCCCTCAAGAGTCGCACACTTCGCCCCGTCTGCCCCGGCGGGAGACGAGAGGGCGTCTCTCTTGCAAGTACTTCGCAACAAGGGCCTAAAATCGTCGGGTGCATGTACCTGACGGATTCATAGACGCCCCGACCTCCGCGGTCACCGGAGTGCTCGCCGCCGGCGCCGTGGCGGTGAGCCTGCGCGGTGCCCGCCGTGAGCTGGACGAACGCACCGCGCCGCTGGCCGGTCTGGTCGCGGCGTTCATCTTCGCCGTGCAGATGCTGAACTTCCCGGTGGCCGCCGGGACCAGCGGACATCTGCTGGGCGGAGCGCTCGCCGCGATCCTCGTCGGCCCGTACACGGCGGTGCTGTGCGTGTCGGTGGTGCTGCTCATGCAGGGCGTGCTGTTCGCCGACGGCGGGCTGACCGCGCTGGGCGTGAACATCACCGACATGGCGATCGTCACCACCGTGGTGTCCTACGCCCTCTTCCGCGGTCTGCTCGCCGTGCTGCCCCGCAAGCGGCGCTCGGTGACGGTCGCCTCGTTCGTCGCCGCGCTGGTGTCCGTGCCCGCCGCCGCCGTCGCCTTCACGCTGATCTACGCCGTCGGCGGCACCACCGACGTCTCCCTCGGCAAGGTCGCCACCGCGATGATCGGCGTGCACGTGCTCATCGGCATCGGCGAGGCCGTCATCACCGCGCTGACGGTCGGCGCCGTCATCGCCGTACGCCCGGACCTGGTGCACGGCGCGCGCGGGCTGCGGCAGCGGCTGAGGCTGCGGGTGAACGGCGAGCTGGTCGACGCCCCGGCCGCGGTGCCCGCGGCGCCCGCGGTGGCGCGCACCTCGCGCCGGACCCTGTGGGTGACCGGCCTCGTCACCTCGCTCGTCCTCGCCGGCTTCGTCAGCTTCTACGCCTCCGCCGCCCCGGATGGCCTGGAGAAGGTCGCGCACGACAAGGGGATCGACAAGAAGGCGGAGCAGCACGCGGCCGCCGACTCGCCGCTGGCCGACTACGGCGTCCGGGACATCTCCGACGCGCGGCTGTCCGGCGGACTCGCGGGCGTGATCGGCGTCGGCGTCACCGTCGTCGCGGGCAGTGCCGTGTTCTGGACGCTGCGCAGGCGGCGCGCCGACGACGTGTCCCCCGCGAACACGGGTCTGTGAGGTGGGCGCCGGACACGCGCACAGGCTCTACCGGCACGGGCACTCGCCCGTGCACGGTCTGCCGCCGCACACCAAGCTGGCCGCGGCGTTCCTGTTCGTGGTGGTCGTCGTGTCGACACCGCGCGAGGCCATGGGGGCGTTCGCGGTGTACGCCGTGCTGCTCGCGGCCGTCGCCCGGCACGCGCGCGTGCCCGCCGGCTTCCTGCTGCGGCGGCTGCTGATCGAGGTGCCGTTCGTCGCGTTCGCCGTGCTCATGCCGTTCGTGGCGGAGGGCGAGCGGGTGCACGTGCTGGGGCTCTCGCTCAGCGTGAACGGCCTGTGGGGCGCCTGGAACGTGCTCGCCAAGGGCACGCTCGGCGTCGCCGCGTCGGTGCTGCTGGCCGCCACCACCGAGCTGCGGGAGCTGCTGCTCGGGCTGCAGCGGCTGAAGCTGCCGCCGCTGCTCGTGCAGATCGCGTCCTTCATGATCCGCTACGGCGACGTCATCACCGACGAGATGCGGCGGATGCGGATCGCCCGTGAGTCGCGCGGCTTCGAGGCGCGGGGCGTGCGGCACTGGGGCGTGCTCGCCAAGTCCGCCGGCGCGCTGTTCATCCGCTCCTACGAACGCGGGGAGCGGGTGCACCTGGCCATGGTGAGCCGGGGCTACGCCGGTGCCATGCCGGTCATCGACGAGGTGACCGCCTCCGGCGCCCA
Organism: Streptomyces sp. NPDC017095; assembly: GCF_044332325.1. NCBI lineage: Bacteria > Bacillati > Actinomycetota > Actinomycetes > Kitasatosporales > Streptomycetaceae > Streptomyces > Streptomyces sp. NPDC017095. The sequence continues at coordinate 158,738 of NZ_JBIROU010000004.1, forward strand.
GTGGCGGCACGCCCTCGCCCTCCCCGGTGCCGCCCTCGTCGTCTGTCTGCTGGGATGGGTGCTGTGATGGACGCTGTGACAGCTTCTCTGGAGGTCTCCGGCCTCGCCTTCGCCTACCCCGACGGGCACCAGGCCCTGTTCGGTGTGGACTTCTCCCTCGCCCGCGGTGAACGGGTCGCCCTGCTCGGCCCGAACGGCGCCGGCAAGACGACCCTGGTGCTGCACCTGAACGGCATCCTGAGCGGCGGCACCGGCACGGTGACCGTGGCCGGGCTGCCGGTCGGCAAGCGGCACATGGCCGCGATCCGGCAGAAGGTCGGCATCGTCTTCCAGGACCCGGACGACCAGTTGTTCATGCCGACCGTGCGGGAGGACGTGGCGTTCGGGCCGGCCGCCGCCGGGGTCAGGGGCGCGGAGCTGGAGGAGCGGGTGCGCGGCGCGCTGGAGCGGGTCGGCATGCGGGACTTCGCCGACCGGCCGCCGCACCACCTGTCCTTCGGGCAGCGCCGGCGCGTCGCGGTGGCCACCGTGCTCGCCATGGAGCCGGAGATCCTGGTCCTGGACGAGCCGTCGTCCAACCTCGACCCGGCCTCCCGCCGCGAACTCGCCGACATCCTGCGCTCGCTGGACGTCACCGTCCTCATGGTCACGCACGACCTGCCGTACGCCCTGGAGCTGTGCCCGCGCTCGCTCGTCCTCAGCGACGGCGTGATCGTGGCGGACGGCCCGACCGGCACGCTGCTCTCCGACGAGGAGCTGATGCGGGCGCACCGGCTGGAGCTGCCGTTCGGCTTCGACCCGAAGACCGTGCCCACGGGCGCCCGCGGCACGACGGCATAACGATTCCGTCAGGCCGCTCCCACCGAGGAATCGCAGGCGTACGTCCGCTGTTGCACCCGCTGTCGCAGGCAAGGGAACGAGGGGACGGCGGACCGTGGACGTGAACGGCACTGTGGCCGAGGGCTTCGAGCCGGTCAGGGAGGCGTTCGCAGCGAACTTCACGCTGCTCGGCGAGCGCGGCGCGGCCGTCGCCGTCTACCGCGACGGGCACCGGGTCGTGGACCTGTGGGCCGGCGTCCGGGACATCGACGGGGCGGTCGGCGCGGCGCCCTGGGAGCGCGGCACCGCGCAGATCGTACGCTCGGCGACCAAGGGGATCGCCGCCGCCGCGCTGCTGCTCCTGCACCAGCGCGGCGTCCTCGACCTGGACGCCCCGGCCGGCGTCTACTGGCCCGAGTTCAAGGCGGCCGGCAAGGAGCGCACGCGGGTACGGCACCTCCTGGCGCACCGCGCGGGCGTGCCCGTGCTGGACCGCCCGCTGACCCCGGCCGAGGCCGCCGATCCCGAACTCGGGGCCGCCGCGGTCGCCGCCCAGGCACCGGTGTGGGAGCCGGGCACCGACCACGGCTACCACGCCCACACCTACGGCTGGCTCACCGGCGAGCTGCTCCGCCGGGTCACCGGCCGCCCGGTGGGCGAGTGGGTGGCGGAGGAGATCGCCGGGCCGGCCGGCGCGGAGCTGTGGCTCGGTCTGCCGGCGGCGGAGCGCGGGCGGGCCGGCCGGGTCGGCCCGGCGGACGTGCCCGAGTCCGCGGGCGGTCTGCGGATACGGCCCAAGCGCGCGGTGGCCGAGGCCTACGCCGACCCGGACTCCCTCACCCGCCGCGCGTTCGCCGCGATCACCCCGGTGGCCGACGAGAACGACCCCGGCTACCGCGCCGCCGTCCTGCCCGCCTCCAACGGCATCGCCACCGCCGACGGGCTGGCCCGCTTCTACGCCGCGCTGATCGGCGAGGTGGACGGCGGCACCCGGCTGTTCACGCCCGAGACCATGGAGCTGGCCCGCGCCGAGCAGTCCGCCGGGCCGGACCGGGTGCTCGTGACCGGCACCCGCTTCGGCCTCGGCTACATGCTGCACGGCGCCGCGTCGCCGCTGCTCGCGCCCGGCTCCTTCGGCCATCCCGGCCGTGGCGGCGCCCTCGGTTTCGCCGACCCGGAGCACGGCATCGCCTTCGGCTATGTGACCAACGGCTTCCGGCCGGGCGTGACCGCCGACCCGAGGGCGCAGGCGCTGGTACGGGCCGTCCGCACGGCGCTCGCCTGACCCCGGGCGACACCGCGGGCGCCGGTGGGGCTCACACGTGGATCGGGTGCGAGGTCCGCCCGGACTCCGCGTCGATCTCCTCGTGGGCCTTGGTCAGCAGCCGCATGGCCAGTTCGTTCAGGGCGCGGGCGCCGGCGATCTCCTCGCCGACCCGGGGCTGGTTCGCGTCGACCTGGTGCCTGCTGGCCCGGCCGTGCGCCCGCACCTCGGTGCCGTCGGGCAGGCGCACCAGGGCCGCCGCGCGCGTGTGCTGGTCGTCCTCCTCCCTGAACTCCAGCTCGACGTGCCATCCGACAGCGGTGTGCATCATGACGACCACCTCCGAGAATCCGTGCTTCCAGGGTGCGCCACGGCACCCGGACCGTCATGTCGGCGGGCCGCGTTCCGCGCGTGCACCGTCCGGGTCCCGGCCGTCACCGGCGCCGCCGCGGCGAGCGGGGTCAGGCGGTCCGCTCGCGCACGTGCACCGCTGTCGCGCCCGCGTGGACGAGGAGGTCCCGCGGCCCGATCGGGAAGACGGCGTGCGGGGTGCCGGCCGCCGCCCACACCACGTCGTGCGCGAGCAGCGAGCGGTCGGCGAGGACACGGGTGCGCGTGCGGTGCCCGAAGGGCGGTACGCCGCCGATGGCGTACCCCGTGGCCTCCCGGACCACGCGGGCGTCGGCCCTGCCGACCTCCCCGGCTCCCAGTTCCGCCCGCACCCGCTCGACATCCACGCGCCCGGCTCCGTCCATGAGCACCAGCACCGGCTCGCCGTCGGCGGCGAAGACCAGGGACTTGCAGATCTGGCTCAGCTCGCACCCGATCGCGGCGGCGGCCTCGGCGGCGGTCCGGGTCCCCGCCGGGAAGCGCCGGGTACGCGCGAGCACCTCCTCCAGACCGAGCGTCCGCAGCGCTTCGGCGAACCGGGGATGGGCCCCGGACCCTTCGGCATCGGTGGGGGTGGTCGTCGTCATGGGGGCACGGTACGGCACGGCCCGGACCGCGCTCACACGGTTTTTTCCCCCGTGGCCGCCGGAGCGATGCACCTCGACCGGCACGCGGAAGGCCGGTGAGGGCGCGGTCCCGTCCCCGGGTCCCGCCCTCACCGGCCGTGTCCCGCAGGACGCGGGAGTGCCGGACGCGGTACGTCAGGCGCGTACCAGTTCCTTCTCACCGTCGGGGTCGGTGTTGCCGTGGCCGGCGGCAGTGCGCAGGCCCTCGCCCTCGACGTCCACGTTGGGCAGCGCCCGGTCCAGCCACGTCGGCAGCCACCAGGCCCGCTTGCCGAGCAGCGCGAGGACCGCCGGGACGATGGCCATGCGGACCAGGAACGCGTCGAAGAAGACGGCGATCGCGAGACCGAAGCCGATCATCTTGACCATGGACTCGCTGGAGCCGATGAAGCCGGAGAAGACGGCGATCATGATGACGGCGGCGGCGGTCACGACCCGCGCGCCGTGCCGGAAGCCGGTCACCACGGCCTGGCCGGGCGTCTCGCCGTGGACGTACGCCTCGCGCATCCGGGTCACGAGGAACACCTCGTAGTCCATCGCGAGACCGAAGACGACACCCACCATGAAGATCGGCATCATCGACATCACCGGGCCGGTCTGTTCGACGTTCATCAGGCCGGACAGCCAGCCCCACTGGAAGACCGCGACGACGGCGCCGAGCGCGGCGAGCACCGACAGCAGGAAGCCGAGGGCCGCCTTCAGCGGCACCAGCACCGAGCGGAAGACCACGATCAGCAGCAGGAACGCCAGGCCGACCACGAGCGCCAGATACGGCAGCAGGGCGTCGTTCAGCTTCTGCGAGACGTCGATGTTCATCGCCGTGGAGCCGGTGACCAGCACGGTGGAGCCGGTCTCCCGGGCGATGTCCGTGCCCTTGTCGCGGATGGCGTGCACCAGGTCCTCGGTGGTCGCCGAGGACGGCTTGGACCGCGGTACGACCGTGATGGTCGCGGTGTCGCCGGCCTTGTTGGGCGCGGCCGGGGTGACCGTGACGACGTCGTCCAGGTCCTTGATCCGGGCGCGGACCTCGGCGAAGGCGGCCTTGGGCGCGGGGCTGTCCTTGGCGTCGACGACGACCATCAGCGGGCCGTTGAACCCCGGTCCGAAGCCCTCGGAGAGCAGGTCGTAGGCGCGGCGCTGGGTGGTGGAGACGGGCTGCGAGCCGTCGTCGGGCAGGCCCAGCTCCAGGGAGGCGGCCGGGACCGCCGCCGCGCCGAGGCCGACCACGCCGAGCAGCAGGACGGCGACCGGGCGGCGGACGACGAAGCTGGCCCAGCGGGTGCCCATGTTCGGCCGGCCGGGCCGCTTCGGCGTCCGGCCGCCGCCGAGCAGCCTGCTCTTCTGGCCCGCCGGCTTGACCTTGCGGCCGGCGTAGCCGAGCAGCGCCGGGATCATCGTCAGGGCGATGAGGACGGCGATGGCGACGGTGCCCGCCGCGGCGACGCCCATCTTGGTCAGCATCGGGATGTTGACCACGGACAGGCCGACCAGGGCGATGACGACGGTGAGGCCGGCGAAGACCACCGCCGAGCCCGCCGTGCCGACAGCGCGTCCCGCGGCCTCCTCGCGCTCGCGCCCCTCGGCGAGTTCGGCGCGGTAGCGGGAGACGATGAACAGGGCGTAGTCGATGCCGACGGCGAGGCCGATCATCGTGGCCAGGGTGGAGGTGGTGGAGCCCAGGTCCAGGGCGCTGGCCAGCGCGGTGATCGAGGAGACGCCGATGCCGACGCCGATGATCGCGGTGAGCAGCGGCAGCCCGGCGGCCAGCAGGGAGCCGAAGGTGATGACGAGGACGACGGCGGCGATCGCGATGCCGATGATCTCGCTGGAGCCGGTCTCGGGCGTCGCGTTCAGCGCGTCACCGCCGACCTCGACGGTCAGCCCGGTGTCCCGCGCGTGCTGCGCGGCCTCCTTCAGGGCGTCCCGGGTGGAGTCCTGAAGCTCCATGCCGGAGACCTTGTACTTCACCGAGGCGTAGGCGACGGTGCCGTCCTTGCTGACGGCGTGCCCGGTGTAGGGGTCGGCGACGGAGGCGACCTCGGAGCCGTCGGCCAGCTCCTCGACGGTCTTCTCGACGGCCCGCTTGTGGCCGGCGTCGGTCATCTTCCCGCCGCCGGGGGCCTTGAAGACGACCCGGGCGGTGGCGCCGTCGGCGCTCATCCCGGGGAAGCGCGCCTCCAGCAGGTCGAAGGCCTTCTGGGCCTCGGTGCCGGGGATGGAGAAGGAGGTGTTGCCGGCGGCGGGCGCGGAGGCGGCGCCCACCCCGGCGAGGGTGAGCAGCGCGACCCATATCAGGGCGACGAAGTGCCGTCGCCGGAAGGCGAGCCGGCCGAGTTTGTAGAGGAACGTGGCCACGGAGGCGTACTCCCGGTCAGTCGTGGGTTCAGCTGGGCAGGGGTGATCAGCCCGACGACGTGAGCGGTGACGTCAGGTGGTGGGCTTGCCGGGGAAGGGCTGTCAGTCGGTGGGGGCGCCGAGGGCGGGGAGGACCACGGCGTCGATGTACGACAGGAGGAACGCCTGCGTCGGCGGCTGTTCGTCGATCAGGGTGCGGGCGGCGAAGGCGCCGATCAGCATGTGCATCACGAACCCGGTCGCCGGGTTGTCCGCACGGACCTCGCCCCGCTCGACCGCCCGCCGCAGCACCCGGCGGAACTCGCCCAGCTCCGGCTCGACGAGATGCTCCCGGAACGCCTGGAGCAGGTCCGGGTTGCCGTGCACCGCCATGGCCAGGGCCCGCATCAGCGCGGAGTTCTGCTCCATCTCGCAGTCGTCCGCGCGCAGGGTGAGGGCGTGCAGGTCGCCCTTGAGCGACCCGGTGTCGATCTCCGCGGTCCGGCCGGGCTTGGTGTGCCGGACGGCTTTCGCCACCAGCTCGGCCTTGCCGCCCCACTGGCGGTAGAGCGTGGCCTTGCTGGACCGGGTGCGGGCGGCGACGGCGTCCATGGTCAGGGCGTCGTAGCCGACCTCCCGGAGCAGGTCGAGCACGGCCTCGTACAGCTCGGCCTCGCGCTCGGGCGTGATCCGGCTGCGGCGCGCGGCCGCGACGGCGTCGGTCATGCCCGTCACCTTCCCCCCTCCGGAGGCTTCTTCCTCGTACACCTGAGAAGATACCCCGCCCCGTTTTCGAAACGAAACCGTTTCGTACGTGTGTTGGGTCACGAAGGTGAAGACGCCATAAAGCGGCGCGGCCGCCCGGCCACGAGTTGCTGGCGCCGGTCGACCGGAAAAGCATGGGGAGGGTGAGCTATCTGCGCTTCCCCCACCTCAGCGGCGACCTGCTGTGCTTCGTGGCCGAGGACGACCTGTGGCTGGCCCGCCTCGACGCCCCGGACCGCGCCTGGCGGCTCACCGCGGACCGCACCAAGGCGGGCCATCCCCGCTTCTCGCCGGACGGCCGCCGGATCGCCTACACGTCCTGGCGCAGCCTCGTCCCCGAGATCCACCTCGTCGACGTCGCGGGCGGCGGTCCGGCCCGCCGGCTGACGTACTGGGGCAGCGTCGACACCCAGGTGTGCGGCTGGACCCCGCCCGACGAGCAGGGCCACACCGACATCCTGGCGGTGGCCTCCCACGGCCAGCCCTTCTCCTACTTCACCTGGGCCTACAAGGTCCCGCCCGACGGCGACCCGGGCGGCCGGCTGCCCTGGGGCCCGGTCGCCGACATCCAGGTGGCCGACCTCGCCGGCGAACACAAGACCCTGCTGCTCACCGGCACCCCGCCGCACGAACCGGCCTCCTGGAAGCGGTACCGCGGCGGCGCCACGGGCCGGCTGTGGCTGCACGGGCAGCGCCTCCTGCCGGACCTCGGCGGCCATCTGGCCTGCCCGGTGTTCGTCGCCGGCCGGATCGCCTTCCTCTCCGACCACGAAGGCGTCGGCAACCTCTACTCCTGCGCCCGCGACGGCACCGACCTGCGCCGCCACACCGACCACGACGCCTTCTACGCCCGGCACGCGGCCGGCGACGGCAGCCGGGTGGTGTACCAGTGCGGGGGCGACCTGTGGCTGGTGGACGACTTCTCCCCGGACGGCGAACCGCGCCGGCTGGACATCCGGCTCGCCGGGCCGCGCACCGGCCGCCGCCGCTACCAGGTGCCGGCCGCGCAGAACATCGACGGCGTCTCCGTGGACGAGACCGGCCGGGCCAGCGCGGTCGTCGTGCGCGGCAGCCTGTACTGGCTGACCCACCGGGACGGCCCGGCCCGGACGATCACCGACCCGCCCGGCGTACGGGTGCGGCTCCCGGAGATGCTGGGCTCCACCGGTCAGGTCGCCTACGTCACCGACGCGCCGGGCGCGGACGCGATCGAGATCGCCCACCTCCCGCGCGCCAGCGGCGACCGCGCGCCGCGCCGGCTGGCCTGCGGCGCCCTGGGCCGCGTCCTGGAGCTGGCCGCCGACCCGCTGGGCGAACGGCTGGCGGTCGCCTCGCACGACGGCCGCCTGCTGCTGATCGACGTGGGACAGGAGACGGCGGCGCAGGACGGACCCGACGCCACGGCGACCACGGGCGACGACGCACAGGACGCACCGGACGCCGCCGCGACCACGGGCGACGCGCAGGACGGACCCGACGCCACGGCGAGCGCGGCCGGTGCCGGGCCGCGGGAGTCCGCCGGGCCGAGCGGTGTGACCGAGCTGGTCCGTTCCGTGAACGGTCCCGTCCGCGACCTCGCCTTCTCCCCCGACGGCTGCTGGCTCACCTGGTCGCATCCCGGCATCGGCCGCTCCCTGCGCCAGATCAAGCTGGCCCGCATCACGGACGGGCTGACCGTGGACGTGACCAACGGCCGCTTCGAGGACGAGAACCCGGTGTTCACCCGCGACGGCCGCTACCTCGCCTTCCTCTCCTGGCGCGGCTTCGACCCGGTCTACGACGTGCACACCGGCGACCTGTCCTTCCCGCTCGGCTGCCGCCCGTACCTCGTCCCGCTCTCCTCGGCGACCCCGTCGCCCTTCGCCCTCAGCCCGGAGGGCCGTCCGGCCGCCGGCGGTCTCGATCCGCTGGAGGACGAGGAGAGCGGCGAGGCCGGCACGGTGACGGTCGAGGTGGAGGGGCTGGCGGACCGGGTCACGCCGTTCCCGGTCATCGCCTCCAAGTACTCCGCGCTGCACCCGGTCGCGGGCGGCGGCCTGGTCTGGCTGCGCTGGCCGATCTCCGGCGCGCTCGGCGAGACCTTCGTCAACCCGGCCGACGTCAGCGGCCGTCCGACGCTGGAGTACTTCCACATCAGCAAGGCGAAGAAGTCCGAACTGGTCGACCACCTGGACTGGTTCACGGTGAGCGGCGACGGCACCCGGCTGGTCGTGGTGGACGAGGGCGACCTGCGGGCGGTGCCGTCGACCGAGCCGGGCGACGGCGACACCACCGTCTGGATCGACGTACGCCGCATCCTGCACGAGGCCGACCCGCCCGCCGAGTGGCGGCAGGCGTACGACGAGGCGGGGCGCCTGATCCGCGCCTACTTCTGGGACCCGGGCATGTGCGGCATCGACTGGGAGGCGGTCCTCGCCCAGTACCGCCCGCTGGTCGAACGGGTCGCCTCGCCCGACGAGTTCGCCGATCTGCTGCGCGAGGTGCTCGGCGAACTCGGCACCTCCCACGCCTACGTCAGCGCCGCCCGCCGCAACGAGGGCCCGCCGCACTACCAGCGCCCGCAGGGCCTGCTCGGCGCCAACTTCGTGCGCCGGGACGGCCGCTGGGAGGTCCGGCGCATCCTGTCCGGCGACTCCTCCGACTCCCGGGCCCGGTCGCCGCTGGCCGGCACGGGCATCCGGGAGGGCGCCGTCCTCACCCACGTCGACGGCCGCCCGGTCGACCCGGTGACCGGGCCGTACCCGCTGCTGGCCGGCTCGGGCGGCACCACCGTGGAGCTGACCTTCGTCTCCGCGGCGGGCGGCGCCGGGCGGCCCCGGCGGGTCGCCGTCGTCCCGCTCGTCGACGAACGGCCGCTGCGCTACCAGGACTGGGTGGCCAAACGCCGGCAGGTGGTCCGGGAGCTGAGCGACGGCACATGCGGCTATCTGCACATCCCCGACATGGGCGGGTCCGGCTGGGCCCAGTTCAACCGCGACCTGCGCATGGAGGTGTCCCGGCCCGCGCTCATCGTGGACGTGCGCGGCAACGCCGGCGGCCACATCAGCGAACTCGTGATCGAGAAGCTGACCCGGACGATCCTCGGCTGGGACCTGACCCGGGACGCGCAGCCGGTGTCGTACGCCTCGAACGCGCCGCGCGGACCGGTGGTGGCCGTGGCCGACGAGGCGACCTCCTCCGACGGCGACATGATCACCGCCGCTTTCAAGCTGCTGTGCCTCGGCCCGGTGGTCGGCCAGCGCACCTGGGGCGGAGTCGTCGGCATGACCGGGCGGCACCGGCTCGGCGACGGCACGGTCATCACGGTTCCGATGAACGCGGCCTGGTTCGACGCCTACGGCTGGTCCGTGGAGAACCACGGCGTCACCCCCGACGTGGAGGTCCTGCGCACCCCGCTGGACTGGGCCGAGGGCCGCTATCCCGTGCTGGGCGAGGCGGTCCGGCGGGCCCTGGAACTGCTGGAGTCCCGTCCCGCGGCCGTCCCGCCGGACCACAGCGACGTACCCGACCGGACCCGGCCGAAGCTGCCGCCGCGGGCGACCGGATGAGCGGCCCGGCGGCGGTCGTGCCGCAGGGTGCCCTCCGCACGGGAGGGCACCCCGGCCCGCTTCGGCCGTGAGCGGGCGCGTCAGCCCGCCTCAGCCCTCGTCAGTGCGCGTCAACCCTCGTAGTCCTGGTCGAAGCGGTCCCGCACCTGCTGCTCCGTGTCCTCGATGTCACGGTGGTTCTGGCCGCCGCGCTCGCGCTGCGGCTGGCCCGGGCGGCCCTGCCGACCACCCTGGCCGGCCTTGTCACGGGCCTGGTCCACCTTCTCCTTGGCCTGGCGGGACTTGTCCTGGAACTGGTCCTTCATACCCATGTGGGTTCACTCCCGTAGTGGGGGGGAAGCGGCCCCTCGCTGGGGCCTCGACCAGATTCACACGGGCCAACACGCTGCGCATGTCGATCAGTTACGCTGCGTGGCCCGGGCCGCCTCGTCGGCCGCCCCGCCCGCGCCGACGAGCCCGGAGCGCATCCCCTGCAGCCGGGGCGCGAACCGCCGCATCTCGCGCTGGCCGACCGTCCCGATGAGCGCCGGCAGCGAGCCGCGCACGCCCTGCATGCCGCGCAGCCACCACTGCCCGTAGACATGCGCCGAGCGCCGCTCGATCCCGGCGACGATCCGGTCCGCCGCGGGACCCAGCGGGTAGGTCTTGTTCGACGGCCAGGGCAGCCGCTGCCGCAACTCCCGCATCACGTCGTCCTGGTCGGCGCCGCGCACCATGTCGGTGTCGGTCCAGGACAGATAGGCGACGCCGACGCGCACGCCCTGGTAGCCGACCTCGGCCCGCAGGCTGTGCGCGTAGGCCTCCACGCCCGACTTGGAGGCGCAGTACGCCGTCATCATCGGCGCGGGCGTGAGCGCGGCGAGCGAGGCGACCTGGAGCAGATAGCCCCGGCTCTCCACGAGCACCGGCAGGAACGCGCGCGCGGTCACGGCCGAGCCGATCAGGTTGACCTCGATCACGCGCCGCCAGGCCACCGGGTCGGAGTCCGCGAACGGACCGCCCGTCGCCACCCCGGCGTTGGCGACCACGATGTCGACCTTCCCGAAGCGTTCCTTCACCTCCCGCGCGACCCGGCTCATGGTCTCGTGGTCGGTGACGTCGGCGTACCAGTGGGCGCTGTCGCTGTGCAGCCGCCCGGAGACCTCCTTGAGCGCCTCCTCCTCCAGTCCGACCAGCGCGACCTTGGCCCCGCGCGCGGACAGCTTGCGCGCCAGCAGTTCGCCGACGCCGCGCGCCGCTCCCGTGACGACCGCGACCTGCCCTTCGAGGCTGACCCTGCTCATGCGCCCTCCTTCATCCGCACGGGGCCGGCCCCCGTGACGTACGTGCCGACGAGTTCACGGATGCGGCCGGTCACCGGCTCCGGCGCCTCGATGGGGGTCATGTGGCCGATGCCGGGCAGTTCGGTGACGCCGGCGCAGTGCGGCAGCGCGGCGGCCAGCGCGCGGGCGTGCACGGGCGGCGTGAGCCGGTCGGACGCGCCGTGCAGCACCGCGGTGGGCACGCCCAACCGCCGTACGCCGTCGTCGAGATCGAGCGTGTCCAGGACGACCGACCAGGCGTGGCGCACCGCGCGCGGACAGGCGTGCACGATCCGCGCGCACGCCTCCACCCGGTGCGGGGCGGAACCGGCGCCCATGGTGGCGTACTTGAGGATGCTCTTGGCCACCGGTGTGACGGGCCCGAGCGGGGCGCGCGAGCCGAGGACGCGAGCGGTGATCCAGTTGCGCACGCGCCCGGCGCGCAGCGGCACCACGCGCGCCTCGGCGACCAGCCGTGAACTGCCCGTGCTGCACAGCAGGACGGCGGCGGCGTGCTCCCGGAAGCGGGGGCGCCCGGCGGCGGCCATGACCGTCATGCCGCCCATGGAGTGGCCGGCTATCAGCGCCTTCTCACCGGGTGCGAGCGTCTCGGCGAGCACCGCTTCGAGATCGTCCGCCAGCGCCCGGGTCGTGCACGCGGGGCTCGCGGGACTGCGCCCGTGCCCCCTCTGGTCGTAGGCGATCACCCTGTGGTCGGCCGCCAGGTCCCGTATCTGGGCCGCCCAGAACGCCGTGGAGCAGGTCCAGCCGTGGGAGAGGACGACGGCGGGCGCGTCCTCGGGGCCGTGCACCTCGACATGCAGCCGGGCGCCGTCGGCGGAGACGGCGGTGAGGGTGCGGGCGGGAACGGGCGGGGTCCAGGCGCCGGTGCGGACGGAGCGGGACCGGCTCATGCGGTAGCCCGCCCCGGCTCGCCGGCCACCGCGGTCCGCCGTGCCGCCGGCCTGCGGACGACCTCGTACTCCGCGAGGTCCACCCGCCGGGTGGCGCGCCGGAACTCGGTCGTCGTACCGGGCCAGATGGTGGTGTTGCGGCCGCTCGGGTCCAGGTACCAGCTGGTGCAGCCGCCGGTGTTCCACACGGTGCGCTTCATCCGCTCCTGGACCCGGTCGTTCCAGGAGTCCACGGCGCCGGGCCGGGCGTCGAGGGCGGCCCGGCCGCCGAGGACGCGGAGCTGGCGCAGATAGTCGGCCAGGTAGTTCAGCTGGGACTCGATCATGAGGATCATGGAGGAGTTCCCGAGGCCGGTGTTGGGCCCGATGATGGTCAGGAAGTTCGGGAACCCGGCCGCCGAGGCGCCGCGCAGCGCCCGCATGCCGTCCTTCCAGGACTCCGCGAGCGTGACGCCCTCCGCGCCGACCACGCGCTCGGCGATCGGCATGTCCGTGACGTGGAAGCCGGTGCCGAAGACGATCACGTCGGCCTCGGCCTCGGTGCCGTCGGCCGCCACCAGCGTCGAGCCGCGGACCTCGCCGAGGCCGCTCGCGACGACGTCCACGTTGGGCCTGGCCAGCGCCGGGTAGTACGCGTTGGACAGCAGGATCCGCTTGCAGCCGATGCGGTAGTCCGGGGTCAGTCTGGCGCGCAGCGCCGGGTCCTTGACGGCGCGGGCCATGTTCCGCCGGGCGAGCTGTTCGACGAGGCCGAGTTCCTCCGGGTGCTTGGTGAACGCCTGCACCTGGAGTTCCCGCAGGCCCCACAGCAGTCCGCGCCGGGCCTGGGCGGTGACGGGCAGCCGCCGGTGCAGCCACCGCTCGGCGCCGCTGATGGCGCGGTCCACGCGGGGCATCACCCACGGCGGGGTGCGCTGGAAGAGGGTGAGCCGGCCGACCTGGGGCTGGATGGCGGGCACGATCTGGATCGCGGAGGCGCCGGTGCCGACCATGGCGACCCGCTTGCCGCGCAGGTCGTAGTCGTGGTCCCAGCGGGCGGAGTGGAACACCTTGCCCGGGAAGGACTCCAGGCCCGGGATGCCGGGGATCTTCGGGTCGGACAGCGGTCCGGTGGCGGAGACGACGACGTCGGCGCGCAGGGTGCCGCGGGTGGTCTCGATGGTCCACCACAGGTTGTCGGTGTCCCAGGTCATCAGCGTGACCTCGGAGTCGAGGCGGAGGTGCGGGCGCAGTCCGAACAGGTCGGTGACGTGCTCCAGGTAGGCGCGGATGTGCCGCTGCCCGGAGAAGGTGCGCGGCCAGTCCGGGTTGGGCGCGAAGGAGAAGGAGTACAGGTGCGAGGGCACGTCGCAGGCGCACCCGGGGTAACTGTTGTCCCGCCAGGTACCGCCGACACTGCCCGCCCGCTCCAGGACGACGAAGTCGGTGACTCCCTCGCGGCGCAGCCGCACGGCGGCCCCCAGCCCGCCGAACCCGGACCCGATCACCGCCACCCGTACATGCTCGTGCTCGGCCATCCCGAAGCCTCCACGCATCACCTAGGAACTCTGCCAGTGAACACTGGCGCAATGGGACTGTAGAGCAGCCACCTACCGAGCGGTAGGGGTCGGGAGAAGGAAGTTACCGGCGGTACACCATAGGCTGCGGGCGTGGCACAGGACGCAGAGCACAGCGACGGCACGCGCGAGTACCGCATGGAGGAACTGGCCCGGCTGGCCGGCATCACCGTGCGCACCCTGCGCTTCTACCGCGAGCGGGGGCTGCTCCCGGCACCCCGCCGGGAGGGCCGCATCGCCTGGTACGACGACCACCACCTGGCCCGGCTGCGCACCATCGCGGCCCTGCTGGAACGCGGCCACACCCTGAACGGCATAGCCGAACTGGCCGAGGCGCTCGACCAGGGCCGCGACGTCGCCGACCTGCTCGGCGTCGGCACGCCCACCGAGGAGGAGCCGGTCCGCCTCACGCCCGAGGAACTCGCCGCCCGCTTCGAGGGCGAGGTGACCCCGGAGAACCTGGCCGCCGCCATGGAGCTGGGCTACCTCGGCACCGACGGCGACGAGATCGTCCACATCAGCCGGCGCCTGCTGGACGTCTCCTCGGCGCTGGTGCGCGAGGGCATCCCGCTCGCGGAGGTGCTGGCGGCCGCCGCCCGGGTGCGCGCGCACGCCGAGGCCCTGGCCGGCCTGTTCGCCGACGTGATCCTGCGGCACGGGCCCGAGGAGGACCTGCGGCGCCTGCGTCCGCTGGCCCGCAGCGTCGTGGAGGCGGAGCTGTCGCTGGCGCTGGACCGCGTCCTGGACAAGCGGGACTGAGCGCTCAGAGGTCGTAGACGACGGTCACCGGCGCGTGGTCCGACCAGCGCTCGGCGTGGGTGGCCGCGCGCTCCACGAAGCCCTTGACCGCCCGGCCGGCGAGCCCGGGCGTGGCCATGTGGTAGTCGATGCGCCAGCCGGAGTCGTTGTCGAACGCCCGCCCGCGGTACGACCACCAGGTGTAGGGCCCTTCGGCGTCCGGGTGCAAGGCGCGCACGACGTCGACGTACCCGCCCTCCTTAGCGGCGAGGACCCGGCCGAGCCAGTCGCGCTCCTCCGGCAGGAAACCGGCCTTCTTGGCGTTGCCGCGCCAGTTCTTCAGGTCGGCCTCGCGGTGGGCGATGTTCCAGTCGCCGCAGACGAGGACCTCGCGCCCGTCGGCGGCGGCGCGTGCGCGCAGCTCCTTCAGGTGGGCGAGGAACGTGTCCATGAAGCGGACCTTCTCGTCCTGGCGCTCCGTGCCGACCTCACCGGAGGGCAGATAGAGCGAGGCGACGGTCAGGCCGGGCAGTTCGGCCTCGGCGTACCGGCCGCTGCCGTCGAACTCGGCCGAGCCGAAGCCGGTCCGGACCCGGTCGGGCTCGCGCCGGGTGTAGAGGGAGACGCCCGCGCGGCCCTTGGCGGCGGCCGGGGCGTGCAGCACGTGCCAGCCCTCGGGCCGGCGGACCTCCTCGGGCAGCTGGTGCGGCTCGGCGCGCACCTCCTGGAGGCAGACGACGTCCGCGTCCGTCCCGGCCAGCCACTCCACGAAGCCCTTCTTCGCGGCCGCTCGCAGCCCGTTCACGTTCACCGAGGTCACAGTCAGCACGCGGGCACGATACCGGCACACTGGACCAGGTCCGAAAAACCCGGGACCACCGCCGACTGCATAGAAGTACGATACTCAGTATGAATATTCGCCGTGTCCCCTTCGACCACCCCGACGCCGTGAAGCTCAACGACGAGGTCCAGGCCGAATACCACCAGCGCTACGGCGACGGGGGCGACGCCACGGTCCTGGAGCCCGCCGACTTCGACCCGCCCCGGGGCGTGTACCTGATCGCCTACGACGAGCTGGGCCGCCCGGTGGCGACCGGCGGCTGGCGCAGCCAGGACCGCAACCCGGAGGGCAACGAGGACGGCGACGCCGAACTCAAGCGCATGTTCGTCATCACGGAGATGCGCGGCTTGGGCCTGGCCCGCCGGATGCTCGCGGCACTGGAGGAGGACGCCCGCGCGGCCGGCCGCGTCCGCATGGTCCTGGAGACGGGCACCAAGCAGCCGGAGGCCGTCGCCCTGTACACCTCCAGCGGCTACGAGCCGTGCGCGAAGTTCGGCTACTACCGCCACTACGAGGAGAGCCTCTGCTACGCCAAGCGGCTCTGAGCCGCCCCGGAAACGACGAAGATCCCGCCGGTCTGACGACCGACGGGATCTCATCGTGCAGTGGACCTGAGGGGATTCGAACCCCTGGCCCCCTCGATGCGAACGAGGTGCGCTACCGGACTGCGCCACAGGCCCTTGCAACGAGTGAAACTCTAGCATCCCGATCCGGGTGCTCGGAAATCCGCTCCCTGACTGGTCAGGGCCCCGATGCCCGGGGAGTGACCAGGGTCACTCGTTGGCCGCGCGGGGCCGCTCGCCGTCCTCGTACTGGTCGAACAGCGGCGTGCGTCCGCGCTCGCGCGTCCGGCGTGCCGAGGCCGCGCCGGGGCCGCCGCGCGAGCGGGAGCGGGCGTGCGGGACGCCGTCGGCCCGGCCGTCCGCCGGCTCCTGCCCGGGCCGCCCGCCCGGCGCACCGTCCGGCACCCGGGCCGCGTCCTGCTCCGGCACGACCGTGCTGGACCGCGCCGAACTCCAGGTGTCGGGCGCCCCGAGGTCCACGCCGGAGGCGGCGCGCGGGGCGACGGGCGCGGTGACGTACGTCGGCAGCGGCACCGGCACCGGGTCCCAGCTCTCGCCGTGCCCGGGCCGGCGCTGCCGCTCGCGCTGCTGGTCGACCCACTCGGCGTGGTCGGTCTGCTCGACGAGGGCACGCCGGTCGGCGGCGAGCGCGGACAGCCCGGTCTCGGTGCCGGTGTCCTGGCCCTCCTGCGGCGCCTGCCCGTCCGTGCCCTCTTCCAGCGGCGGGCGCCGGCGCGGCTGGCGTTCCCGCAGGCGCTGGGCGGCGGCCTCGGCGCGCCGGCGGTCCATCTGGTAGGCGAAGCGGCGGTGTTCCTGCGCGCGCAGGTAGGCGATGTAGGTACTGAGCAGCACGGCCGGGGCGGCGGGCGCCCACAGGAAGGCGAGTCCGCCGACGGCGGCGATGACCGTGCCGAACGTGAAGGCGAGGAAGAGCATCACGGTGGTGCGCCGCCGGCGTGCGAGCACCTTCGAGCGCTGGGCGCGCGCCGCGGCCGTCTGCGCCGAGAGCGCCTGCCGTGCCGCCGCTTCCCGGTCCCGCTGCTGTGCGGGTACGGCGACGGACGCGGGCTCCGGTTCGGCGGCCGCCCGGGGCTCCGGCGCGGCGGTCTGCTCGGCCGCCGGTCCGGGGCCGCCGGACGGCTCGGGCTCGGCCTCCGGGGAGGGCTGACGGCGCGTCGGAGGCACGGCGAAGGCCCGGACGTCCACCGAATCGGTGACGGCGTCCGGATCGACGGCGTCCGGCTCCCCCTCCTGGGCGGAGCGCGCCCGCAGGTCCCTGGCGTACCGGCGCTCCATGCCCGCCCGTCCGGAAAGCAGCCGGATGGCGGTGCTGAAGCGTTCCGTCGGACGGGCCTCGTTCAGCTCGTCCTGCCTACGGAGCCACATCGGCACCAAGTAGGCGGCCCAGGCCCCGACAATGACTGCGTAGATGAGGCCGCTGCTGCTCACGCCTCACACGGTAGAGGGGTTTGCGTGAGGCCATCCGCCAATTGGGCCGGTGTGTCGCACGATCCGGCTCATATTTCCAGCATTTTTGCGACCGAGGAATTCGAACGTATTTTCAATTCACTGGCTCTCGGTGCGCTGGGCACCCTGGGAGCGGTTCCGGCGCCAGCGCGCGAGCAGCCCGTCGGGCACCTCTTCCGCGGTAAGCGCGTAGACGAGATGGTCGCGCCAGGCGCCGTCGATGTGCAGATAGCGCGGGCGCAGCCCCTCCTCGCGGAATCCGAGTTTCTCCACCACGCGCCGGCTCGGCCGGTTCTCGGGGCGAATGCAGACCTCGACGCGGTGCAGACCGACCGTGCCGAAACAGTGGTCCACCACGAGCGCGACCGCCGTCGGCATCACTCCGCGCCCGGCCACCGCCTCGTCCACCCAGTAGCCGACGTGCCCGGAGCACATCGAGCCCCAGGTGATCCCGGCGACCGTGAGCTGCCCGACCAGCCGCCCCTGGTATTCGATGACGAACGGCAGCATCCGGCCCGCGCCGGCCTCGGAGCGCAGGTGCCGGACCATCTGGCGGTAGGTCGGCCGGTGCGCGACCGGTCCGCTCGGCGTGGGCGGCGGGATCGTCGCCTCCCACGGGCGCAGCCAGTCGCGGTTGCGCCGGTTCACCTCGCGCCAGGCCCGCTGGTCGCGCAGCTTTATCGGCCGGAGGACGACATCGCCGTCCACCAGCTCGACGGGCCAGGAAGGGCTGTTCAGCTCGCACCCCCGCTGCCCGGTCCGGGGTGGTCGCCGCCGCGGAGCTGGTCGACCGCGTGCACCAGCAGCGGCTCCAGCACGGCGAGACCGTCCCGCACCCCGCCGGTCGACCCGGGCAGGTTGACGATCAGCGTCCGTCCGGCCACGCCCGCCAGGCCCCGGGAGAGCGCCGCGGTCGGCACCTTCTCCCGCCCGTGGGCGCGGATGGCCTCCGCGATGCCCGGCACCTCGTGGTCGATCACCGCGCGGGTCGCCTCCGGGGTGCGGTCGGTGGGCGACAGGCCGGTGCCCCCGGTGGTGACGACGACGTCGTAGCCGGCCGCCACGCCCTCGCGCAGGGCCGCCTCCACGGGAGCGCCGTCGGGGACCACGCGGGGGCCGTCCACGGCGAACCCGAGGCCGGCGAGTGCGTCGGCGATCAGCGGGCCGCCCCGGTCCGCGTACACGCCCGCCGAGGCCCTGTTGGAGGCCGTGACCACCAGAGCGCGACGGGTCATGCCCGGCTCCAGTCGCCCGACGCGCCGCCCGTCTTCTCCTCCACCCGTACGTCCGTGATGACCGCTCCCTTGTCGACCGCCTTGACCATGTCGATCACGGTGAGCGCGGCGACCGTCACCGCGGTGAGGGCCTCCATCTCCACGCCCGTGCGGTCCGTGGTCTTCACGGTGGCCAGGATCTCCACGGCGTCGTCCGCGACCGACACATCCAGTTTCACACCGGACACCGACAGCGGGTGGCACAAGGGGATCAGCTCCGGGGTCCGCTTGGCTCCCATGATCCCGGCGATGCGCGCGGTCGCGAGGGCGTCGCCCTTGGGCACCCCCTCGCCGCGCAGCAGCTCGACCACGCGGGGTGAGACGAGGACCCGGCCGCTGGCACGGGCGGTGCGCGCGGTCACGTCCTTCCCGGATACGTCGACCATGCGGGCCGCGCCCGCCTCGTCGATGTGCGTCAGTCGGTCGTGCGTACTCATGGCTGCGGCGCTCCCGGTCCGGGCCCGGCGCGGTGCGCGGCGCGGGCCTGCTGTGCGCGACACGGTACCGCCAAGCCGGCCCGGACAGCGGACCAGGACCGGCCTGCGGACGGAGGGACCCGCGCCTGCCTCAGCCGAGCGGCACGACCTCCACCTCGGTGCCGGGCTCGACGCTCTCCACGTCCTCCGGCACGACGATCAGCGCGTCCGCCTGGGCGAGCGCCGCGACCAGGTGGGAGCCGGCCCCGCCCACCGGCGTCACCTTCCCGTCGGCGTACGTCCCGCGCAGGAACTGGCGGCGTCCCCCGGGCGAGCGCAGCGCCGCGTCCGCCGTCAGGACGGCCCGGACGCGGGGCCGGTGCAGATCGGTGAGGCCCATCAGGGCGCGGATGGCGGGGCGGACGAACAGCTCGAAGGAGACGTACGACGACACCGGGTTGCCGGGCAGCGCCAGCAGCGGGATGTGGTCGGGGCCGATGGACCCGAAGCCCTGGGGCTTGCCGGGCTGCATGGCCAGCTTGCGGAACTCCACGCCGGCGCCCGCCTCGTCCTCGTCGCCGACGTACGCCAGCGCCTCCTTGACCACGTCGTACGCGCCCACGCTCACCCCGCCGGTGGTCACCAGCAGGTCCGCGCGGATGAGCTGGTCCTCGATGGTCGTGCGCAGGGTCTCGGCGTCGTCGGCGACGGCGCCCACCCGGTAGGCGATGGCGCCCGCGTCCCGCGCGGCGGCGGTGAGGGCGAAGCTGTTGGAGTCGTAGATCTGACCGGTGGCCAGTTCCTCGCCGGGCTGGACGAGTTCGCTGCCCGTGGAGAGCACGACCACGCGCGGGCGCGGGCGCACCCGCACGGTGCCGCGGCCGATCGCGGCGAGCAGCGCGATCTGCGGCGGGCCGAGGATCGTCCCGGCCGCCAGGGCCCGGTCGCCGGCCCGTACGTCGCCGCCCCGGTCCCGCACGTGCGCGCGTGCCTCGACGGGCCGGTACACGCGCACCTGGCCCTCGGCGCCCTCCGGGGCCAGGCTGCGCGCCCGCATGCCGCTCGCCGGGCCCTCGCCGAGCCCGCCGTCGGTCCACTCGACCGGGACGACGGCCTCGGCGCCGGGCGGCAGCGGCGCCCCGGTCATGATCCGCGCGGCCTGACCGGGGCCGACCCGCACCGGGTCGCCCGCGCCGGCCGCCACGTCCCCGACGACCTCCAGGGCCGCCGGGAACTCCTCGCTCGCGCCCGCGACGTCCGCCACCCGCACCGCGTACCCGTCCATGGAGCTGTTGTCGAACGGCGGCAGCGACACCGCCACCGTGACCTCGTCGACCAGGACGCAGCCCTGGGCGTCGAGCAGTTGCAGCTCGATGGGTTCGAGCGGCCGGACGGTCGAGAGGATGTCCTCCAGGTGCTCGTCCACCGACCACAGGTCGTCCGGGCCGGCGGGGCGGGTCGCGGGGCTGGTCAAGGTCGCTGCATCTCCTCGGCTACGTAACTGCGGAGCCAGGTCCGGAAGTCCGGTCCCAGATCCTCACGTTCGCATGCGAGTCTGACAATGGCACGCAGGTAGTCGCCGCGGTCGCCGGTGTCGTAGCGGCGGCCGGTGAAGACGACGCCGTGCACCGGGCCGCCGACCTTCTCGTCCTGCGCGAGCTGCTGGAGGGCGTCGGTGAGCTGGATCTCGCCGCCGCGGCCCGGCTCGGTCTGGCGCAATATGTCGAAGACGTGCGGGTCGAGGACGTACCGGCCGATGATGGCGTACCGCGACGGGGCGTCCGCCGGATCGGGCTTCTCGACCAGTCCCGTGACCTTCACCACGTCGCCGTCGGCGGTGGCCTCCACGGCGGCGCAGCCGTAGAGGTGGATCTGCTCGGGGGCGACCTCCATGAGGGCGACCACGCTGCCGCCGTGCCGCTCCTGGACGTCGATCATGCGCCGCAGCAGCGGGTCGCGCGGGTCGATCAGGTCGTCGCCGAGGAGGACGGCGAAGGGCTCGCGGCCGACGTGCGGGGCCGCGCACAGCACGGCGTGACCGAGTCCCTTCGGGTCGCCCTGGCGCACGTAGTGCATGGTCGCCAGGTCGCTGGACTCCTGGACCTTCGCCAGCCGTTCGGCGTCGCCCTTCTTCTGCAGCGCAGATTCCAGCTCGTAGTTGCGGTCGAAGTGGTCCTCGAGGGGGCGCTTGTTGCGTCCGGTGACCATGAGGACGTCGTCGAGCCCCGCCGACACGGCCTCTTCGACCACGTACTGGATCGCAGGCTTGTCGACGACGGGCAGCATCTCCTTGGGAGTGGCCTTGGTAGCCGGCAGGAAGCGGGTGCCGAGCCCGGCGGCCGGGATGACAGCTTTGCTGATCCTGGGGGACTGAGTCATGCCCGCCACAATATCCGGTGCCTTTGCTGGGAATCTGTGGCTCCCGGCGGCTTGACCCTCATATGACCCGCATTAAGAAGGAGACGAGGACGAGCAGTGGAAGACGGCGGACCCAAGGGCCACCCTGGCAAACGGATGTTGCGGCGGGAATTCCTCCGGGTGAGGAACAGGTTGCCGGCGGACGACGTCCGCGAGACGGGCCGTGTGCTGGCCGAGCGCGCGCTGGAACTGCCCGAGCTGGCCCGGGCGCGGACGGTGGCCGCGTATGCCGCGGTGGGCGGCGAACCGGACACCCGGCCGCTGCTGGACGCGCTGCGTGCGCGGGGCGTGCGGGTGCTGCTGCCGGCGCTGCTGCCCGACGACGACCTGGACTGGGGCGAGTACGCCGGCCCGGACTCCCTGACGCCGGTCCGGCACGGCGGGAAGATGGCTCTTTTCGAACCCTCCGGCGCGCGGCTCGGCCCGGACGCCGTGACGGCCGCGGACGCCGTCCTGCTGCCCGGGCTCGCGGTGGACGCGCGCGGGATGCGCCTGGGGCGCGGCGGAGGGTCGTACGACCGGGTGCTGGCCCGGCTGGAGCGCGCGGGCGCGCGCCCGTGGCTCGTGGTGCTGCTCTACGACACGGAGGTCGTCGCGCGCGTCCCGGCCGAGGCGCACGACAAACCGGTGCACGCGGTGGTGACGCCCTCGGGCGCGCGCCGCTTCACCGGCCCCTGACCGGCTTCCCCGCCGCCGCGCCCGCTGGGATGAGCCGGCCGCCGGGAAGGAGAACGGCCCTCCACGCGCGCGTGGAGGGCCGTTCTCAGTGCGGTGCCGTACGGGTCACGGCTTCAGCACGAGGGTGTCGCTCGTGTTCTTGTCCACCGACTTGGCCGAGAACGACCAGGGCAGCAGTTCGCCCTTGGCCCACTTGCCCGTCTGGTCGGTGTAGTGCGCGCTGAAGGCGTGCCCGGAGGCGCCGGCCAGGTTGATCCACTTGGACTTGTCGAGGTCGGCGAGGTTGACGACCATCCGCATCGACGGCACCCAGACCACGTTGTAGCCGCCGGCGGCGTTCCAGCCGGTGGCGTTCACCGCGGCCTCGCCGCCGCTGAGCTTCCACGGGCCGCGGTTGAGCAGGTACTGCACCACCTTGGGGCCCTCGGTGCCGAGCGTCTGGTTCTTCAGGAACAGCCGGTGCAGCCGGCCCCAGCTCCAGGTGTCGATGTCCTTGCCCAGCTTGGCGGTCAGCTCCCAGCGGGCGTCGATCATGGCACGGGCGAGGAGCTGGTCGCGGTTGTCCGCGGCGGGCCGGGTGCCCGCCTTGGGCGTCTTCCACCAGTCGCTGTCCGGCTTGTCCAGCAGGGTGCGCACGACCTCGAACCAGCGGTCGCCGCCGTCCGGCTGCGCCTGGTCGGCGTCGCGCTCGCCGCACTCGCGGACCTTGGTGTCGTCGTCCACCGGGCCGGTGCTGTCGATCTTCTCGACCCACAGGCACTGGCCCTTGACCCGCACCTCCTTGGGCAGCTTGTTGCCGAAGGCCAGCTTGAGGATGTTGCGCCAGACCGCGTTGAAATAGGCGGCCGCCGCGGAGTCGGCGTCCTGGGTGTAGTCCCAGCCCTCCAGCAGTTTCTGCGCCTGGCGGACGTCCGGGTCGTCCAGGTTCAGCTTCAGCAGCCTGGGCACCAGCAGCTTGGCGATCTCGCTGCTGTTGTCCAGCTGCATCTGCCGCATGTCGTCGGTGGAGATCTTGCCGCCGCCCTTGATCTTGGACTCGATCAGGTCGGTGATGCGCTGGCTGCGGGTGCCGTAGCCCCAGTCGGTGGTCAGCGTGTACGGGTACGCCGCCTGGTCGACCACGGCCTGGTTGGCGGTGACGATGTAGCCGCGCGCGGGGTCGTACTCGTAGGGCAGCTCGTCCTGCTTGACGAAGCCCGTCCAGCGGTACCCGGAGTCCCAGCCGGGCGCCGGCAGGGCGCCGGCGTCCTTGGCCGGGCGCGTCGGGATCCGGCCGGGCAGCGTGTAGCCGATGTGGTTGTCCGTGCTGGCGTAGACGAGGTTCTGCGAGGGCACGTCGAAGCGGGCCGCCGCCGCGCGGAACTCGTCCCAGCCGCCGGCCTTGTCGAGGGCGAACACGGCGTCCATGGAGGTGCCCGGGTCGAGCGCGGTCCACCGCAGGGCGATGCCGTAGCCGTCGCCCCGGTCGGGCGCGGCGGTGTTCACGGTGGCCTTCCGGCCGACCTGGACGAGTTCGTCGTCGCGGTCGGACAGCAGCGGCATGCCGTCCTGGGTCTGGCGGACGACGATCGTCTTGGCCTCGCCGCCGGCGACCTTGATGGTCTCCTCGCGGGTCTTGAACGGCCGCACCTTGCCGTCGTACAGGTAGCCGTTCGCGCTGACCTTCTCCAGGTAGAGGTCGGTGACGTCGACACCGGAGTTGGTCATGCCCCAGGCGATCTTCGCGTTGTGGCCGATGATCACACCGGGCATACCGGCGAACGTGTAACCCGAGACGTCGTACTGGCACTTGTCCGAGACGGTCCGGCAGTGCAGGCCCATCTGGTACCAGACCGACGGCACGGACGCCGACAGGTGCGGGTCGTTGGCGAGCAGCGGCTTGCCGGTGATGGTGTACTTCCCGGCCACCACCCAGGAGTTGGAGCCGATGCCCTGGCCGTTCACGCCGACGGCCGAGGGCAGGCCGTCCAGGACCTCGGTGAGGCCGCCGAGCTGGCCCGTGAGCGCCGATCCCGTCCCGGCCGTGCCGGAGGTGCCCGTCGTGCCCGTGGTCCCGGTCGTGCCCGTGGTCCCGGTCGTGCCCGTGGTCCCGGTCGTGCCGGTGGTTCCCGTGGTCCCGGTGGTCCCCGTCGTGCCCGTGGTCCCCGTCGTTCCCTCCGAGCCCGAGGAGCCGCTCTGCCGGAAGGCCTGCGTCAGCTGGTCGTACTGGCCCTCCTGCACGATCGGCTTGTTACGGCCGTACGGATAGGCCGGGTACAGGTCCTGGATCTGCTGCGGGCCGAGCCGGCTGGTCATCAGGGCGCGGTCGATCTCGTCGCGCATGTTGCCGCGCAGGTCCCAGGCCATCGCCTTCAGCCACGCGACGGAGTCGACCGGGGTCCACTTCTGCGGCTTGTAGTCGTTGGTGAGCCCCAGGGCCGCGTACTCCAGGGAGAGGTCCGCGCCGTCCTTGCCCTGGAGGTAGGCGTTGACGCCCTTGGCGTACGCCTGGAGGTACTTCTTGGTGGCGGCCGACAGCTTGGTGTCGTACTCCTGCTGCGCGATCCGGTCCCAGCCGAGGGTGCGCAGGAACTCGTCGTTCTTGACCTGGCTCTTGCCGAACATCTCCGACAGGCGCCCGGAGGTCATGTGCCGGCGCACGTCCATCTCGTAGAACCGGTCCTGCGCCTGGACGTAGCCCTGCGCCATGAACAGGTCCTCGTCCGAGGAGGCGTAGACCTGCGGGATGCCGTAGCCGTCCCGTCTGACGTCGACCGGTCCGGACAGGCCGTCGAGCCGGAGGGAGCCGGTGGTCTGCGGGAAGGAGGCGCGGACGGTGCTGATCGACCAGTACGCCCCGTAGGCGATGCCGCCGACGAGGGCCAGGACGAGCACCAGCACGAACAGTCGGGCTTTGCGCCCCTTCTTCCTGCCGGACTTGACGGACGTGGCACCCGTGGTGGCGGTGTCACCCGTTGTGGCGGTGGTGTTGGGGGGCATCGCTGTCCTTGCTGTCCTAACGCGAGCGGCAGGTCGGGCTGTGACTTTGAATGAGCGCTGGAGCAACCATAGGCGCAGGGCCCTGTCCCGCTTGACGCGGAGTCGGGAACCAGCGCGCACGAGCGTTCGATCTTGCCCTGGGGAACGTCAAGAAAGCGTCAAGAGTTAGGTAAGGTAACGAAGTATCCGGAGATCCCCGGACCTCGCCCGAGGAGGAACGCCCGCTGACTGTTCACCACCTCAACCAGCTGCTGCTCGTCTGCTCCGTCGTCCTGCTCGTCGCCGTCGCGGCCGTGCGGATCTCCTCCCGCAGCGGGCTCCCCAGCCTGCTCGTGTACCTGGGCATCGGCGTGCTCATGGGCCAGGACGGCCTCGGCCACATCCACTTCGACAGCGTCGAGGTGACCCAGGTCATGGGCTACGCGGCCCTCGTCGTGATCCTCGCCGAGGGCGGCCTGGGCACGAAGTGGAAGGAGGTCCGGCCGGTCCTGTCCTCCGCCTCGGTCCTGGCGACGGTGGGGGTCGCGGTCAGCGTGGGGGTCACCGCGGCCGGCGCGCACTGTCTGGTCGGGCTGGAGTGGCGGCAGGCGCTCATCGTGGGCGCGGTGGTGTCCTCGACCGACGCGGCGGCGGTCTTCTCGGTGCTGCGCAGGATTCCCCTGCCCGCGCGTGTGACGGGCACCCTGGAGGCCGAGTCCGGCTTCAACGACGCCCCGGTGGTCATCCTGGTCGTCGCCTTCTCCACCGCCGGTCCGGTCGAGCACTGGTACCTGCTGCTCGGCGAGATCGTCCTGGAGCTGGCCCTCGGCGCGGCCATCGGGATCGCCGTGGGCTGGGTCGGCGCCTGGGGCCTGCGGCACGTGGCGCTGCCCGCGTCCGGCCTCTACCCGATCGCCGTGATGGCCATCGCCGTCACCGCGTACGCCGCCGGCGCGCTGGGCCACGGCAGCGGCTTCCTCGCCGTCTACCTGGCCTCCATGGTGCTCGGCAACGCCCGGCTGCCGCACTGGCCCGCCACCCGCGGCTTCGCCGAGGGGCTCGGCTGGATCGCCCAGATCGGCATGTTCGTCGTCCTCGGCCTGCTGGTCACCCCGCACGAGCTGGGCGACGACGTCTGGCCCGCCCTGCTCATCGGGCTGGTGCTGACCATGGTGGCCCGGCCGCTGAGCGTGCTGTGCAGCCTGACGCCGTTCCGGGTGCCGTGGCGCGAGCAGGCGCTGATGTCGTGGGCGGGGCTGCGCGGCGCCGTCCCCATCATCCTGGCCACCATCCCGATGGTGAACGGCGTCGGCGGCAGCCGCCGGATCTTCAACATCGTCTTCGTCCTGGTCGTGGTCTACACGCTCGTGCAGGGCCCGACCCTGCCCTGGCTGGCGCGCGTCCTGCGGCTGGGCGAGCAGGGCGAGGCGTCGGACCTCGGCATCGAGTCGGCGCCCCTGGAGCGGCTGCGCGGGCATCTGCTGTCCGTCACGGTGCCCGAGGGGTCGCGGATGCACGGGGTGGAGATCAGCGAGCTGCGGCTGCCGCCCGGTGCGGCGGTCACCCTGGTGGTGCGCGAAGGAAAATCGTTTGTTCCGCTGCCCGCGACGGTGCTGCGGCGCGGTGACGAGCTGCTGGTCGTGGCCACCGACCCGGTCCGCGACGCCGCCGAGCGGCGGCTGCGCGCGGTCGCCCACGGCGGCAAGCTGGCGGGCTGGCTGGGCACGGACGCGGCCGGCGGGACGGACGGCGGGCGGT
Organism: Streptomyces sp. NPDC017095; assembly: GCF_044332325.1. Classification (NCBI taxonomy): domain Bacteria; kingdom Bacillati; phylum Actinomycetota; class Actinomycetes; order Kitasatosporales; family Streptomycetaceae; genus Streptomyces; species Streptomyces sp. NPDC017095. The sequence continues at coordinate 185,366 of NZ_JBIROU010000004.1, forward strand.
GACGGCGTGCGCCCTGCGGTCCGCGGCTCCACGGCTCCGCGGCTCCGCGGCTCCGCGGCTCTGCGGCTCTGCGGCTCCGCGCAATCCCAGGTGGCAGCCTTCATGGTGCTCGCTTTCACAGCCGTGCCGGGAGTGGTCCCTGTACGATGAAGGCGCACCCTGATCGAACCAACTCTGCCTGACGCAGAGCTGGCGCGACCGTATGGCGGCCGGGTCGCCCCGTGGGCGTCGGCATCTACCGCAGTCCGCGCAAGAGGACAGCTCTCGGCGCCCGGCCCGCACGGGGCCCGCGCGCTACCAGGCGGCAGAAAGGCACGGGCCGTGGGATCCACGGTCACCACCGAACCGGAGAAGACCTCACCGGCGTCCTCCCGCCCCGGATACGGACAGCTGCTGCGCACCCGCGGCGCCTGGACGTTCCTGATCCCCGGCTTCGCGGCGCGCCAGCCGTTCGCGATGCTCACCCTCTCCATCGTGCTGCTCGTCCAGCACACCACCGGCTCGTACGGCGCCGCCGGCGCCGTAGCGGCCGCCACCGGCGTCTCCATGGCGGTGTTCGCGCCGTACAGCGGCCGGCTGGCCGACCGTTACGGCCAGCGCGCGGTCCTGCTCCCCGGGGTGCTGGCGCACACGCTCTCCGGCCTGTCCCTGACGGCCCTCGCGCTGGCCCACGCGCCGCTGTGGGCGCTGTTCGCCGCGGCCGTCCCGACCGGCGCCTCGGTGCCGCAGGTCGGCCCCATGGTGCGCGCCCGCTGGGGCGTGAAGCTCCAGGGCTCGCCGCTGATGACCACCGCGGCGGCGTTCGAGTCGGTCACGGACGAGCTGACCTTCGTCTTCGGCCCGCTGCTGGCGACCGCGCTGTGCACCGCCGTGGCCCCGGCCGCCGGCCTGGTCACGGAGGCCGGGCTGACCCTCGTCGGCGGTCTCCTCTTCGCCGCGCAGAAGAGCACCCAGCCGCCGGTCACCGCCGGGAACGGCCAGACGCGCGAACGGCACGTCCCGGCGCTGCGCGTCCCGGGCGTGCGCGTGCTGATCGTGACCTTCCTGGGCATCGGTTCGGTCTTCGGCGGCATGCAGGTGTCGCTCGCCGCCTTCACCGAGTCGATCGGCGAACCCGGCATGAACGGCGTCCTGTACGGCGTCTTCGCCGCCGGCAACATGCTCTCCGGCGTCGTCTGCGGCGCGATCGCCTGGAAGGCGGCACCCCACAAGCGCCTCGTGACCGGCTACACCGCGCTCGCGCTGGCCGCGTCCGCGCTGTGGACGGCGCACTCCGTGCCGCTGCTCGCCGCGCTCGGCCTGCTGGTCGGCATGTGCATCGCGCCGTCGCTGATCACCGGCTACACGCTGGTCGAGGGCCTGGTCGCACCGGGCGCCCGCACGGAGGCCTTCACCTGGCTGACCGGCGCGGTCGCGCTCGGCCAGGCCGCCGCCGTCACGGTCGCGGGACAGCTGGAGGACCGGCTGTGGGACGGCGCGGGATTCCTCGTGCCCATGGCCGGTACCGTGCTCGCACTGGCCACCCTGCTGGCCCTGCGTTCCCGGCTCGTCACGCGGCCCCGCCACCACACGGTCGCACGTGGCGTCGGTCACCGCGCCCCGGTCACGGTGGACTGATCCCCGGGAATACGTCACTATGGACCGTCGTTAGCACTCATTGAGTGAGAGTGCCAGGAGGAAGACAGTGCCGACCTACCAGTACCAGTGCACCGAGTGCGGCGAGGGCCTTGAGGCGGTGCAGAAATTCAGCGATGACGCCCTGACCGAGTGCCCCAGCTGCCAGGGCCGCCTGAAGAAGGTGTTCTCCGCGGTCGGCATCGTCTTCAAGGGCTCCGGGTTCTACCGCAACGACTCCCGCGGCTCCTCGTCGAGCAGCACCCCGGCGTCGAAGCCGGCCGCCTCGTCGTCCGACGCCAAGACGTCCTCGTCTTCGACCTCGTCCTCGTCGACGTCGTCTTCTTCGTCGTCGTCTTCGTCGTCCAGCTCCACCAGCAGCTCCGCCGCCTGAGGCGTCTCACCCGGACCCTGCCGTCGCCCGACGGCAGGGTCTTCGGCGTACCGTCCGCCGCTTCGCGGACGGGAAGCGGGCGCCGGACGACGGCCCGCTAGTGTGCTGGTCATGGCGAACGCAGAGATCGGCGTAATCGGCGGCTCGGGGTTCTACTCCTTCCTCGACGACGTCACCGAGGTCCGGGTGGACACCCCGTACGGAGCACCCAGCGACTCCCTCTTCCTCGGCGAGGTCGCCGGCCGCCGGGTCGCCTTCCTGCCCCGCCACGGCCGCGGCCACCACCTGCCGCCGCACCGCATCAACTACCGGGCCAACCTGTGGGCGCTGCGCTCGGTCGGCGTGCGACAGGTCCTCGGCCCCTGCGCGGTGGGCGGCCTGCGTCCCGAGTACGGCCCCGGCACCCTGCTCGTGCCGGACCAGTTCGCGGACCGGACCAAGTCCCGGGCGCAGACCTACTTCGACGGGCTGCCGCTGCCCGACGGCACCGTGCCGAACGTCGTTCACGTCTCCATGGCCGACCCCTACTGCCCCACCGGGCGGGCCGCCGCGCTGAAGGCGGCCCGCGGCCGGGACTGGGAACCGGTGGACGGCGGCACGCTGGTCGTGGTCGAGGGTCCGCGTTTCTCGACGCGCGCCGAGTCCCTGTGGCACCGGGCCCAGGGCTGGTCGGTGGTGGGCATGACCGGCCACCCGGAGGCGGCGCTCGCCCGGGAACTGGAGCTGTGCTACACGTCGCTGACCCTGGTCACCGACCTGGACGCGGGCGCCGAGACCGGCGAGGGAGTCTCGCACGAGGAGGTGCTGCGGGTGTTCGCGGCCAACGTGGACCGGCTGCGCGGGGTCCTGTTCGACGCGGTGGCGGCCCTGCCGGAGACCGGCGCCCGGGACTGCCTGTGCGCCGGTGCCCTCGGCGGGATGGACCCGGGGTTCCGGCTGCCGTAGCGCGGGGCGCGGGCCGGAGACCGCGGGCAGCGGGCTGCGGGCTGCGGGCTGCGGGCTGCGGGCTGCCGTAGCGTGGGCCGCGGGGCGCGGGCCGGTAAGCGGAACTCCCCCTTCGGGTGAGCGAGTTATCCACAATCCGCGCCCGGTCCACCGGCCCCGACGGGATCCGGCGCGAGGCGTCATGGTGGCAGCACACGCCGAATCCCTCGTCGCAGGCGGTGATCCCGATGCCCTCGTACGCCCCGGACCCGAACCCGGCCCCGGACCCGCAGCCGAACCTGCACCCGCAGCCGTACCCGAGTCCGCACCCGAGCCCGCAACATCCGCACCCGAGCCCGCACCCGTATCCGTACCCGAGTCCGCGCCCGGGCCCGAATCCGCGCCTGGGCCACAGCCCGCCGCTCTTCCGGCCGCCGCGCCCGCTGGGCACGGACGCCCCGGCGACGCGCGAGGTGCCCGCGTTCGATCCGGTGGGCGTGCGCGGCGGGCGGTACCGGCCGCACGGGCTCGTCCGGCACCGCGGGCGGGCCGTCGCGGCCGGCCTGGCGGTGACGGCGGCGGCGCTGGTGGCCGCGGGGCCCGGAACCGGCGCGGAGCCGGACGGCGCGGGGCGCGCGCACGGGCACCGCGCCACCGCTCCGGTACGACGGCACCCGGCGGAACGGCTGGTGACGGCACCGGTGCGGATCGCCGACGCCGCCACGGTGCGGTTGCTGCGGCCCGGTGACCGCGTCGACGTCATCGCGGCGCAGGACGCGTCCGCCGGGGGCGGTGCCCGGGTGCTGGCGCGCGGCGTGCGGGTGACGCGGGTGCCGCGGCCGCTGGACGGCGCGGCCGAGAGCGGGGCCCTGGTCGTGCTGTCGGTGCCACGGGCCACGGCGGCCCGGCTGGTCGGCGCGGCCGCCACCGCACGCCTGGCGGTGACGCTGTGCTGAAACCCCTCCTACAGAAGGTCGTCAGCCTGCTGTCAAGTAGCTCGATCGAGTTACGGCAGTGGACAGCCTGGCCACACCGTGCCGTAGGTTGCGGAGCGTTTCGTTCCCCACCCTGTGTACGCGAGGAGAGTCCCCCACGTGAGCGCGAAGAAGGAACCGAGCGTCTGGCACGGCTTCAAGGCCTTCCTGATGCGCGGCAACGTCATCGATCTGGCGGTCGCCGTGGTCATCGGCGCGGCCTTCACGAACATCGTCAACTCGGTGGTGAAGGGGGTCATCAACCCGCTGGTCGGTGCGATCGGCACGCAGAACCTCGACCACTACAGCTCGTGTCTGAAGGACCCGTGCGCGGTGGCCGCGGACGGCACGGTCAGGAGTGGTGTGCCGATCCTGTGGGGTTCCGTCCTGGGCGCCACGCTCACCTTCGTGATCACGGCGGCGGTGGTGTACTTCCTGATGATCCTGCCGATGTCCAAGTACCTGGCCCGGCAGGCGGACCGCAAGGCGGCGCGGGAGGGCACCAAAGAGATCGTCGAGGTGTCCGAGCTGGAGGTGCTCAAGGAGATCCGCGACGCCCTGCTGGCCCAGCGCGGCCCGGGACAGGACAGGTCCTAGGGACGGTCGCACGGCAGACGGAACTGGCCGGGCCGGCTCTGGCGGCGCCGCCGGCTCAGAGGTGGTGGGGCGGCTTCTCGTCGAGGAAGCGCTTCAGGTCGGCGGCGCCGTCGCCGGCCGGGCGCTCGCCCCACCCGCGGTCGGTGTCGTCCGAGGACTGCTGGTCCAGCGGGTCGTCGAAGACCAGCGCGGGCCTCGGGGCGCGCGGCTCGGGTTCGGGGGCGGTGCTCATGCCCCAAGGGTACGGCGCCCGCGTGACCGCCCCGGCGAGCCGCCCGTCCCGCCGCCGGACCGGGCGGGCGCCGCCGCTCCGGCCGGCTGGTCCCCCTGGCGCGGGCGGCGGGCTGGGTGAGACTGGCGTGCATGACAGCTGACGCATTGACGGATGTCGCCGGGCTGCGGGTGGGGCACGCCACCCGCGCCGGGGACGGCTGGCTCACCGGCACCACGGTCGTCCTGGCCCCCGAGGGCGGCGCCGTCGCCGCCGTGGACGTGCGCGGCGGCGGGCCCGGCACCAAGGAGACCGACGCACTGGATCCGCGCAACCTGGTGGGCCGGGTCGACGCCGTGGTGCTGACCGGAGGGAGCGCGTACGGACTCGACGCGGCGTCGGGGGTGATGGCCTGGCTGGAGGAGCGGGGCCGCGGGGTGCCGGTGGGGACGGACCCGGCGCACGTGGTGCCGGTGGTGCCGGCGGCCTGCGTGTTCGACCTGGGGCGCGGCGGGGACTTCCGCGCGCGTCCGGACGCGGCGACGGGGCGCGCGGCGGTGGAGGCCGCGGCGGCGAGCGCGCCGGGCGCGCGGGTGCCCGAGGGTTGCGTGGGCGCCGGCACGGGCGCCGTCGCCGGGCTGCTCAAGGGCGGCGTGGGCACCGCGAGTACGGTGCTCGGCTCGGGGATCACGGTGGCCGCGCTGGTGGTCGTGAACGCCGCGGGCGCGGTCCTGCACCCGGAGACGGGCGTGCTGTACGGGGAGTTGTTCCAGGGGCGGGTGGCCTGTCCGCGGGAACGGGTGCACGAGGCGGCCACCCGGCGCCTGGCGGAGGCCGCCGCCACCCACACCGCCCCGCCGCTCAACACCACGCTGGCGGTGGTCGCGACGGACGCCGGCCTGACCAAGGCGCAGGCGCAGAAGCTGGCGGGCACGGCGCACGACGGGATCGCCCGCGCGGTGCGGCCGGTGCATCTGCTGCACGACGGGGACACGGTGTTCGCGCTGGCGACCGGCGACCGCCCGCTGGACGCCCACCCGTTGGCGCTCAACGACATCCTGGCCGCCGGCGCGGACCTCGTGACGCGCGCGATCGTACGGGCCGTGCGGGCCGCCGCGCCGGTCCACGGGCCGGGCGGCACCTGGCCGTCGTACGGGGAGCTGTACGGGGAGAAGTGAAGGCGGCGCGCCGTACGGAAGGCACGGGCCGGGCCCTTCGGGGGCTGGATTGTCGCGGTTCTGTCACGTGACGGCGTTCGGGCAGGCGGAAGGGAACCTTCCCCGGCACCGGCGCCCTCTTCCCTCACGACCGGAACGGATCCCGTACCTCACACGAACCTGGAGCAGCCCGTGACAACGCCGGACATTACAGCGCGGCGCGCACTCGGGGCCTGTGCCGCCCTGATGGTCGGCGCCCTCACCCTGACCGCCTGCGGCGGCAGCGCCACCGCGAACAACGACGACGGCAAGGGCGGCAAGGACTCCCCGAAGACGTCGGCGGCGAAGATAGCGATATCCGCCAAGGACGGCGCGACCGGGGCGTCCATCAACGCCACCGGCGTGAAGGTCAGCGACGGCCGGCTGACCGAGGTGAAGATGACCGTGGCGGGCTCGGGGCAGACCGTGCCCGGGGCGATATCGGCGGACGGCCACAGCTGGAAGCCGAAGCAGCAGCTGGAGCGCGGGACGAAGTACGAGATCAACGCGACCGCGAAGGACGGCGAGGGCCGCACCGCCGCGGCCAACTCCATCTTCTCCACCGTCACCACGTCGAACAGCTTCATCGGCACCTACACGCCCGACAACGGCGCGACGGTCGGCGTCGGCATGCCGGTGTCCTTCACCTTCGACAAGTCGATCACCGACAAGAAGGCCGTGCAGGCGCACATCAAGGTCGGCACCAACAGCGGCCAGCAGGTGGCCGGGCACTGGTTCGGGGACCGGCGGCTGGACTTCAGGCCGCAGGAGTACTGGAAGGCCGGCTCCAAGGTCACGCTGGACATCGACCTGGACGGCGTCGAGGGCGCCAAGGGTGTCTACGGCGTGCAGAAGAAGACCGTGTCCTTCACCGTCGGCCGGTCGCAGGTCTCCACGGTCGACGTCCACACGCAGACCATGACGGTGGTGCGGGACGGCCGGACCCTGAAGTCGGTGCCGATCTCGGCGGGCAGCCCGCAGCACACCACGTACAACGGGCAGATGGTCATCTCGGAGAAGTTCGTGCAGACCCGCATGAACGGCTCGACGGTCGGCTTCGGCGGGGAGTACGACATACCGGACGTGCCGCACGCGATGCGGCTGACGTCGTCGGGGACGTTCATCCACGGCAACTACTGGTACAACAAGGGCAACCCGCCGTTCGGCCGGGAGGGCACCAGCCACGGCTGCGTCGGCCTCGCGGACGTGCAGGGCGCGCAGGGCGACACCAGCGCCAAGTGGTTCTACGACAACTCGCTCGTCGGGGACGTCGTGATCGTGAAGAACTCCCCCGACACCACCGTCTCCCCCGACAACGGTCTCAACGGCTGGAACATGTCGTGGAGCGCCTGGACCGCCGGGAGTGCCGCCTGACCGGCGGGTTTTGACAGGACAGCGGGTCGCGCGGGAACTTTTCGCGCGACCCGCGTGTTTTCCCGGCGTACGTTTTCCCGGTTCCTGGACACGACCTCCGGGCGAGGGGCTACGGTATGCACCCACAAGGTGACATGCAGCAACGCCGGGAGATGCCTTGAGCGTTCCGTACGAGACCGCAGCGTACGAACCAGCCGAGTCGCCCGAGTCTCCGGAGGAGCATCTCGCGCGACTCCTCGGCCGTGCCCTGAACTCCTTCGAACTGCCCGACGAGGTGATAAGGCAACTGGACTGCGCGCTGGCGCACGACAGTTCGCTGCACTCCGCCTACCACAGCTCGGGACTGCACCGGGAGACGTACCGGCACACCTGGCTGCTGGCCGACGGCGCCGCCGTCACGCTGTGGGAACTGGTGCACAACCCCACGCCGGGCAGCGCGCCGGAGCACGAGGTGTACGCCGACGAGGAGGAGTTGCAGACCGCCACGGCACGGCTCGGGCTGCCGCCGGAGACCCGGGACTTCGAACTGCCCGCGCCGACGCGGCTGTGGGCGGTCCCCGAGCCCCGGCACACGTTCGCCTCCGGTGACTCCGCCGACCACGCGCGCCGGCTGCTGCGCCGGGCGGAGAACCCCGACCGCCCCGGCGAGGCGACGGCCGCGCTGCTGGCGACGGCGACCGCGCACGCGATCACCCAGGCGTTCGGCCGGCCGGGACGGGCGGGCCGGACGGGTCTGAACTACGCGCTGTACGAGCACGCCTTCCTGCTGCCCGACGGCGCCGAGATCTCCCTGTGGGAGGTGGAGCACACGGCCACGCCCGACGGACGGCACATGTGCGAGGTCTACATGTCGGAGGAAGCCGCCCGGGAGGCGATGGAGCGGCGCGCGGCACGGCAGCGCTGACGGACCGGCGACCCGGCCGGAACCGTCCCCCGGGTCCGCCGGGAGCAAAGTTCCCGGTCCGCCGGGTACGGAGTCCACGCGGGCCGGTACGAGTCCACGCGGGCCGGTGCGGGTCAGCCGTTGGCGAGTCGCCGTACCAGGCCCGCGAACGCGTCCCGTTCCGCGGGCGTCAGCTCGACGGACTCCTGCGCGGGACCGAACCGGGTCTGGCGCGGCAGCGCCGGAAGGGGCGCCGAGCCTCGCCGGGCGCCGGGTCCGGGGCGCCGCCGGGCGGCGGCCCGCAGGCCCGCGCGGCGCAGCAGGCGCAGCAGGACGCCGGCCCATGCGACGGCCGTCACGGCGAGGACGGCCGCACCGATCAGCTGGAGGGTCCCGGCGTGCTCAGGCATGCCTCCCAGTACACACCACGGTCCGGGACCATGGCCCCGGACCGTGACGTATCTCGCAGGTGCCGTGAACAACTCACAGCGAATCAAAGGGACAAGACGCCGTGTGGGCGGCCGCGGCGGTCAGGCCGCTATCGGCTGCCCGGTCCCGTCCGGCGCGGTGACCGGGCTCGCGGCGGGCTCGGTGGCCGTGGGCTCGGGCGCCTTCCCGCGCATCCCCTTCAGGAGGACCACCAGCGCCGTGGTGACGCACACGCCGGCCGTGATGGCCACCAGGTACAGGAACGGGTCGCCGATCAGCGGGACCACGAAGACACCGCCGTGCGGGGCGCGCAGGGTGGCGCCGAAGGTCATCGACAGGGCGCCGGTGAGCGCGCCGCCGGCCATGGCGGACGGGATGACCCGCAGCGGGTCGGCCGCCGCGAACGGGATGGCGCCCTCGGAGATGAAGGAGGCGCCCAGCACCCAGGCGGCCTTGCCGTTCTCGCGCTCGGCCGCGGTGAACAGCCGGCCGCGCACCGTGGTGGCCAGCGCCATCGCCAGCGGCGGGACCATGCCGGCCGCCATCACCGCGGCCATGATCTTCATGGCGGAGTCGCCGGGCTGGGCGACGGCGATGCCGGCGGTGGCGAAGGTGTAGGCGACCTTGTTCACCGGGCCGCCCAGGTCGAAGCACATCATCAGGCCGAGCAGCGCGCCGAGCAGGACGGCGTTGCTGCCGGTGAGGCCGTTCAGCCAGTCGGTGAGGCCCTTCTGGGCGGAGGCGATGGGCTTGCCGATGACGACGAACATCAGGAAGCCGACGATCGCGGAGGAGATCAGCGGGATCACCACCACCGGCATGATGCCGCGCAGCACCGGAGGGATCGGCACCTTCCGGATGCCCAGCACCACGCCACCGGCGATCAGACCGGCCGCCAGACCGCCGAGGAAGCCCGCGTTGCCGTCCAGGGCGATGGCGCCGCCCACGAACCCGGGGACGAGGCCGGGCCGGTCGGCCATGCCGTAGGCGATGTAGCCGGCCAGGACGGGGACGAGGAACTTGAAGGCGACGCCGCCGATCTGGAAGAGCAGGGCGCCCCAGCTGCCGGACTGCGTCCACACGAAGTGGTCCATGACCGACGGGGCCTTGTTGACCTGCCAGCCGCCGATCGCGAAGCCCAGGGCGATGAGCAGACCGCCGGCGGCGACGAACGGGACCATGTAGCTGACGCCGGACATCAGCCAGGTGCGCAGCTTGGTGCCGTAGCCCTCGGTGGCGTCGCCCGCGCGCTCCACCGGCGTGCCGGCCGGTGCGTGCGCCGGGGCGCTCACCTCGCCGCGCGCCGCCTTCCGGCGGACCTCCGCGACGAGTTCGGCCGGGCGGTTGATGCCCGCCTTGACCCCGGTGTCCACGGTCGGCTTGCCCGCGAAGCGCTCCTTCTCGCGTACGGGGACGTCGTGCGCGAAGATCACGCCGTCCGCCGCCGCGATCACCGCCGGGTCCAGCCGGGTGAATCCGGCCGATCCCTGCGTCTCGACGGCCAGCTCGATCCCCGCCTCGCGGCCGGCGTTCTCCAGTGCCTCGGCGGCCATGTAGGTGTGGGCGATGCCGGTCGGACAGGAGGTGACGGCCACGACGCGGAAGGGACGCGCCGGGGCGTCCGCGTCACCGGCGCCGGCCGTTTCGCCCGCGGGTGCCGCAGGGGCGCCGGCCGCCTCTGCCTCGGAGGTGCCGGCCGTTTCGCCCGCGGGTGCCTCGGGGGCGCGGGCGGTGCTGCCCGCCGCGGTGCCGGTGGAGGCCGCCACCGGCACCGCGGCGGTGTCTTCGGGGGCGGGCGCGGCAGCGCTCGGCGCGTCCTCGCCCGCTGCCGCCTCGTCGCCCCGGATCAGCGCCGCCGCCGTCCGCGGGTCACCCACCGACCGCAGCGCGGCGGTGAACTCGGCGTTCATCAGCTGGCGGGCGAGGGCGGAGAGGATCGTCAGGTGGGCGTCGTCGGCGCCGGCGGGTGCCGCGATCAGGAAGATCAGGTCGGCCGGGCCGTCCGCGGCGCCGAAGTCGACACCGGCCGTGCTGCGGCCGAAGGCGAGGGTCGGTTCGGTGACATGGGCGCTGCGGCAGTGCGGGATGCCGATGCCGCCGTCCAGACCGGTCGGCATCTGGGCCTCGCGGGCGGCCACGTCGGCGAGGAAGCCCTCCAGGTCGGTCACCCGGCCCTGGGCCGCCATGCGCTCGGCGAGGGCGCGGGCCGCCGCTTCCTTGGTGTCGGCGGACAGGTCGAGGTCGACCAGGTCCGCGGAGATCATGTCGCTCATCGCGGGCTCCTTCGCGCGCGTATCGCCCGGGGAGTGGAGTGGGCGGGGAGTGGGGACGGGGGTGCGGTGCGGGGGGTACGGAGGCGGGGCCGGGGACGCCCCGCCTCCCGGGGCGGCGACGCGGCGGGGGCCGGACGGCCTCGCCTCCGGGGAGCGGTGAGGCGACCGCGGTGGCCGCGCCCCGGGGAACGCCGAGTGGCCGCGCCTTCCGGGGTGCCGAGGCGACTCGGGCGGTCGGGCGTCCCGGGAGCGGGGGTCCGGGCGGCCTCGGTTCCCGGGGCGGTACGGCGGTTCAGCCGGCCGGGGTGCCCGGGGCCGCGCGGAGTAACGGGGAGCCTCGCCGCTCGGGAGCGGGCGCGGGCGGCGTCGCGGGCGGTGTCGCGGGTCCGCGTCCGCCGAGCCGGCGGAACCCGGGGCGGACGCCGGCGCGGGCGGCCGGGGTCATGACACCGGCTCCGTCAGTTCCCGGTCCAGCGGGATGTCCGCCGTGACGGTCACCGCCGCCGGGTCCAGGTCGGCGGGCCCCGGCAGCACGCTGCCGGGCAGCCGGACCGCGGCGGCGCCGTGGGCGACGGCACTGGCCAGGGCCTCGGGGCCGGTGCCCCCGGCGATGAGGAAACCGGCCAGGGAGGCGTCGCCGGCGCCGACGTTGCTGCGCACCGCGCTCACCCGCGCGCTGCCGAACCAGGCGCCGGTGTCCGACACCAGGAGCTGGCCGTCGGCGCCCAGGCTCGCGAGTACGGCGCGCGCGCCCAGCGCGCGCACCTCCTCGGCCGCCTTGAGCGCGTCGCCCACGGTCGCCAGGGGGCGCGCGACGGCTTCGGCCAGTTCCTCGGCGTTCGGCTTCACCACGTCGGGCCGGGCCGGCAGTGCCTCCAGGAGCGCGCGCCCCGAGGTGTCCAGCGCGATCCGGGCGCCCGCGGCGTGCGCCCGGGTGACGACATCGGCGTACCAGGAGGGCGCGAGCCCCCGGGGCAGGCTGCCGCAGCAGGCGATCCAGTCGGCGTCGCGGGAGTGCGCGCGGACGGTGTCCAGCAGGAGTTCCTGTTCGGCCGGCGACAGCTCCGGGCCCGGCGCGTTGATCTTCGTGAGCACGCCGTCGGCTTCCGCGAGCGCGATGTTGGAGCGGGTGGCGCCGGCCACCGGGACCGGTGCGACCTCGATGCCCTGCGCGTCGAGCAGGTCGGCGACGAGCGCGCCCGGCGCCCCGCCCAGGGGCAGGACGGCGACCGTGCGCCGGCCCGCGGCGGCGACGGCGCGCGAGACGTTCACGCCCTTGCCGCCGGGGTCCATGCGCTCGCCGCCGGCGCGGATGACCTCGCCGCGCTCCAGGGCGGGGATCTCGTAGGTGCGGTCGAGGGACGGGTTCGGGGTGACGGTGAGGATCATGCGCGCACTACTTCCGTGCCGCCGCGCTCGATGGCGGCGGCCTCGTCCGGGCTCAGCCCGCTGTCGGTGATCAGCAGGTCCACGTCGCTCAGGCCGCCGAAGCGGGCGAAGTGCTCCTGGCCGTGCTTGGCGGAGTCGGCCAGCAGCACCACGCGCCGTGCGGCGGCGACCGCCGCGCGCTTGACCGCGGCCTCGGCGAGGTCCGGCGTGGTCAGACCGTGCTCGGCGGAGAAGCCGTTGGCGGCGACGAACAGGACGTCGGCGCGGATCTCGCCGTACGCGCGCAGCGCCCAGGCGTCCACGGCGGCGCGCGTACGGTGCCGTACCCGTCCGCCGATCAGGTGCAGCTGGATGCCCGGGTGGTCGGCCAGGCGGGCGGCTGTGGGCAGGCTGTGCGTGACGACGGTGAGGGCCGCCTCCAGCGGGATCGCGGCGGCGAGCCGGGCCACCGTCGAACCGGCGTCGAGGATCAGCGTGCCCTCGGCCGGCAGTTCCGCGAGGGCCGCCTTGGCGATGCGGTCCTTCTCGTCGGCCGCGGTGGACTCGCGCTCGGCGAGGTCCGGTTCGAAGTCGAGGCGGCCGGCCGGGATGGCACCACCGTGCACCCGGCGGACGAGACCGGCGCGGTCGAGGGCCTTCAGATCACGGCGGATGGTCTCCGCGGTGACCTGGAACTCCTCGGCCAGCGACAGCACGTCCACCCGGCCGCCGTCACGGGCGAGCCGGAGGATCTCCTGCTGCCGTTCCGGTGCGTACATGTCCGTTCGCCTCCACCTCATGCCCGAACGTGTGGTTTCCCAGCGAGACTACGTCCGGATTTCCGGAAAGTAAACAGGTTCAGACCCCGATCGGACATGATCGGGCATGACCGGATGTCCGTCCGGCCGGTCGGGAGGGCAGCGAAAAGGCCCGGCACCTGATCGGTGCCGGGCCGTGTCCGTATGTCGTCCCTGCTCAGTGCACCAGTTCCGGCTCCGGCTCGGTCCGCGCCGGCGCCTCGTCCTCCCCCGCGCCCTCCACGTGCTGGGCGGGACGCCTGGGCAGGGCAGACATCAGCAGGAAGATCACGCCCATGATCGCGGCGACGAACCACAGCGCGTGCTGGAAGGCGTGGACGAAGGCCGGACCGACCTCGGCCAGGGCCAGCCGGTCGCCGATCTGCCCGAAGAAGACCACCGACACCAGGCCCAGCCCCAGCGCGTTGCCCATCTGCTGCACGGTGTTGATCAGCCCGGACGCGGAGCCGGCGTGCTCGCGCGGCACCTCCGAGAGCACCGCGTCGGTCAGCGGCGCGACGATCAGCCCCATGCCCAGGCCCATCACGACCAGCGGCAGGGCCATCTGCCAGGAGGTGATCGCGAGGCCGTAGTGGTGGGCCTCCCACAGGTAGAGCAGCACGCCGGCGCCCATCAGCAGCGCTCCCGTCTGGAGCACCTTCCGCCCGAACCGCGGGACCAATTGCTGCACCGACAGCCCGGCCGCCACGGACACCGCGAGGGAGAACGGCACCCCGGTCAGCCCGGCCCGCAGCGGGCTCCAGCCCAGGCCGATCTGCATGTACAGCGTCCAGACCAGGAAGAAGATGCCGAGCGCGACACCGAACACGGTCTGTACGGCGATGCCCGCGGCGAAGCTCTTCACCCGGAAGAGGGACAGTTCGACCAGCGGGGAACCGTCCCTGGCCGCCTTCCGTTTCTCGTACGACACCAGCGCCGCGAAGACCACGAGCGCACCGGCCATGCAGAGGTGTCCCCACAGGGGCCAGCCCAGCTCACGGCCGCGCGTGAGCGGATAGAGCAGCATCAGCAGGCCCAGCGTCACCAGGGCGACACCGACAAGGTCCAGCTTCAGAGCCCTGGGGGCCTTGGACTCGGTGATGAAACGGCGTCCGAGCAGCCAGGCCAGGATGCCGACGGGGAGGTTGATGAGGAAGATGGGCCGCCATTCGAGGCCGAACAGGTTCCACTCCGTCAGCAGCGCGCCCAGCAGCGGACCGGAGACCGCGCCGAGACCGACGATCGCGCCGAACAGGCCGAAGACCTTGCCGCGTTCGTGCGCCGGGAAGGTGGCGTGCACGATCGACAGCACCTGCGGCACCATCAGCGCGGCCATCCCGCCTTGCAGGATGCGGGAGGCGACCAGCATCTCCGGGTTCACCGCGAAGCCGCACAGGGCGGAGGCGAGCGTGAAGCCGCCGATACCGACGAGGAAGAGCCGCTTGCGGCCGTGGATGTCACCGAGCCGGCCGCCGGTGATCAGACCGGCGGCGAAGGCGAGGGCGTAGCCGGCGGTTATCCACTGGATCTGCCCGACCGAGGCGTGGGCGGTGCGCTGGATGGACGGGATGGCGATGTTGACGATCGTCACGTCCACCAGGTCCATGAAGGCCGCCGTCATGACGATGGCCAGGGCCAGCCAGCGGGCCCGGTCGGCCGGCGGTCCGGGAAGCGCCGTGGGAGTCGCGGTCGTGTGCCGGGTGCGGGCCGCGTCCGCCTGGTCGCGGAGCGCCCCGCGTCCTGTGGAGGTGTTGTCGCCGTGGGTCATGTCCTCAACGTAGGAGGTCATTAGGTCAGATCGTGTCCTAATAATGCCGCATGCTCGTACCCATGACGACGGACACCCCGGCACGGCTGCTCCAGCTCCTGTCCCTGCTCCAGACGCCCCGCGAGTGGCCCGGCGGTGAGCTGGCCGACCGGCTCCGGGTCTCCCGGCGTACCGTGCGGCGGGACATCGACCGGCTGCGGGAGCTGGGATATCCGGTGCAGGCGACGAAGGGCGCGGACGGCGGGTACCGGCTGATCGCGGGCAAGGCGATGCCGCCGCTGGTGCTGGACGACGAGGAGGCCGTCGCCATCGCGGTGGGGCTGCGGGCCGGTGCCGGGCACGCCGTCGAGGGAGTGGACGAGGCGTCGGTGCGGGCGCTGGCCAAGCTGGAGCAGGTGCTGCCGGCCCGGCTGCGCCACCGGGTGGCCACGCTCCAGGCCGCGACGACCCCGCTGACCAGCGGCGACGGACCGAGCATCGCTCCGGAGACGCTGACCGTGATGGCGTCCACGGTGGCCGGCCGGGAGCGGCTGCGGTTCGCCTACCGCGACAAGGACGGCAGCGCCTCCCACCGGCTGACCGAGCCGTACCGGCTGGTCTCGACGGGACGGCGCTGGTACCTGGTGGCGTACGACGTCGACCGGGCGGACTGGCGCACCTTCCGGGTCGACCGGGTGAGCGGGCCGTCCGCGACCGGGGTCCGGTTCGCGCCGCGGGAACTGCCGACGGGGAGCGCCGCCGAGTATCTGCGGCAGTCCATCCACCGGCGGCAGGAGACGTACGCCTACGAGGTCCGGTTCACCGCCCCCGCGGAACGGGTCTCGGCCCGGCTGCCGGGGTCGGCCGGGGTGCCCGAGGACGACGGCGCGGGCGGCTGCGTCCTGCGGGGCACCACCGGCGACCCCATGGAGTGGCTGGCGGTGCGGCTGGCACTGTCGGGGTGCGACTTCACGGTCCACGGGCCGGCGGAACTGGCGGACTGCGTCCGGGAGCTGGGCGCCCGGCTGACCCGGGCCGGGAGCGTGGGGCCGGCCGGTGCGGCGGTGGAGGAGACGGAGAGGACGCAGCCGGAGGGAGAGTGAGGAGCCGAGGTTCCGGAAGCGCGGAGTGCGCCGGGCCGTGGCGTCCCGGGCTCGGCTTCTGTGCGCGCTCCGGGCCAGGCTCAACTCCCGTACGCGCTCCCGGCCGGGCTCAACTTCCGTACGCGCTCCCGGCCGGGCTCAGCTTTCGTCCGTGGGCGTACCCCCGTTTCCGGCTCAGCGCCCGCCCGTCGGCGTGCCCCGGTTCTCGTTCCACGCGAAGTCCCGCAGGGCGCGCAGGTTGCGCACGGCCAGGGCCGCCGGGCCCTCGGGGCCGGTGGGCTGGGTCGTCGTCGCGGCCCAGGACTCCACCGCCACGCGCACGGCGGCGCTGGCCACCGCCGCGGCGAACCGCAGCTCGGGAGTGAGCGGCGCGTCCGGCACGACGTGCGGCGCCCGCCCCGCAGGCGTCTCACCCCGCCCCGCCGGCACCTCCTCCTGCCCCGCCGGCACCTCCTCCCGCCCCGCGGGCGTGCCCTCCGTACCCTCCGCGCCCTCCCGGGTCGGCGGGCCGGCCGTGCGGGTCGCCAGGATCTCCGCCAGTTCGGCTTCCGACGCCTGGCAGACCTCCGCCCAGACCTTGCGCAGGGCGGGGCTGGTGTCGGCCAGGCGGATCAGGGTGCGCAGCCACTCCCAGGACGCGGCCGAGACGCCGAGGCCGGGCGTGAGGGTGTGGCGGACGGCGTGTTCCAGGATCTGGGGAAGCGGCAGGCCGGCGGGGGCCGCGCGGACCGCCTCGGTCCAGCGCTGGGCACCGGCCGCGTAGAGCGGCGCCACGGCCTCTTCCTTGGTGGCGAAGTAGCGGTAGAAGGTGCGCGGTGCGATGCCGGCGGCCTGGGCGATGTCCTCGGCGCGGGTGGCCCGCAGGCCCCGCTGGACGAAGAGGGCCGCCGCCGCCCGGGCGATCTCCATCCGGGTCTCGGCCTTCCGGCGTTCGGTGAGGGATACCGGCGCGGAGGCGGAAAACGGCTGGTGGGCGGGGTCGGGGGTGGTGCTCATCCGGGCAGGCTATGCCCGTGTGGCAGAATCTGCCATCCGGCGGTCCACCCCGGGGTTCAGGTACGGGGTGGGCCGCCGTTCCAGCATGTCCGCCGCGTGGGCCGGGGTCCGCGGCCGCCTCGGCGCACGGGAAGAAGCCGGGCTCCGGCGCCTGGGGGGGGTAGGCGCCGGAGCCCGGCTGGGAAGTCCCGGCGCCGGGGGGGGATCGCGTCGGGACGTGGCTTGCGTGGGCCGGCCGGCCGGGTGTCGGTCGCGGCCGGGAGTGCGGTGTGGGGGTGGGCGGGGAGTGCGTGCCCGGACCCGCTTCCGGGCCCGGAAGGGTTGTTCCCTCGGGCCCGGTGGTTGAAGCGACGGGACCGCGCCATGTTTGCGCCGTCTTTCGCCACCCGTGCGCGCCGCGCGCCCGCGGGTGCGCGGTGCGGGCGGGACCGCCTCGCGCCGCGGCGCGGGAAGCCGGTGTTACGCCGCCGCGTCGAAGCCGGTGTCGCGGGCCAGCTTCTTCAGTTCGAGCAGGGCGTGCTTCTCGATCTGACGGATGCGCTCGCGGGTCAGGCCGTGCTCCTTGCCGACCTCGGTCAGCGTGCGCTCACGGCCGTCGTCGATGCCGTACCGCATCTTGATGATGGAGGCCGTGCGCTGGTCCAGACGGCCGATCAGGTCGTCCAGCTCCTCGCTGCGCAGCAGGGTGAGGACCGACTGCTCCGGGGAGACCGCCGAGGTGTCCTCCAGCAGGTCGCCGAACTGGGTCTCGCCCTGGTCGTCCACCGCCATGTTCAGCGAGACCGGGTCGCGGGCCCAGTCGAGGACGTCGACGACGCGCTCCGGCGTCGAGCCCAGCTCCTTGGCGATCTCCGCGGGCTCCGGGTCGCGGCCGTTCTCGCGGTTGAACTCGCGCTGGACGCGGCGGATGCGGCCCAGCTCCTCCACCAGGTGGACGGGGAGCCGGATCGTGCGGGACTGGTCGGCGATGGAGCGGGTGATGGCCTGGCGGATCCACCAGGTGGCGTACGTGGAGAACTTGAAGCCCTTGCGGTAGTCGAACTTCTCGACGGCGCGCACCAGGCCGGCGTTGCCCTCCTGGATCAGGTCGAGCAGGGGCAGGCCGCTGCGCGGGTACCGCCGGGCGACCGCGACGACCAGCCGGAGGTTGGAGCGGATGAAGACGTCCTTGGCCCGCTCGCCGGCGGCCGCCAGGGCTTCCAGCTCCGCACGGCTGGCGTCCGCCTTGGTCTCCTCCTCGCCGTCGAGGACCTGCTGTGCGAACACACCCGCCTCGATGGTCTGGGACAGCTCGACCTCCTTCGCGGCATCGAGCAGCGGCGTGCGCGCGATCTCGTCGAGGTACATGCCGACCAGGTCGCGGTCTGCGATCTCGCCGCCATGAGCGCGAACACTGCTTGCCGAGTCGGCCGTCTCGCCGGTGGCGGACTGACGACGGGCGACGGCACGGGTTGCCATGCGTGCTCCCTTGCGATGGTGGGCTGGCGGGTGGTCCTGGCGAACGCTCAGCACTCGTCTCTGGGACTCTCTTCGAGTGCCCTGCATCCGTGGGAAACAACGACTGGAATCCGGACAGAATTCCCAACCCGCCCCGCAATTTTTCTGATCATGCAGTACCCTGTCCGCCACACGGGGAGGCGATATGCCGTCGGAACGTGCCGAAGTGCAGGTCAGGCCGGGGATCGAGGCCGATCTCGCCGCCCTCACGGCGATCTACAACCACTACGTCCGTGAGACGGCCATCACATTCGACACCGCGGTGTTCACCCCGGAGGAGCGCCGTCCCTGGCTGCTCTCCCACCGGGAAGACGGCCCGCACCGGCTGATGGTTGCCACGGACGCGGAGACCGGGCGGATCCTGGGGTACGCCACGTCGAGCCCGCACCGGCCGAAGCCGGCGTACGGGACCTCCGTGGAGACCTCGGTGTACGCCGCCCCGGGCGCCGGCCGGCGCGGTATCGGCACGCTTCTCTACGAGACTCTGTTCAAGGCCCTGGCCGCCGAGGACGTGCACCGCGCCTACGCCGGGATCGCCCAGCCCAACGTGGCCTCCGCGGGGCTGCACGCGCGCTTCGGCTTCCGGTACGTCGGCACGTTCCGGGAGGTCGGCCGCAAGTTCGGCCGCTACTGGGACGTGGCCTGGTACGAGAAGCCGCTCTAGGTCAGACCCCGGCGCCCGCTCCGGGTCACCGGCGGTCACACCGCCACGGCGCCGCGGCGGCGTTTGGGCTTGGCGCCGGCCGCGAGGCCGGTCCGGGCCAGGCTCGGTCCGTCACTCATCCGAACTGCACGGACCGCTTCGCCATTCCCATCCAGAAGCCGTCGATCACCGATTTCTGCGCGTCCGGCCCGCCGCCGGCGTCCGCCGCGCCCAGGGTGACGAAGAGCGGGGCGAAGTGTTCGGTGCGCGGATGGGCGTAGCGGCCGGCCGGGGCCTTGTCCAGGAAGTCCAGCAGGGCGTCCCAGTCGCGGTCCTCCAGGGCCCGGCGGCCCCAGTCGTCGAACTCGGCCGACCAGCTCGGCACGCCCGGCCCGGTGTGCCGCAGGGCGGCGAGGTTGTGGGTGAAGAAGCCCGAGCCGACGATCAGCACGCCCTCGTCGCGCAGCGGCGCGAGCCTGCGGCCGAGGTCCATGAGCCGGACCGGGTCGAGGGTGGGCAGGGAGACCTGGAGGACGGGGATGTCGGCGTCCGGGTACATCTCGACGAGCGGGACGTAGGCGCCGTGGTCCAGGCCCCGGTCGGGGATGTCCTGGACGGGCAGGCCGGGGGCGCGCAGCAGCTTGCGGACGGCGTCGGCGAGGGCGGGGGCGCCGGGAGCGGCGTAGCGGACCCGGTAGTAGTGCTCGGGGAAGCCCCAGAAGTCGTAGACGAGCGGGACGGTCCGCACGGCGCCGAGAGCGAGCGGGGCCTCCTCCCAGTGGGCGGAGACCATGAGGATCGCCCGGGGCCGGGGCAGGGCGGCGGACCAGGCGGCGAGCTGGCCGGGCCAGACCGGGTCGTCGGCGAGCGGCGGGGCGCCGTGGCTGAGGTACAGGGCGGGCATGCGCTCCTGGGCGGTGGCGGACATGGTGGCGGCTCCGGTGGTTCGATGAAGATGCTTTAACTCTCAAGCAGTCTCGGCGACACCCTACCCACCACTTGTTCAAGTTTCAAGAAGCTGCCTCGTACAGTGGATACATGAACACGGCACCGGACTCCGTCGCGCGGCAGCGCTGGCTCACCGACGAGGAACAGCGCGTCTGGCGCGCCTACCTGCACGCCACCACCCTGCTGGAGGACCACCTCGACCGGCAGCTCCAGCGCGACGCGGGCATGCCGCACATCTACTACGGCCTCCTCGTCGGCCTCGCCGAGGCCCCGCGGCGCCGGCTGCGGATGACCGAGCTGGCGATGCAGGCGAAGATCACCCGCTCCCGGCTCTCGCACGCCATCGCCCGGCTGGAGAAGAACGGCTGGGTCCGCCGCGAGGACTGCCCCTCCGACAAGCGCGGCCAGTTCGCCGTCCTCACCGACGAGGGCTACGAGGTGCTGCGGCACACCGCGCCCGGCCATGTGACCGCCGTACGGCAGGCGCTGTTCGACCGGCTGAGCCCGGAACAGCAGGAGGCCCTCGGCGAGATCATGGAGATCGTCGCCGAGGGCCTCCAGCCCAAGGAAGCGGGCGCGGACCTGCCCTGGCTGCGCTAACCCGCCGGGCGGCTCACCGTACGGCCGCTCAGTGGGCGATCACCGGCACCGGCAGCTCGTCCTCGGCACCCTCGCCCGAGACCACGGCGCCGGTGTCCGGACGGCCGGCGTTGACGAAGGTGAAGGCGATCAGCGAGGCGAGCGCCAGGATGCCGACGGCGACCCAGATCGCGGCGCTGTAGCCGTGCACCATGCCCTGGAGCTGCACCAGCTCCTGCTGCGGCCTGGCGGTGGCACCGGCGATGTGGTCCTTGACGTACGAGGTGGTCGCCGAGGCGGCGATGGTGTTCAGCAGGGCGGTGCCGATCGCGCCGCCCACCTGCTGCGAGGTGTTGACCATCGCGGAGGCGACACCGGCGTCCCGGGGCTGGACGCCCTGGGTGGCCAGGGACATCGCCGGCATGAACGCCGTACCCATGCCGAGGCCGAGCAGCAGCATCGCGGGCAGCAGCAGCGCCGGGTACGAGGAGTCGATCTCCAGCTGGGTCAGCAGCAGCATGCCGAGGCCGGCGACCAGGAAGCCGGGGCCCATCAGCAGCCGGGCCGGGACCCGGGTCATCAGCCGGGTGCCGATCTGGGTGGAGCCGGTGATCATGCCGGCCACCATCGGCAGGAAGGCGAAGCCGGTCTTGACCGGCGAGTAGCCCTTCACGATCTGCAGGTAATAGGTCAGGAAGAGGAACAGACCGAACATGCCGATGATGGCGAGGCCGAGCGAGAGGTAGATGCCGCCGCGGTTGCGGTCGGTCACCACGCGCAGTGGCAGCAGCGGCGCCTTGACCTTGGTCTCGACCAGCACGAACGCCAGCAGCAGCACCACGGACCCGACGAACATCGACACGGTCACCGAGTCGCCCCAGCCGTCGGACTCGGCGCGGGTGAAGCCGTAGACGAGCGCGACCAGGCCGAGGGTGGACAGGATCACGCCGGGGACGTCGAGCGGGGAGCGGTTGCGGGCACCCGCCGGCTCCCGGACGACGAAGTACGCGCCGGCCGCGGCGACCACGGCGAACGGGACGTTCACGAAGAAGGTCCAGCGCCAGTTCAGGTACTCGGTGAGGAACCCGCCGAGGATCAGGCCGACGGCACCGCCGCCGCCCGCGATGGCGCCGTAGATGCCGAACGCCTTGGCGCGCTCCTTGGCGTCCGTGAACATGACGGCCAGCAGGGACAGCGCGGCCGGGGCGAGCAGCGCGCCGAAGACGCCCTGGAGGGCGCGGGCGCCGAACATCAGTGTGCCGGTGGTGGCGGCGCCGCCGAGCGCGGAGGCGGCGGCGAAACCGGCGAGGCCGAGCACGAAGGTGCGCTTGCGGCCCCACAGGTCGGCGACCCGGCCGCCGAACAGCAGCAGACCGCCGAAGGCGAGCGCGTAGGCCGTGATCACCCACTGCTTGTTGCCGTCGGATATGCCCAGGTCCTGCTGGGCGGCGGGCAGGGCGATGTTCACGATGGTGGCGTCCAGGACGACCATCAGCTGGGCGAGCGCGATGAAGAGGAGCGCTTTCCAGCGGTTGGCGTCACCGCTCGTGGCGGCGGGACCGGGAGCCCTGAGGGCTGTTTCGGACATGGAGATACCCACTTCGGGACTTCGGGAGCAGACGGTGTCGGCAGGCGTGCCGAAAAATGACGAGAAAACGGAGTAAGGCGGAAAGATGAAGTGACGGGAGCGCGAACGGAGTCGGAGAGCGACGGACGCGAACGGGAAGGACGGAAGGTGCGGTCGGAGGGAGCGGCCGTACCGGCCGCCGTACGGCCGGCGGACCGGGCACGGGAGCCGGACTGATCGGTCAGGAGCCGCGCAGCTCCCGGAGGTTGACGGCCCTCCCCGGCAGGAGGGAGCGGGCGGGCGCCCGCAGACCGTCGAGGAAGAGCTGGAGATGGCGGTGGACGAAGCGGTCGCCGCGCAGACAGTCCGTGCCGGCCGGGGGCCGGCTCAGCTGGGCCACGGCGATCATCAGATCGCCCACGTCGACGTCCGGCCTGAGCTGCCCGGCCGCCTTGGCCCGGCCCATGATCTCCTCGACGAGCTGCTCGACGCGCTCGCGGGCGGCCTCCAGGTCGGGGTGGTGCTTGTCGAACGTGCTGGACACCATGGGACACAGCGCGCTGATCCGCTCGTCGGCGGCGGCGTGCGCGAAGTGCTCCAGGGCGGTGAAGGCGTCCCCGGTCTCCGCGAGGGCCAGTTCGGCAGCCTCGGCGGTACGGTCCATCACGGAGCAGACGACCTCGCGGACGAGGGCGTCACGGTCGGGGAAGTTGCGGTACACCGTGGCGTTGCCGACGCCGGCCCGGCGGGCGATCTCGTCCAGCGGCACATCCGGGCCGTGCTCGACGAACATCTCGCGGGCGGCGGTGACGATCCGTTCCCGGTTGCGCAGGGCGTCGGCGCGCGGCCGGGTCACCTTGCGCGCTGCGGGGGCGGTCGCGGCGGACACGGGCACTCCTGAAGGTCGTGGTGGGCGATCCGGGGAGCAGGTCCCCGTTTCGCTCGGACACAGGGCTAAACGGGGAGAGCGTCCCCGGTTATTTCCGGCCAGGGAAAAGAATGCCTGTGACCTGAGCCACACTCGCCATCCGCGGGGATTCACCCTTCCGCCGTCCCGCTTTCCCACCGTCGGCCTCCTCCAGCGCGCGGCCTCCGCGCCGTCGGCACAGGGTGTGCGCAAGGGTGCAGCCGGAGACCGGCGGCTGCCGTGGCGCGAAAGGTCCCCGCATGCAGCCGCAGCCCCGCCGCCGCATACGCCCGCGCCGGATGGCCGCCCTCTCCCTGGTGACCGCACTGACCCTCGCGGTCAGCACCTCGGCCGGGACCGGGCACCTGACGGCGCCGACCACCGCCGGGCCCGTCGGCCTGGCCCGCTCCGCCGCACTCGTCCCCTGCATGATCCACGGCGGCCTGGACGTGCAGATGACCGAGGGCCTGCCCACGCCGGCCGGTTACTCCCGCTCCACCGGCACGGTGCACGCGCTGACCCTGATGGTGGACTTCCCGGACGCGCCCGGCGAGGGCGGCGCGATGGACCGCTTCCACGAGTTCTTCCCGCACACCCAGGACTGGTTCCACACCGCGTCGTACGGCCGGCTCGACTACCGCCCCGAAACCCCCGTCACCACCTGGCTGCGCATGCCCAAACGCTTCCAGGACTACGGCATAGAGCGCGGCGCACCCTTCGATCCCGGGTACCGGAACCTGGTGCAGGACCTCGTGTCCGCCGCCGACCCGAAGGTGGACTTCCGCGACTACGACCTGCTGAACGTGCTCGTCACCCCGAACGCCGGCCCCTCCGCCCTGGACACCGTGCTCTCCGTGACCTTCGCCGGCAACGACGACGCCCCGGTCGCCGACGGCGTCCGCATATCCAACGCCTCCTTCGTCTACTCCCGGCAGGACGACGGCTCCGGCTCCTACGACAGCACCGGCTACCGGGTGCTGCCGCACGAGAACGGCCACACCTTCGGCCTGCCGGACCTCTACACGCAGGACGGCGGGGGCGCGGTCGGGCACTGGGACATCATGAGCGAGGACTGGGGCGCCAACAACGACCTGCTGGGCTGGCACAAGTGGAAGCTGGGCTGGCTGGACGGCGGACAGGTCGGCTGCGCGGCGGCACCGGGCAGCGCCGAGTTCGCCCTGACTCCGCTCTACCAGCAGGGCGGCGGGAAGCTGGTCCTCATACCGGTCACCGCGCGCAGCACCTACGCGCTGGAGGTCCGCGCCCAGGGCGGCAACGACGAGGCGGTGTGCCGGCCCGGCGTCCTCATCTACAAGATCGACGCCGCGGTCGACACCGGCCGCGGCCCGGTCACCGTCTTCGACAGCCACCGCGGCAGCGGCGGCTGCACCCGTAGCCCCAACGTCCACGCGGAACTCTCCGACGCCCCGTTCACCGCCGGCGAGACCTTCAAGGACCCACGGCACGGCATCAGCGTGCACGTGGTGTCGATGGACGCGGACGGCAACTGCCGGATCCGCGTGACGCGGACCGGGGGCGGGGGCGGGGGCGTGACGGTGAGTACGGGGTGAGGAGGGGGCGGGGTGGTGGGGAGGGGTGGGGTGGCCGACCGGGCTCGCCTACTGCTCGGGCCGACCTGGCTACCGGGGCGGAGCGACCGGGCTGGCCGAGGCCGACTGAGCTGGCCGGGCTGCTCGGCTGACCTGCCGGGGCCGTGCGGGTTGCTCGGCTGACCTAGCGACCGGGGCCGGGCGGGTTGCTCGGCTGACCTAGCGACCGGGGCCGGGAACCGAACGGGACTCCGGGTCTTCGGGACTCCGGGTCTCCGGGTCTCCGGGTCTCCGGGCTGGCCGAGGCCGACGGAGGCCGACCGAGGCCGGCCGGGGCGTCGGGGTTTACCGTAGGCGTGCCCCCATGCCGTACCGGAGAGACGATGCCCGCGATGACCGCAGTGGATGCCGACGACCGCGCCCGCGCCGGGGCCGGGACGCCGGCGGAGGTGGTCGGACCGCTGGTGCGCGGGGTCGGGGTGCTGCGGCGGCTGACGGAGGCGGGCGGCGCGCTGAGCCCGAGCGCGCTGGAGCGGGCCACCGGTCTCGCCCGCTCCACGGTGGACCGGATCACCGCGACCCTGGCCCGCATGGGCTACGTCCGCCTGGACGGCCGGGACGTCGTCCTCACCCCGGGCGTACTGGAGCTGGGCAACGCCTACCTCGCCGCCCTGCGCCTGCCCGCACTGCTCGGCGCGCACGCCGACGCCCTCGCCGACGAACTGGACGAGTCGGTGTCGCTCGCGGTCGCCGACGGCGACGGCATCCGCTTCATCCACCAGGCCACCCGCCGCCGCGCGCTGTCCGTCAGCTTCCGCATCGGCGACCTGCTGCCGGCCGAACGCACCGCGCCCGGGGCCCTGTTCGCCACCGAGTGGACGGACGGGGAGTGGTCCCGCTGGCGTGCGCGCCGGGCCCAGGACCCCGAGGGCACGGCGTTCCGCGCGGTTCCCCCCGGCCCCGCCGCCGGGGACGCCGAAGCCGCGTTCGCGGAGCGGGTGCGCCGGGCCCGCCGGGACGGCTGGGCGCTGGACGACCAGCTGATCGAGCCGGGCCTGGTCGCGGTATCCGTGCCGGTGCACGACCCGGGTACCGGCCGCCCGGTCTGCGTGGCGAGCGTGGTCAGCCACACCAGCCGGCACGCGGCGGCGGATCTGCGCACCAGCCTGCTGCCCCGGCTGCGTACGGCGGTACGGGCGATGGAGGCCGCCCTACACACCGCGCCGCCACCCGAGCCGGGCCCCGCGCCCGCCGGTCTGGCGGCCTGGACGACGGCGTCCAAGCACGAGCTGGGCCGGGACTTCGTGGAGTCGCTGGCCCGCGGTCTGACCGTGCTGACGGCGTTCGGCGAGGGCCGCCCGGCGCTGTCCCCGGCCGAGGCGGCACGGGCGACCGGCCTGTCCCGGGCCACCGCCCGCCGGGCGCTGCTCACCCTCGACCACCTGGGCCTGATCGCCGCGCACGACGACCACGCCTTCACTCTCACCCCGCGCGTCCTGGACCTCGGCTTCCCGCCCCTGGCCCGGACATCGCTGCCCCGCCTGGCGGAACCGCATCTGCGGGCCCTGGCGGAGCGGCTGGACGAGCCGGCGGCGCTGGCGGTCCTCACCCCCGACCGCACCGAGATCCAGTACACGGCCGGGGCGGGCGCGGGCCGGGTGCTGACCGTCCGCGTCACCGTGGGTGCGCGGCTGCCGGCCGCCGCGACCTCGCTGGGCCGCGTCCTCCTGGCGGACACCGACGGCCCCCTGCCTCCGGGGCTGGCCGAGGTCCGGGCACAGGGGCACGCGCTGGCCGACGAGGAACTGGAGTCCGGCCTGCGGTCCGTCGCCGTACCGGTACGGGACCGCACGGGCCGCGCGGTCGCCGCACTGAACGTGGCCACGCACGCGGCCCGCCGCACCCTGGCCGACTGCGCCGGCACCCTGCTCCCGGCCCTCCGCGAAACGGCCACCCACATCGAACGGGACCTGCACACCACATCCCGCTTCACCCACGTCCCGACCACCTGACCCCCGGCCCCACGCCCCGCGTCACCCACGCCCCGGCCACCCGACCCACGTCCCCCGCACCCCACCCGGGGCCCCGCCCTGATCCGGTACTCTGTCCACCAAGCGCCCACCAGGACGCTCAGCCACGCCTTCGTAGCTCAGGGGATAGAGCACCGCTCTCCTAAAGCGGGTGTCGCAGGTTCGAATCCTGCCGGGGGCACAGACCTAAGTTGCAGGTCAGAGTGGGTGCAGGCCCTCCGTTCAAATCGAACGGAGGGCCTGTTTCATGCCCGGAGTCCACATCCCCGCGTGATCTTGCATCGAAGCCACCCGTTCGAGTGACTGGACTTGCTGCATATGCCACGTACAGTGAGGGCGACGGAGCGGGCAGGCGCGTCTCCCCACGTGCGCCTGAGACGCGCGCTCCGTGAACCTGCGAGGTCCCCGGCGGGGAGGCCGGCCCGAGCAGGCGGAGGGCCCCCGTCGGCTATATCGACGGGGGCCCTTCTGCGTCCCAACGTAAACCGCCCCGGGCGCCAACGGCACCCGGGGCGGGACGCCTTGACCGAGTCATGGCGTCTGACGGCCGAAAGGGCGGAGACGCGTAACGCCCCCTCAGCCGCTTCCTTCCGCCGCGCTCCCGGTGGCCAGGAGCGGGCGGCGTCCAAGGAAGTTCCCTACAGCAAGATCATTAAATTTGCCCAGCCAGGCAAAGACAACAAGTCAAGATCGTTACAGCGTGGACGAGTGCCCCTCGACCCGATGCCCGACTGGGTACTCACCCGCCGCCGGGAGGTCGGGGCACGCATCCGAGCCGCGCGCCTGCACGCCGGCCTCACGCAGATACAGCTCGGCGACCGCATCGGCCGCGACCACCGCACCATCCACCGCTGGGAATACGCGCAACGCGTTCCCGATCTGGAAGACCTCCTGCTGCTGGCCGACGCCCTCGGGATTCCCATAGCCCAGCTCGTAAGGTGAGCGGCCGTCCCCGACAAGCAGAGACGGCCGCTCGGGCGCCGCGGCCGATCGCCGCCATGGCCGATGCCCTGCGCGCACCCCTCGCGGAGCCCGTGCGGTGAGGTCAGCTACCGCAGGAGCTGCACGGCTCGCTGCCGGTGCGGGCGATGATGTTCCCCTGGTCGTCCGTGAGGTAGACGTCAGCCCTGCTGCCGTTGCAGCCAGGGGTGGGGCATGGCACGTTTTGACGTATTTCCGGCATTCTTGATCGCTCCTGTCTGGTCCGTCCCGCAGAGCTGGCACCTGACTCGGTCCAGGCGGGCGATTCGTCCGTGGGTGTCATAGCTGTACTCGTCGCGTACAGCGCCCTGGCAGCCGGTGGTGGCGCAAGACGCCGCCCCCGTGAGGTGCCCGTGCGGGGTGGAGCGGGTCAAGATCATTCCGCATACCTCGTTCAGGCACGGGAGAGGGTGCACACCGTCATCGTTGACGATGTACGCGATCATCTCTGGCAGGTGGCAGTTAGGGCAGATGGCGGCCATCGGGCACGATCCCTTCACTGAGCCGTACGAGTGGCACATCGCCAACGACTACTCACCGGTACCGGTTACTGCGCGACCCGCCGCCGGTCACAGGGGAGGACCGGCGGCGGACCCTGGCCACCCGGGCAGGCCCTGCCTTGGGTGGACCACCGGCGCCACCTGTGACGCCGGGGCTAGGGACCCCGCGCACCGCAACGGTGGGCGCGGGGCTTCATCGGGACACCCGGACGAGTTCCAACTCCCGCTCGGCCAGCACGTCGAGGTCCGTGACGGGGGTGACCTCCTCCAGCGTGATCACGAGGCGGGTAGCGAGGACCCAGCGAATACCCCGTTCGTCCGTGAACGGCACCCGGCTCACGTCGTCGCCCAGCGCCTCCAGGGTGCGCGGGTGGTGGATCTGCCCGGCCACGCCCCAGGTCGGCGCGTACCCAACCAGCGCCGCCGCCCACCCGTGATCACGCAGCGGCGGGCACTCCTGAACGGCGAGCCGCGCGCACACCGCGTGCACCGGAGGCGACATCGTCTGCTCCCCGGCGGTGATGGGGCGGCCCCCGGCGGAGCCGGCCAGGAACAGGGTGCGCTCGTCCGGCCGGGTCCCGACCGTCGGTCCGCCGCAGACCTGGCGGAGCAGGCGGCTCATCGCCTGCCGTTGCCGCAGGGCGTGAACGGCCACGAAGTCGGGACGGCCCCCGCGCACCGCCGGCATGCGCATCCAGGGGACGCCATAGTGCCGGTCGATGTGGGCCTCCTCGTCGCGGAAGCCGAGGCCGCTTCCGCCCCGGCCGTGGATGACGGCGAGCGGCTGCGGCGGGATCGCCTCCTTGGTCCAGGCGGTGATGAACGGGACGGGCCTCCCGTTCCAGTACGTGATGGGGCGCAAGGGGCTGGTCATCGACTGCTCGCCCTTTCGGTCAGGCAGCGGACGTGGGCGTAGCCGAGGCGGGGTGCGAAGGTGGTCGGGCTGTGCCAGAGCAGCGGCGCGGTCAGCTCCGCCGGGAGCAGCGGGCCCCGGCAGGGGAAGCAAGCCGGTTGCGGTTTGTCGGCCGGGCCGGTGGTCTGCTCGTGCAGGATGCGGCGGCCGTGGCCGACGTAGCAGGTCCGGCGCTGCCGACAGGGGACGCAGCTTTCGTAGTGGTCGTGCCAGTCGTACCAGCTGAC
Source organism: Streptomyces sp. NPDC017095 (assembly GCF_044332325.1). NCBI lineage: Bacteria > Bacillati > Actinomycetota > Actinomycetes > Kitasatosporales > Streptomycetaceae > Streptomyces > Streptomyces sp. NPDC017095. Next base: position 214,588 of record NZ_JBIROU010000004.1, read on the forward strand.
GTACCAGGCGAGCCGGGCCGAGTAGCAGGGCAGGCAGCCCCACCAGGGAAGAGCAGCCGACAGCTCCACGGTGGTGGTCTCGGCCGGGCTGGCGCACCAGACGCACGCCTCACCGGCCATGGCCGCCGGGGGCAGGGCCTGCGGGAACTCGTGTATGGAGATGAGCCGGTGCAGGCGCACAGCTCACCCGCGTCCTGCACGGTCATCGGCTCAGCTCCATCAGCAGGTCGTGCAGGGCGTGGCGGATCGGGCACAGGTCAGTGGCGCTCTTGCAGTCCGGGCAGTCGCCGGGGTGCCGGCCGCGGGCAGCGTGTACGGCGCTGCGCAGGCAGCGTCGGCAGGCCCGGGGGAACCAGTGCGCACCGCTGTCGGTGACGCGCTCGTTCAAGTCGATCGCGGTATCGGTGGTCAGCACCTCGCCGCCCCACACGCACGCCGCGCCCCGCGTCCGGGCGTCGGAGAGCAGCTCCAGGCGGGGCAGCGGGACGTGCGGCACAAAGTCGACCGGGAGGACTATCACCGACGTGATGGGGAGCGAACCCTTCACCGTGTCGGTCACGGACGGACCGCCTGGTCGCCCCGGTGGCGCGCGCAGGCGCACGGCGGGAAGTGGGTACTCAGCGTCTCGGGGAGGGACTCGGGGCCGCGCACGACCGTGACCGTGCCGCGGTCCTGGGTGACCGTGCCGTAGCAGTCGACGGCGTAGACCCGCATCGTCATCCCGCTGCCCCCTGCGTCCGGCTGAGGCCGGACGGTACCGTTCGTCATGTCGACGCTCCTCAGTGGCGCTGGCCGTGCCCGGGGCCGTGTCAGGCGGTCGCCGGGTCTGGTGTTCCGGCAGCCGAGCACGCACGGCCGCTCTCGCGGCGAGCTTGCCCGGCACAACCAAGAGACTGGACCGGTGGACCGGTCCAGTCAAGCCACTCGGGCGCGCTGCTACCTCATCGGGTACCTGTCGACGTTCTCGTAGACGTGCGACGGCGTGACGCCTTCCTCGCACACCAGCGGGCGATGCTCCTGGTCATAGGCCGTGTGCAGCACTACGGCCACAGCGGCTGGCTGCTTCACCTCAAGAAGGTGGGCTTCCTCGTTGCTGGCCAGCCGGACCGTGGTTGTGTCGACGCCTTCGGCGGGTGAACGGCCTGTTTCCCGGCGCACGTAGTGCGTGGTGCCCTCGGCGATGGGCCCGGGCAACGCCAGACGGGGCGCCGCGTCGGCGATGTCAGGCGGGAACCAGGCGGTGACGACAGTTCCGGGCGAGCCGTCGTCGAGCAGCACCAGTCTCATGCGCCGCAGCGCCGTTTCACCTGGCGCCAAGCCGAGGGCGTCAGCGACGTGCGGCGGTGGCACGAGCCGATCCGGCATGCCCAGCCGACGGTACGGAGCGCCGCCCGCGACGCGACTCGAACCCGCGCGACGGCCGCCGGCTGGCCGCGCGACCGGCGTCTCCACGACCGTGAAACCGGCGCCCTGCCGGGCGACGACCAGACCGTCCGCCCTCAGGACCTCATACGCCTTGACCACGGTGGCCCGGGACACACGCCACTGATCGGCCAGGTCGCGGCCCGACGGCAGCAGCTCACCCGGACCGAACTCACCGGCCGCGATCCGGGTCCGCAGATCTTCGGCGATCTGCTCGTACTTCAGCAACGGCATGGGTCTTTCCGATCACTGGACTGGTCCACCTTCCGGAACCAGAATGCCCCCATGACACCGCCTGAGCTAGCGCCGGAGATCGTGACGTTCTACACCGAGACCATCAACGAGGCGGACCGGCTGTCCGCGACGGCGGACGGCCGGCTGGAGATGGTTCGCACCCAGGAGCTGCTACGCCGCCACCTTCCCCCGCCGCCGGCCCGGGTCCTCGACGTCGGCGGCGGGCCGGGCGCCCACGCGCGCTGGCTCATCGAGGACGGCTACTCGCTGCACCTGGTCGACCCGATTCAACGCCACATCGAGCAGGCCAAGGCAACGGGGGCCACCGTCGAACTGGGTGACGCCCGCCAGCTCACCGCCGACGACGCCTCATACGACGTCGTCCTGCTCCTCGGCCCCCTGTATCACCTCATCGACGGCGCGGAGCGGCGCCAGGCGCTCGCCGAAGCCCGCCGAGTGCTCAAGCCGGGTGGCCTACTCGCAGCGGCGGGCATCAACCGGTACTCCAGCCTCTTCGAGCACGCCGCCTTCGCACACCTCCACAAGGAGGCGATCCAGGCAAGCATCGGCGGCATCCTGCGCACCCAGATTCACGACGGGAAGAAGGCGTTCACCGCCGCGTACTTCCACAGCGGGGAGCAACTCCGCGGCGAAGTGATCGCAGCCGGGTTCGCCGGTGCCGAGGTCTACGGGATTGAGGGACCAGCCTGGTCGATGCTGGCGGCGGCCGAACGGAACACCGGCGGCGACTTCCGCGACACGCCCCTGTTCGAGTCCGCTCTCACAGCCGCGCGCATGGCGGAGCCCTACCCGGAGCTGCTGGCTGCAAGCTCCCACCTGCTCGCAGTCGGCCGCCGCCCGACATGACGAAACGGCCCTCCCCCGCCCGAAGGGCCCTATCCCTTGATGTCGTCGACGGGGGCCGGCCGGCAGGGCACCCGGCGCACCTCTTCGAGCGAGGCCGGAGTGCGGGCGGCGGCAGGGGCATCGGTCTGGCTCCGCCATGTGACCTGGCGACGAGGCTGGGGGCAGGCTGTCGGTCGCTCGTACCGATCCCACCACCTCCACGTCGCTGGTGCCGACCGGGATCCTCACGACGAAGAGCCCGGCGGAGCCGGCGCCGGCCCGGTGATGGCTGCTCAGCGGGTGGTTTCGCCCTGGGCGACTTCGATGTCCTGGTGGACATGGAGCGCGCCGGTCGCGGCGGTGGTGCAGGACAGCAGCGCGCAGGCGGCCAGCAGTGCCGCGATCCACGGCATGGCGCGCGGGGCGCGCGGGGCGGGCTGGAGGAGGGCGGCCACGCGGCGCGGTACGGGGCCGGTGGTGGCCGCGGGGGTCATCGCGGGCCGGGAGGTGTCCGCCGTGTGCGCGGCGAGGGCGGCGCGGGCGATGGCACGCGCGGTGAGGCGGCGGTCGCCGACGGCGGTCGCGGCGGCCTCGTCGGCGGCGCGCTCGGCGGCCAGCCGGATGGCCTCGCGGACCGGGCGGAGGGCGGGGTGGCAGTGGGCGGCCAGCTCGGCCGCCGCCAGGAAGTAGTGGTGGTGGCCCGCGTTGTGGGCGCGCTCGTGCGCGAAGAGCGCCTCGCGTTCGCGTGCGTCGAGGCTGCGCAGCATGGCGGTGGTGACGACGATGCGGTGCGGGCGACCGGGCAGGGCGTACGCGTCGGGGCGCGGGGAGTCGACGACGCACAGGTCGCCCGCGGCGGGCCGGCGGCCGGCCTCGGAGCGCGCGGTGCGCAGACCGGCGGTCTGCCGCAGCACCGTGCGGACGAGGGCGAGCGCGGCGAGGGCGAGCAGGCCGGCGGCGAGGGCGGCCAGCGGGAGGACCAGGCGCACGGAGGGCGTGGGCAGGGGGTGCACCAGCTCGCCCAGCGCGGCGAAGGCCGGGATCCTGAGCAGGCCGGTCAGGGCGAGGGTGCCGAGCGCCGCGACGGTGCCGGCCGCGAGCAGCAGCGCCGAGACGGTCAGGGTCCACAGCGCGGCCACGGGCGTGCAGCGGTCGAGGACCTTGTGGGCCGGCGCGGACGCCGCCCAGGGCAGGAGCAGAGGGATCAGCAGCAGAACGGTCCTCATGCGCCCTCCTCCAGCAGTCGGCGCAGGACCTCCTCGTCGTCCGGGCTGAGCCGGGCGACGAAGCGGGCCAGGACCGTCTCCCGGTCGCTGCCGCGGTCGAGTTCACTGTGCATGCGCAGGGCGGTCAGGCCGTGCGGGTCCTCTACGGGCCGGTACGCGTAGCCGCGGCCCTGCCGCTCGCGTTCCAGCGTCCCCTTCTCGTACAGGCGGGTCAGGATGGTCGTGACGGTGGTCCGGGCCAGGCCGGAGGCGAGTTCGGACTGCACCTGGGCCGGGGTCAGCGGCGTGCCGGCCGCCCACAGCGCGGCCAGCACGGCGGCCTCCAGTTCGCCCGCCAGCCGGCGTTCGTCCTTTTCGGCACTCATGGGCACGGTCCTCACTCCGCGATCGCCTACACTGCCGTAGACGGTCTACAGGATTGTAGACGATCGGGTGCCGTACCGTCCGGCGGCCCGCACGGAAAGGACTCATGCCGATGACCACACCCGTGGTTCTATCGTCGCAGCTCTCGGTGAATCCGCTGGACGCGCAGTCGCTGCTGGCGGCCTTCGGTGTGCTGGGCGTCGGCGTGGTGATGTTCGCCGAGACCGGCCTGCTGATCGGATTCTTCCTGCCGGGCGACTCGCTGCTGTTCACGGCGGGCCTGCTGTGCACGGGCACGGGGCGGCACGGCGTACATCTGTCGCTGGGGCCGCTGCTGGCCGCCGCCGCGTTCGGCGCGCTGGCCGGCGCGCAGTGCGGCTATCTCATCGGGCGCCGCGCGGGCGGCGCCCTGCTGGCCCGCAGCCGCTCGGCGCGCCTGCGCGAGGGGGCCGGGCGGGCCGAGGAGCTGCTCGCGCGCTACGGGCACGCGAAGGCGATCATGCTGGCCCGATTCGTGCCGGTGGTGCGGACCGTGCTCAATCCGCTCGCGGGTGCGCTGGGCGTGCCGGCCCGGGTGTTCACCGTGTGGCAGGCGGCCGGCGGGCTCGTGTGGAGCCTCGGGCTGACCCTGGCGGGCTACGCGCTGGGCTCCTCGATCCCGGACGTGGACCGCTATCTGCTGCCGTTGGTCGCACTGATCGTGGTGCTGTCGCTGATCCCGCTCGCCCTGGAGCTGTACCGCGGCCGGCGGCGCGCCAAGGCCGGGGAGGTGCGCGGATGATGCTCGCGTTCGGCGGAGCGTCGGTCGACGGTTCCGCGTACCGGGAGGTGGTGGGCGTCGCGGGGCGCTCGCCGGGCTGGCTGGACACCACGATCGGCTGGTGGTCGGCGTACGGTCTGGCGGTGTTCGCCCTGTTGATGGTCCTGGCGTGGTGGCGGGCGCGGCGGACGGGAGCCGGACCGGCATTGACGGCGCTGGCCGTGCCGGTGGCCGTGGTCCTCGCGTACGGCGTCAACGATGTCCTGAAGCTGCTCGTCCGTGAGGACCGGCCCTGCCGGAACCTGCCGGTACGCACCCTGGAGGCGTGTCCGGCGCACGGTGACTGGTCGTTCCCGAGCAACCACGCGGCGATCGCTGCGGCGGCCGCCGTGGCGCTGCTGTTCCTGTCGCGGTGGCTGGGCGGGATCGCCTGCGGGGCGGCCGTCGCGATGGCGGCTTCCCGGGTCTGGGTCGGCGTGCACTATCCGCACGACGTGGCGGCCGGGATGGTGGTGGGCGCGGGCGTCGCGCTCGTGACCATGGCCGTGGTGCGCGGCCGGTCCGAGGTGCTGGCCGGACGGCTCGCGTCGGCCGCGCCCCTGCGTGTGCTGCTGTCGGCCTCATGAACCGCAGGGACGTCGCCGAGGTGGCGGGCAGCGTCGGCCTCGGCGCGTGGGCGGCCTTCACCGTGCTGGCGCTGGTCGTCACCGGCCGGGCCGGGGCGCCGCTGTGGCTGGACGACAGGTTCCTCACAGAGTCGGTCGGCCACCGCCCGGAGGAGGCCGTGGCACTGGCCCGGGGGGTGACCGCCACCGGCACCGGCACCGTCCCGTACCTCCTCGCGGTGCTGGCGGGAGCGGTCGCGGGACGCACGGCACGGACCCGGTTGCTCGCCTCCGCCCTCGCCCTCGCCTGTCTCGCCGCGGGTCAGCTCCTGCGCTACGGCGTGATGGAGGCGGTCCGGCGGCCCCGGCCGCCGCGGGGCGACTGGACGGCACACGCGGGCGGCTGGGCGTTCCCCTCCGGCCACACCACCACGGCCGCCCTGGCCGCCGGCCTGCTGATCGTCGCGCTCACCCTGCGCGCCCCCCGAGGGGCGACAGCCCTGCGGACAGCGGTGTGCGGCTGGGGCCTGCTGGTCGGGCTCACCCGGGTCTATCTGGGAGTGCACTGGTTCACGGACGTCATCGGGGGCTGGCTGTTCGCCGCCGGCTGGCTCGGGGTGTGCCTGTGTGCGGCCGCCCACTGGCTGCCCGCCTCCCTGCTCACCGACATGATCACCCCGACTCCGAGACCGGGAGAGGGCCATGCGACAGAAGATCCTGGTCGTCGAGGACGATCGCGCCCTGCGTGACGTGCTGCGCCGCGGCCTGTACGAGGAGGATTTCGACCCGGTCCCGGCCGCCGACGGCGCCACCGCCCTGCGCCTCGCCACGGACGACGTCGCGGCGGCCGTCCTGGACGTCGGCCTGCCCGACGCCGACGGCCGGGACGTGTGCCAGGCGATGCGCGCCCACGGCTTCCTCGCCCCCATGATCTTCCTGACCGCACGCCACCAGCTCACCGACCGCCTGGCCGGCTTCTCCGCCGGGGGCGACGACTACCTGCCCAAGCCCTTCCATCTCGCCGAACTCGCCGCCAGGCTGCGAGCAGCCCTCAGACGGGCGGCCACCACGGCACCGGCCACGACCGGTGACCTGGTCCTGGACGCGGTGAACCACACCGTCACCGTGCTCGGCGCCCAGGCCGTCGCCCTGTCCCCCACCGAGTTCCGGCTGCTGGCCACGCTGGCCGCCGCGAACGGGAGCCTCGTACGCCGCCGCGCCCTGGTGGGGGCCGGCTGGCCCGAGGGCGCGCAGGTCAGCGACAACACCCTGGACCAGTACCTGAGCCGGCTGCGCCGCAAGCTAAGGGAGGCGGGCAGCGGCCTGACGATCGGTACGGCGCGCGGGATCGGACACCGCCTGTCGTGAAGCGTGTCCGGCCGGTCCTGCGGCGCCTCGCCCCGCGCACCCTGCGCGGCCGCCTCTCCCTGGTGGCGCTGACCACCGCGGCCCTGCTCATGACGGTCCTGACCATCGTGTTCAACGCCGTGACGGACCGGCACCTGCGGCACCAGGCGGACGACGAACTACGCGACCGGGCGGCCGCGGTCGCCACGACCGTCGACACCACCGGGCCCCGGGTGCGCGTCCTGGAAACCGTCAACGACCGCCTCCTCGACGCCAACGTGTGGATCTACGCCGGAACCCGTCTGCTGGAGAAGCCGCCGTCCGCCACGGCCGGTGACCTGCCGGCCCGAGCCGCCGACCGGCTTGCCGCCCGGCCGAGGGACCTCTGCGTGACCGTTCAGGCACCCGCTCACCGGCCCGTCCGGCTGTGTGCCCGGCGCGTCCCCGGCCGCCGCGCCACCGCCACCGTCGTCACCGCCCTGGACCTGACTCCGTACCGCAGCTCGGCTGCCACCCTGCTGGTGGGATCACTCGTCCTGGACGCCGTCATGCTCGGCTGCACCTACGTACTCACCCGTCTGGCCGTCGGCCGGGCACTGCGCCCGGTGCGGACGATGACCGATCAGGCCACGCAGTGGAGCGCCGTGGGCTCGGACGAGCGCTTCGGCACGGAGGACCACCCGGCCGAACTCGCCCGCCTCGGTGCCTCCCTGGACGCACTTCTGGACCGCATACGCACCGTCCTGCGCCACGAACAGCAGCTCACGGGAGAGCTGTCCCACGAACTGCGCACGCCGCTCACCCGGATCGTCATGGAACTCGACTGGTGGCGGGCCCGCCCCCGCACGGACGCCGAGACCCGCGCCGCCCAAGAGGTGATCGCCGAGGCCGCCCAGTCCATGCGCGTCATCTGCGACACGCTCCTGAACGACGCCCGCGAGAACGCGCTGAACCCGGCCACGGTCCCCGGGACAACCGACGTCCTCCCGGTGCTGGACCGCCTGCTCCAGCACCTCGACCTCCCTGACCGGGTGAAGACCGAGGTGGAGGCGGAGGCACCGGTGCTGGAGGCGGTTGTCGCCCCCGCCCCCCTCGCACGCATCCTCAGCCCCCTGCTCACCAACGCCGTCCGCTACGCCCGCTCCCGGGTGACCGTGTCGGCGCGGCGCGTGCCCGGCGCCGTGCGGATCGACGTCGTCGATGACGGCCCCGGTGTGCCGGAGACGTTCGCGGACGACCTGTTCCAGCCCGGCCGGCGTGCCGATCCCGGTGACGGACACGACGGCGCGGGCCTGGGGCTGCCGCTCGCGCGCCGTCTGGCTCGCGCCGTCGGCGGTGAGGTGTCCTACGACGCCCTGCACACGCCGGGGGCCAGGTTCACGATCACTCTGCCCGCCGGGTGACCGGTGCCTGTCCCTCCCGCACCGACCGGCGTTCCCGCACATGGGCGTAGGCCATCAGTCCGAACAGGACGGCGAGGAGTACGGCGGACGAGCCCGCGGTACCCAGGTCCAGGCCGCCCTTGGCGACGGGCTTGGTGAGGAAGTCGCCGGCGGTGGCGCCCAGCGGTCGGGTGAGGACGAAGGCGATCCAGAACAGCAGCACGTTCGGCACCACGGGTACCTTCATCAGCACCACCAGCACGGCCAGCACCCCGGTCACGAGCAAAGCGCCGCCCAGGTAGCCGAGGCCGGAGCTGTCGGAGAGGAAGTCGCCCATCGAGGTGCCGAGGGTGTTCGAGACGAGGATCGCCGCCCAGAACAACGCCTCCCCCCGGAAAGTGACGATGTCGCGGATCCGGAACGTCATCCCGCTCAGCTTCCAGGCGAGGAAGATCGCCATGAGGATCGAGATCAGGATCGCCGCGCCCGCCGGATAGCCGAGGCCCAGGCCCTGCGGGCCCCAGCCCAGCTTCGTCGCGCCGTTCGCAAGGTACTTGGCGCTGGCGTCCCGGTTCATGAAGTCGGACATGGTGGTGCCGGCCATGGAGGTCGACAGGATCACGGTCCAGTAGAAGAACGGGTTGTAGTGGCGGGAGCGCAGCTGGACGACCAGCGTCACCAGGAAGACCAGGAACAGCACGACCGTGGTCAGGAAGTAGCCCAGTTTCAGGGTCTGCGCGAAGAGGTCGCCCGCCGTCTCGCCCAGGGTGGTCGCGGCGATCTTCATGATCCAGAACGCCAGCGTGGCCTCGGGCAGCTTCTTCGTCACCGACTTGTCCGTCCTCGACGCGGCCGCCACGTCGAGGTCGGTGAGGGCCTCCGGTTTCTCCATTCGGCGTCTCCTGTGCGGTCGAACGACAGGGCGCCCCACCCGCGTGCCGGATCGAGTGCCCTGTCGCATGTGCCGGCCGCCGACAGCGGCCTGGATCTCCGACCGTCGCACAGGATGCCTGAACACATCCTGAACGCCCGCCGTGTGCCAGGTCAGGCCGCGCGTCGGGCAGCAGGGTCAGGCCCGGCGACGTCCTTGCGCGTCACACTCAGACAGACGACCAGGCCGAGAATGACGGCCAGGAACAGCGCGCTGGTCACCACCGTGCCCAGACCCAGGCCACCGTCACCGGTGGGCTGGGAGAGGTAGTCGCCGATGGAGGCGCCGAGAGGGCGGGTGAGGATGTAGGCGATCCAGAAGCTCCACACCGCGTCCAGGCCCAGCGCGAAGCGTGCGAGGGCCACCGCGGCGATGGCCGCGGCGAACAGGACGGCGGACAGCCAGTACCCGAGATCCATGCGCTCGGAGACCAGATCACCGGCCGCGGTTCCCAGAGCGAAGGTGAACAGCACCGCGAGCCAGTAGAAGGACTCACGGCTTGTGGTGTCGATGCTGTGGATGGACAGCGTCCGCTCACGCCGGTACCAGACGGCGAACACGATCGCGAGGAGGATCGCGAACACCGTCGTACTCGTCTCCAGCGGCACGCCCATGTCGTCGGTGAGATTGTCACTGATCAGGGTGCCGACGACGCTGATCAGAGCCACGGCGAGCCAGTACACGCCTGCCCGGTACGCCGTCGTACGGAACTGCACCACCAGCACCGCGGCCAGCAGCGCGCTCATCAGCACCGACACACCGGTCAGACCCAGGCCGGCCTTCTCGTTCAGCAGATCGGCCGCGGTCTCCCCGACCGTCGTGCACAGCACCTTGATGATCCAGAAGTAGAGGGTGACCTCGGGCACCTTGTTCCAGCGGACCCGGTGTCGCGCCGGAACGGCAGGTCCGACTGCCTCGGGGACCGCGGATGTGCCGGACGTTTCGTATGTCATGGCCCCCGAGAGTGGCACCGGGAACCTGAACGCATCCTGAGTGCTCGCGCGGCACCGGCGCACCACACCGCTTGCACCAGCAGCATGGGCGCCGTGAATCGCCCCCTACGGGCGCCCCTCCCGCTCCTGCCCCCCGTGACGGAAGAAGGCCGCATTGCCCATCCCACCTGCCGGCCGGCGAGCGGCTGAGCGGGCGACGATTCAGCTACGCCACCGGCTCGGCCGCGCGACCGTCCTGGCCTACACCGCCGCCCTGCTCCTGCCAGGACCCGGGCTGTGGCTGCGCCGGGAGCACTCCCTGCCCCTCGGCGGGGCGGGCGTCCTACCTGTCTCCGCTGCGCCGCTCTTGCTGTCCCTGGTGCTCTTCGCGGCAGGGCTCCAGGTGCCCCTGCGCGCGCTCGGCACCCTGCTTCGACGCCCGATCGCCCTGCTGACCGGGCTCGTCCTGCACCTGACGATCCCACTGCTGGTCATCCCCGGCGTCGCGTTCCTGCTCCGCCTGACCCCCGACACCGACGGCGGCAGCGGCCTGGTGACGGCGATGATCCTCATCACGGCGATGCCCGTCGCCGCCGGAGCCACCGTGTGGACCGGCAAGGGGGAGGGCGACCAGCCCACCATGGTGGGTCTCGTCCTCGCCTCCACCTTCCTCAGCCCGCTCACCATTCCCCTGGTCATCGGCAGCCTGCTGCCGCTGCTCAGCGACGCTTACGCGGGCACGCTCGCCAGGGCCGCGCACACCGCCCACGGCGGATTCGCCCTGATCGGCGTGGTCCTGCCCTGCGCGGCCGGCACTGTCTGCCGTCTGGCACTGCCCGCGCCGTGGCCGAGCCGGGTACTCGGCGTCATCGAGCCGGTCGCCCTGGCCGGCTCGCTCCTCCTCACCTACGTCAACGCCAGTGGCGCCCTCGGCTCGTTCCTGGCCCGCCCGCGCCCTCTGCTGCTCGCTGCCGCGCTGGCCGTGACGGCGAGTGTCTGCCTGCTGTCGTTCACAGCCGGCCACGCGGCCGCGCGCCTGCTGAGGCTGGACGCCGCCGCGGCCTCGTCACTCACGCTCGCCTGCGGCATGAACAACAGCAGCGCGAGCGCCGTTCTCATCACCACCACGCTGCCCGACAAACCGCACCTGCTCCTGCCCGTCCTCGCCTACGGGCTGCTGCAGAAAACGGCCGCCGGCCGGGTGGTGAGCCGCCGGCGGCCTCGCACCCGCTGCTCGTCCCCGCCGGGCCGGGTGGCCTGACCACTTCCTTACGCAGGCCCCCAGCGACGGAAGGGACAACAGCGCCAGAACGCTGCCCGCTGCGGCACCGGCTCCGGATGACATGCACCGGGGACATCAACAGCGCCGGTCGCGAACCTGCATGCATGGGCCCAGGGAAACACACCAGGGCAGGAACCCTTCCGGCCGGCGGACGGGGAGCTCCCGGGCCCGTGGTGCCGCTCCCTGAAGGTCATCCGCCGGTGGCGAAGCCAGGGAAGAGGGTCATGCCGCCGTCCACGTAGAGGGTGGTTCCCACCACGTAGTCCATGAGGTCCGAGGAGAGACCGACGACGGCGTTGGCGATGTCCTCGGGGTCGCCGATGCGCCTGTAGGGGATCAGCCGCAGCAGGTCTGCGCGGGCCTCGGGCGTCTCCCAGGCGCTGCGGTTGATCGGTGTCTTGATGGCTCCCGGGGCCACCGCGTTCACGCGGATCTTCTGCGGGGCCAGTTCCTGCGCCAACGTCTCCATCATCATCTGCAAACCTCCCTTGGAGGTGGCGTAGTTCGCGTGTCCCGCCCAGGGGATGAGCTGGTGCACGGAGCTCATGCAGACGATCTTCCCTGCGGCGCTGGAGACCTCCGGTACGACCCCGCGCCGCAGGAATTCCTTCGTCGCTTCCCGGGCGCACAGGAACTGACCTGTGAGGTTGACGTCCAGTACCTTCTGCCACTGGGCGAGCGTCATCTCTGTGAAGGGGGCGTCGCGCTGGAGACCGGCGTTGGCGACCAGGATGTCGATCGTGCCGAAGTCCTGGATCATCCGGTCCAGCATGGCGACGACCTGGTCCTCGTCGGAGACGTCCGCCTCGTAGACGGCAGCGCGGCCGCCGAAGGAGGTGATCTCTTCGGCTACTTTTTCGGCGTCCTCGCGTCCGGCCACGTAGTTCACGACGACGTCGGCGCCGGCCCGGCCGAGGGCGATGGCCGTCGCCTTGCCGATTCCGGAGTTGGCGCCGGTGACCAGTGCCTTCTGGCCCTTGAGGATGTGGGCGGGTATCACGTCCCGGGGACGTGCGTCTTCGGAGGTTGGGTTCACGGTGGTCTGCCTCCTTGCTCGGGGTCCCCCGGGCCTCCGGGACCGCGTACCGCGACGCCCACGGCGAGGGAACCGGCGCCGGCGGGTCCGGTCTCCCGTGCCGTCAGCCGCTCTGCTCGACGTGCAGATGGATCGGCCCGCGCAGAATGGGGCTCGGCCGGTACGGCGGAGGGTCGGCGAGCAGCCGGGGCCCGTCGAGACGGCGTACCAGTTCCCTCAGCGCGATCTGGGTCTCCAGGCGGGCCAGCGGTCCCCCGAAGCACAGGTGGATGCCGCTGCCAAACCCCAGGTGCTGGTTGTCCTGCCGGTCGGGGTCGAAATGATCGGGACGGTCGAAGCGTTGTGGATCGCGGCTGCCCGAGGCGAGCATGAGCATGATCTGCGAGCCCTTGGGGATGACGGTGCCGCCGACCGGGATGTCGCTGTACGCCGCCCGCCACGGAATGATGTGAACGGGAGGCTCGTAACGCAGCAGCTCCTCGACCAGGGGGACGACCAGGTCCGGTTCGGCGCGCAGACGGTGCAGCACGTCGGGGTTGCGCAGCATGGTCAGCATGCCGTTGGTGATGAGGTTGACGGTGGTCTCGTGGCCGGCGATGAGCAGCAGGTTCGCGGTGCTGACGATTTCCTCGTCGGTCATGCGCCCGTCGGGCCCGTCGTCGTTGGCCAGCCGTGTCAGCAGATCCCCGCCCGGCCGGCCGTGGCGCTGCTCCAGAAGCCCGCCAAGGTACTGGCGCAGGTCCTTGGTGGCCCGCAGTCCGTTGTCCAGTTTCTCCTTCGGGTCGGTCTCCGGGTCGTAGTTGATCGAGCCGATGACGGCGTCCACCCATACGTGGAAGCGCGGTTCGTCCTCACGCGGTACGCCGAGCAGGTGGCAGATCACGGTGACGGGGAACGGGTAGGCGAAGTCGTCGACGATGTCGATCCGCTCTTTGTCCGAGAAGTCGTCGATCAGGCCGCTGACGGTGGCGGTCAGGTCGCCTTCCATGCCGGTGACCAGTCCCGGAGTGTGCGGTGGGCCGAAATGACGCATGGCCAGGCGCCGCAGGCGGTCGTGTTCGGGCGGATCGAGGTTGAGGAACGCCGGCGCGGCGCGTTCCTCGGCGCCGGGCATCGGCCGTGACAGATTGCGGGTGTCGGAACTCAGGTGTGGATTGTGCAGTATGCCGGCCAGCTCGCGATAGGTGCTGATGACGTAACTGCCGTCCGCCTGCGGGGCCACCGGTGTCTTGCGCAGCTCCGCGTACAGCGGATACGGGTCGGCCCGGGAGGCGTAGTCGAGGATCCGGGGCAGGATGTCGGACGTCTCGGTCGCGGTCATCTCGCTTTCCTTCCTGCTTCCTCTCCTACCGGTGCTGCCGCATCGCCGTGACGCGCCGTTCGCCCGGGTCGTGGCCGGTGACGACCACCGTGGCGCCCTGCGCCAGCAGAGTGGGGCCGGGGAAGTCGACGGGGACCGGTTTGGCGTCGACGGGCTGGTCGGGCGTGGGGCAGGGGGGCGGGAAGGGCGCGGCCGTCTCGATCAACTGCCGGTAGTGGTCCAGCCACTTCGCGTTGTCGAAGCTGACCGCCGCGGTCACACGGCCCTGGTACCCGTAGGCGGCGACGAAGCGCCGGTCGGCCACGGACCCCTGGGTCACGACGACTTGGTCGGCATAGGTCGGTACGCCGACGGACTTGATGTTGACACCGAACTGGATCGACCAGAACGCCGGGATGGACAGGTGCGGCCAGCGGTCCGCCTGGGCGCTGACCATGTTGTGCGCCGCGATCCCGGCCTGTTCCACCGCGTTGGCCCAGTGCTCCAGCGAGATGAACCGGTACTCGTAGACGGGGTTCGGGCAGCGTGCCACGTCACCGGCGACGAAGATGTCGTCGGTGACCAGGCCGTTGAGGTCGAAGGCACGGCACCCCGAGTCGCAGGCGACTCCCCACACGCCCACCGCCAGCCCCGAGTCGCGTAGCCACTCGGTGTTGCGGATGCCTCCGAGCGCCACCACCACGACATCCGCGTCGACGGTGCTGCCGTCCTCGAAGTGGGCACGGCGGAACCGTCCCTGCGCGTCGCCCTCCAGCCGGGTGACTTTGACACCGCAGCGCAGGTCCACACCGTGGGCGCGCTGCATGTCCGCCGCGATGTCGCCGATCATGGCACCGAGCCCCCCGACCAGCGGGGCCGGCGCGAGTTCGGCGACGGTCACCGGAAGGTCGCGCTCCCGGCAGATGGAGGCGATCTCGGAGCCGGTGAAGCCCGCGCCGATGACCAGGACGCGGGAGGGGCCGGCGGCGAGCGCTCGCTGCAGGCCGTCGGCGTCCTCGCGGGTGCGGACCACGAACACGCCGTCCAGGGCCGCCTCGGCCTCGACGAACCAGGGCCGCGCTCGTACGCCGGTGGAGATCAGCATGCGGTCGAAGGGGATGCGGCGACCGTCGGCGAGATGCACGTGGTTGGTCGCCAGATCCAGTCCGTCGGCGGGCACGCCCAGCAGCCACTCCGCGTCGATGTCACGGCGTCGCGGCAGCGCGGTGCCCCCGGCGGGCACCCATCCGGTGAGTACCTGCTTGGACAGCGGGGGACGGTCGTAGGGCTCGGCCGCCTCGTCACCGATCATGGTCAGCGTCCCGGTGAACCCTTCGTCGCGCAGGGCCTCCGCGGCCCGCAGTCCCGCCAGCGACGCTCCGACGATCACGACGCGGCCGTCGCGCTTGAACCTCTGCAGGGTGTCGGCACTGCTCATGACCGCGGCACCCCCGCCGACACGTCCGGCTCCTCCAACCGGTCCACCAGAATGGCCTGGAGCGGGCAGGCAGCCGCGGCGCGCAGCACCCGCTCCCGCTGGACGTCGTCGGGCTGCGGGTCGTACATCAGGGCTTCCTCGCCGTGCAGCCGGAAAGCGTCCGGAGCCAGGAACGCGCATTGCGCATATCCTTCGCAACGGGAAAGATCCACGACAACTCTCATCCTGACCGACCTCCGCCTGAACACTGGAGAACCGCAGGTTCCGCGGGCAGCACCGTCCGGCGCGCCACACCCAAGGGGCGAAGAGGCGAATGCGGGAAGAAAACGGCGGAGCGTCGTCACCTCGCTCGCGGGCAGAAGACAACCGCGCTCGTCAAAGGTATCCGCAGGTGTTTCCGCTCTCCGGATGCAAGGGATCTGCTTTTGTCGCTCCGCGCCTGAGAACCTGACTTGACCCTCACCAGCCTATGTCGTGTGAAGGTCCCCCGCACCCGGGGAACGGCACCGAGGACACACCCATCGGCGCCGGATGCACGACCCTGTCACGCCTGCTCACGGTCGAGGGCGTCGTCGAGAGTGGTGGCCGCCATAATGAGGGAAAGATGGGTGAACGCCTGTGGAAAATTGCCGAGTTGTTCCCCGCTCGGGCCGATTTCTTCGGCGAACAAGCCCACATGGTTGGCGTACGTCTGCATCTTCTCGAACGCGTAGCGCGCCTGCCGGACCCGGCCGGCCCGGGCGAGTGCGTCGACGTAGAGAAAGGTGCAGAGGCTGAAGGTGCCCTCGGAGCCGCGCAGGCCGTCCGGGGACGCCGTCGGGTCGTAGCGGTAGACGAGACTGTCCGAGACGAGGGTGCGGTCCATCGCATCGAGCGTCGAGAGCCAGCCGGGACTCCTGGGGGCCAGAAAGCCGACACGGGGAATGAGCAGCAGGGACGCGTCGAGGACATGACCGCCGTACTGCTGGACCAGGGCCTGCTCCCGGTCGCTCCATCCGCGTTCCATCACCTGTTCCAGGATGGCGTTGCGCGCGGCGGTCCAGCCGGAGATGTCGGCGGGGCGGCTGAACTCCTGCGCCAGGCGCAGCCCTCGGTCGAAGGCGACCCAGCACATCACCCGGCTGTACGTGAAGTCCTTGCGGCCGCCGCGGGTCTCCCAGATACCCTCGTCCGGCCGGTCCCAGGTGACGGCGAGCCAGTCCAGGATCGCGGCGAGCCCCTTCCAGCCGTGATACCCGGTCTGTACTCCTACTCCCCGGCTCTCGGACAGGGCATAGAGCGCCTCGCCGTAGATGTCGAGCTGCAGTTGGTCCATCGCCGCGTTCCCGGCCCGCACCGGCGCGGAACCGCGGTAACCCTCGAAGTGGTCGAGGGTCTCCTCCGGGATGTCGGGGTCTCCGTCGACCCGGTACATGATCTGCAGGCGTTCGCCCGGTACGCCGGCGCGGTCACGCATACGGTCGCCCAGCCAGCGGGTGAACCGGGCCGCCTCGTCGACGAATCCCAGGTCCAGCAGCGCCCTTACGGACAGGGCTCCGTCGCGCACCCACGTGTACCGGTAGTCCCAGTTGCGCTCGCCGCCGACCTGTTCGGGAAGGCCCATCGTGGCCGCGGCGACCGGTGCGCCCGTCGGGGCGTACGTGAGGAGCTTCAGGGTGATGGCCGAGCGGTTCACCACGGCCGACCACCGACCGCGATAGCGGGAGGTGCGAAGCCAGTTCTGCCAGAACTCGCCGATGACGACGAACTGATCGGTCAGCTCTTCCAGGGTGACGGGGGCCGGCGGCGGCCCGCCGGTGTCGCAGACGGTGAAGACGGCTGCGGCCGTCTGCCCGGCCGTGAGCGTGATCTCGCTCCGGACGTCCCGCCCGTCGCGCTGCACGGGGAACGTGGTCTGGAGGTGACCGGTCTGCGCAGGCGCCCGGAACGCAGCGGTGTCATGGGTCAGATCGAGGTCGTGGACGGCCCGGCCGTAGTCGAACCGGGGCCGGCATTCCAAGGAGAAGCGCACGGTGCCGCGTACGGCGCGTACGAGACGCACCACGGCGTGCCGGTCCGTCGGTACGAGGGCCTCGTCCGGTGGCATGCAGTCGACGACCTCGCCGACGCCGGCCGGTGACATGAACCGCGTGACCAGCACGGCTGTGTCCGGATAGTAGAGCTGTTTGCAGACGGCCTCGGGGTCCTGCGGGGCGAACATGAAGTATCCGCCCCGGTCGTGGTCGAGCAGGGAGGCGAAGACGCTCGGCGAGTCGAACCGGGGAGCGGCGAACCAGTCGATCACGCCACGGGAGGAGACCAGAGCAGCGGTCTGCAAGTCACCGATCAGACCATGGTCGGCGATGGGCGGATAGCGGTCCATGGCGACTCCCGTACGTTCATCCGGTTCGTCGGGCCGGCTCCTCGGAGAGAAGCGTGAGAACGACGCCACCTCCGGACAAGCGCCCTGCCGGGCTCGGCGGCAGTTCCTCACTGCCCGACGGAACCCGTCACCGGCTGGCCGCTACGCGCCATGCTGCGAGCCCTCACGGCGAAGGGCGGCCACATGATCCCTGGCGGTCCGAGGGCGAGCACAAGGGCCGTTGACGTCGCGCATCCGCCGCGGGGCTGGAGGATCACCCAGGCATCCGGCGGTTCTCACACCGCCGAGTCCATTGCACCACCCCGGCAGACCAGACGCACCTCGTGCCCGGCGTGCGCTCGGTATCCCGCCGGGGTCAGGGGTGACGGCTCGTCTCCGGCACAGCCCCGTCGTCAGGGGCTGCGCCGGCGACCTACCGCGGCCGGTCGGGCTGCTGCTGTCGGTTCTTCGGCGGGACGATGAACGCCCGCCGCGGCTGCGGCTCCGGGTCACGCGGCTGCGGCTGCTGTGCGCGCTTCCACGCAGCCATCAGGTCCGCGTACCGCGGGTCGATCCGCTCGGACATGCGACCTCCTCTCCCTTCTCGGGAGGCTGGACCACGCCTTTCGGCTTTGGTTGGGGAATGGTCACGATCGGTCCCGAGTCGTCCGAGTGCCGGCACTCCGCCGCGACCGACACGAGCGACTCGCTCGCCGAGCCCTACTTGCTGGTGGACCGGATCGAGTTCTTCGACCTGCGTGAGGCAAAGCGCACCGGGCACCGCGATGGGCATGGACCGGGTGCGCGAGGTACGGCGGGCGTTGGCGCCGCACCAACACGAGCGCTGTCTCCGGAACTTCGACGACCGGCTGTACGGGTGGTCTCGACAGTCAGCGCTGTGACACGTTGAAGGATCCGATCAGGCCGGACAGTTCGAGGAGGCTCTCCACGCGGAACGCAGGGAACTTCTTCGCTTCCTCGCTGTCCACTGGATGGTGGCCCACGGCCCGCGGCGGACGAGTGCGGTGTGCATGCCGGCCATGGCCGCGGGGCGGATGTCGTTGTCGACGCGGTCGCCGACGTACAGCATCTCGTCGGGTCCGGCCGGGACGACCTCGGCGACGCGGTCGAAGAACGCCCGGTCCGGCTTCGACGTGACCCAGTCGTCGCTGGTGCCGACAAGGTCGACGCCCGGGGCGAACATCGCTGCGAAGGTGTGCCGGGGGACGCCGAGCCAGTCCGCCCAGGTGCCGTACTCGGTGGTCTCGTCCACCAGACACTCGCCCACGTCGAAGACCACAGCGCAATTCATGGGGCAGGGTACCGGGCACCAAGGGCAGGCCCTCCCCCGTCCGAAGGCGAGAGAGCGGCCGAGGTCGCCTGGACCACCAGCATTCCCACCGAGGGTATGGCGGCCCGGAGCGAGGGTGTTCGGCCGCTGCGGGCGGTGGCGGGGTGAAAGTCCACGGGCGTCCGCTCGGAGTTCACCACGCTCCTCACCAAGCCCTACCAAACCCCACCGGCATCGATTTGCCCAGGTCACGCCCTTGTTATCATGGGCTGCCCGAGCCTGGCGTGCCCTCGCTGAGTATCCTGATCGATTGACGTTCTCGCCTGGCGCGCGGGTGGTGGGTTCGCGTCCTGTCGGGGGCATGGGGCACCGTGGACGACCGCTCTGTCCCGGGTTCCGGGTCCGGGGAAGGGTCCTCAGGCCTCGGACTTCTCGTCCGGGGCCTTTCGCTGTGCAGTGTCCGAGGAGAACCAGTGCCGGAGATCCGGAAGCGTCCGATTGAGCGGTATCTCGATGTGGCGTCGATCTCCGAGGAGGGCACGTCCGAGAGGTACCAGCGCGCCTCTTCGCCGCACACGGTCTTCACCTGGTGGGCCCGCCGTCCGTTCTCCACGGCGAGGGAGCTGATCTCCGCGTCCCTCGACCCCGCCCGGCCGGCGGCGGAGTCACGGGTCCTCGACCCCTTCGTCGGGGGCGCCACCTTCCCGCTCGCGGGTGCCCGGCTGGGTGTCCGGATGTACGGGATGGAGAACAACGAGCTGGCCTACTTCAGCGCCAAGGCCCTCCTCGACCTCGGCAGGCCGGCCGGCCGCGAGCTGCCGCGCCTGCTCACGCTGGAGGGACGCGGCGTCCTGGACCAGCTGAAGTCCGAGACCGGCGCACTGTTCCCGGCCCGCGACGCGGACAACGTCATCTGCTACTTCTGGAGCCGGTCCGCCACGTGCACCGGCTGCGGCGGCGAAATGCCCCTGCAGAAGCGGCCCTGGCTGTCCAAGAAGGCGGGACGGCAGCGCGCGGTCGTCCAGCGGCCGAACGCCCGCACCCGGTCCTTCGACGCCGAGGTCGTCGACGCGCCCTCCGCCGCGGCCGTCACGGACACCTCGGCGTGGAGCGGGCGCAACGCGCTGCGGTGCTTCTTCTGCGGCCAGGAGTACGACCGGCAGGAGACGGTCGAGCTGATCCGGAAGACGGCGGCCGACAAACTCACGGCGGTGGCCGAACTCGACAAGCGCAAGCAGTTCGTCCCGGTCACGGCGCCGCACCGCTACGCCGGCACCGCCGTCGCCGAGCGGATGATCGAGGAGGACTGCGCCGCGCTCGGGCTCCCGGTCCCCGACGCCGGCATCCCCGCCTGGTCCGGCATCACCAATCCCACCGTGTACGGCCACGACACCATCGCCTCCCTCTTCACCGAGCGGCAGCTCGCGGTCACCGTCCGGCTGTGCCGGATCATCCGTGAGCGGCAGGAGGTCTGGGAGGAGAAGTACGGCGTGCCCCGGGCGAAGGCGCTCGCCGCTTTCCTGTCGGGTCTTATCGACCAGCTCGCCGACTGGAATTCCCGGCTGTGCATGTGGATCTCGCAGAACGAGCAGGTGGGCCGCGGCCTGTCCGGTCCCGGTATGCCCATGCTGTGGGACTTCGTCGAGATCGACCCGCTGCTGAGCGGGCCGGCGAACCTCTACGGCAAACTGGAGCGCATCGCCGCCGGCGTGGGCCGGCTTCCCCTGGCGGCGGACGAGGAGGAGAGGATCACCCGGGGCGACTCGCGTTCCCTGCCCTATCCGGACGCCTTCTTCGACGCCGTGGTCACGGACCCGCCGTATTACGACAACCTCTACTACAGCATTCTCGCCGACTGCATCTACGCCTTCAAAAGAATGGCGTTGCTCGGCACTTTCCCCGAGATTTTCAGCGCGCCGGGAACCGATACGGCCAGGGAGCTGACCGCGGCTCCCCGGCGCCAGGGAGGTCCCGGGGAAGCCTGGGCCTATTTCAGTACCGGAATGACCCAGGTCCTGCGGGAATCACGCCGCGTCCTCAAGCAGGACGGCGTGATCACCGTGTGCTACGCGCACAGCTCCCTCAGCGGCTGGTCCTCGCTGGTCGCGGCCTATGTGCGGGCCGGACTGAAGATCACCCAGCTGTGGCCGATGACCATCGAGCGGACGCACCGGCCGCGCTCGATGAAGTCGGCCGCCGTCAACACGTCCCTGGTCCTGGTCGCCCGGCCCCGCGAGGCGGCGAGCGCGCCGGACCCGGCACGGGAGACGCCCGGGCCCGACGCACTGGTCGAAACGCCCCGGACCGACGCGCTGATCGAAGTGCCCGGGTCCGACGCGCTGGTCAGGACGCCCGGGTCCGACGCGCTGGCCAAGACGCCCGGGACCGACGAGCTGATCGACGCGCCCGGGACCGATGACCTGATCAAGGCGGCCCTGGAGCGCGCGGCCACGGCGGACTGGCCGGACGACGTGGCGGCGACCCTGGCGTTCGTCTCCGCCGCAGAGGCCCGGCTCGGCCACTTCACGGACGAGGCGCTGAGCCGGCAGGAGACGGTGAATGCCGCCTGCCGCGAGATCGCCGAGCGGATCCGGGAGAGCGTCCCGGGATTCAGCTTCTCCGCGCGCTGACCCGGACCGGCCCCGGCTACCGCTCCCGCTCTTCCATTCCGTCGACCAGGGCCCGGGTCTTCGCGACCCGCGCCCGGATGGTGCGCATCTTGCTGTCGATCTTCAGTGCGTCTATGGCGATGGCGGCCAGTTCCTCCCGGCTCATGGCCGAGATGTCCCTCCGCACCTCGTCGAAGTAGGCCAGCTCGTCCTCCGCGTTGCGCAGCAGGCTGCCGAAGTACTGCCTGCGCGCGTGCGACCAGTCCGCCTGGTCCCACCCGAGGGCTTCCCGCAGCGCGCCGTCCAGCGCGGTCCAGTACCGCGGGGCGTTGCCCGTCGCCGCCTCGTGCCCGGCGCCGCGCCGCCAGATGCTCTCCAGCCGGTCCGGTCCCGCCCCGGAGTCGATCATCAGGGCCAGGTGCGAGTAGGACAGCAGCGTCACCTGGTACCGGTCGGCCTCGGCGTAGAGGCGGCTCTCCCCTTCCGGGTAACCGGCGATGGGGGCGACGAGGATCGCGTAATCGGCGCCCTTGCGCCACTTGCTCAGCGCCTCGATCTTGTAATCCTTGGGGTTGAGCGCCGTACGCGAAAGCCGGAACGCCTTGGCGTCCGCCACCAGCGAGTGGGCGGGAGAACCGCCGTCCGCCACCACGTCGGCCGAGTTGGCCCGCTCCTGCGTCACGTCGGCGGCATAGCCGACCCTGCGCAGGGCCTCGGCGACGATCGAGTCCATCGCCTTGGCGTACAGCTTCTCCTCGGTGGAGTCGTGGCTGTACCGCTCCGGGATACAGCCGGCCCGCACCAGCAGGGCGGCGAACTCCGCGTCGTCCGCGCTGCGGATCGTCTTGTCCAGCTCGGCCGCCGCCAGGTCGAACGTGAGTCTCTCCCCGACCAGTTGGTCGACGACTCTGTCCATGGAAAAGGTCACGGCTTCCTCGATCCCCACCCCGGCTGGATACCCCCCTGGCACCAGCATCGGGACGATGATGCCAGGCAGCGGCTAGGCCGGCCGTACGGCGGCCTGGGCGTCCCCGGGCGGCTGGGCGTCCAAGAGGGCCGCCAGGGCGGGTTCGTGGGCCGTCCAGAGGGTGTGGAGGAGGGCCGCGGCACGGGCCGCGTAGGTGTCCGCCGGGTCGTCGTCCGGTTCCGTGCCGTCCAGCGACAGCGGGAAGTAGTCCCAGTCGGCACCCCAGTTGCCCCAGGGCGGCCTGGGGCGGCCGAGCAGGGGCTGCCGGGCCGGCGCCGGGTCCGCGAGCCATATGCCGTAGTAGGGCATGTTCTCCTGGCTCCAGTGGCTGTCGTCGCGGTGGCGGTGCTCGCGGACGGCGAAGCCGACACCGGCCCGGGGCTCGCCCCGCCCGTCCGTCCAGCGCTCCCGGGTCAGCAGCACCACGCGGTCCTCGCGGAGCAGTCCGCCGCTCCCCTGCACCCGCTCCGTGCGCAGGACGACGCGGAGGCCGTCGTCCCCGGCGGTGGCGGGGTGCTGCCCGAGCACGTGGGCGGTGCGGTCGGGCAGTTCCCGCAGGACGGTCCAGGCCGCGGCCCGGGCCTCGTCGTACGCGCGGGCGTCGCCGTGCCGCAGCCAGAAGCGTGCCGCGGCCCGGGCCGCGGCGTTGGTCCGGGTCAGCATCCCGAGGGTCTCCAGATAGTCGGCGGCGGTACGGCGGCCCACGGCAGCGGCGGCACCGGCCGGCTCCGGGGCCGTGGCGAGCGCGGCGCGCAGGTCGTGCGCGACGTCCCGCAGGCTCATCGGCACGAAGGCGGGGTCCACGGCGGGCGAGCCGTCGAGGGTGAGGTAGACGAAGAGCGGGATGCCGTGCGACGCGCGGAAGTGGCCCGCCAGGTCCGTGGTCTGGCCGGCGCCCTCCTGGGCGTCGATCTTCATCTCGACGACGACCGGTGTGCCGTCCAGCCGGACGACGAGGTCCGCGCGCCGGTCGCCGGGGCCGTCGCCGCCCCGCAGGACGACTTCCCGCTCGACCCGGACCTCGCCCGCGCGCGGGGCCCCCGCCGGCCGCTCACGGCCCGCCCGGCGCAGGAACGCGTCCAGCAGCCGCGGGCCCAGTCCGTGCGAGCCGGCGGGGTCGAGCAGCCAGCCGACCATGCGGCTGTGCGGGACCTCCCGCCGGCCCAGTCCGAGGATCTCCATGGCGGTGCCCGGCGGCGGGTTCCACAGGCCGGCGGCCGTCAGCCGCTCGACCTCCTCCGCCACGGCCGGCCAGTCCGCGCCCGCTTCCCCCATCAGCCCCTCCCCCGGCACCCGCCCGGCCTGCCCCGGCCCGTCGAGCGGTGGTCAGACCTTAAGCCACGGCGGTGCGGGCCGGGGTGCGGCGGGCGGCCGCCGTCAGGGCCAGGGTGACGCAGACCGAGGCCGCCGCCATCGCGCTCATCGCCGCCGCGGGCGAGGTGAACTGGGCCAGCGTGCCCGCCGCCGTCGCGCTCACGCCCTGGAGGGTGAGCCGGCCGGCCGAGTCCAGTCCCAGGGCCTGGCCGGTCATGCCGTCGGGGGTCAGCCGCATCAGCCGCTCCTGCTGGACCAGACTCGCCGCGAAACCGACGGAGGCCACGGTCACGCAGACCACCGCCACCGCCAGCGGCGGACGCGCGGCGAACACCAGGTACGGCACCGCGAGCAGGAGCAGCAGCGGAGTGGCCAGGCGGGCGCGTACGGCGGCGGGGAGCAGCCGGCCGACCGTCACGTCCCCGGCGAACATGCCGAGCGCCCCGCACGCGAACAGGGTGCCGGCCGCGTGCGGGGCGTACGGCACGTACAGCGACTCACAGCCGACGACCATGCCGTTGGGCAGCCACAGGCCCAGGTAGGTCAGCCGGCGCGGCCGGGACGACCACAGCCGGGCGTTGGCGCGCCAGGTCGCCGCCGGTGACGGGCGGCCGCCGGCGCGGGGCGGCCGGGCGGTCAGGCCGAACCGCAGCACGAGGGCGGATGTCAGGTACAGGGCCGCCGCCAGCAGCAGGCAGGCGCGCGGGGAGAGGACGGCGAGCAGGGCGCCGCCGGTGGCGAACCCGGCGATCTGCGCCAGCCCGCCCATCATGTTGAACAGCGAACGCCCGGGCAGATAGCCGTCCTTGGTGAGGATCTCGTTCAGCAGGCCCCAGCGCACCCCGCCGCCGAGCGAGGCGACCAGGCCCAGCAGCAGGACGATGGCGAGGAGCGCGCCGGCCGGCAGACCGGGCAGCGCCTGGGCCGCCGTACCGGCCGCGAAGGCCAGGGCGATCGCGGACAGGGCCGTACGCGGCGGCAGCCGGTCGGCGCCGGACAGCAGCACGGTGGCGCCCAGCATCTGGGCGAGCGAGGGGCCGAACATGCTCACCGACGCCAGCAGCGGGGAGCCGGTCGACCGGAACACGAGCGTGCCGAGCGCGAGGCCGCCGACGGTCTGCGCGGCGGTCTGCGCGGCCGAGCCGAGGAAGAGCGGGGTGAACTCCGGGGTACGGACGAGGGATCGGTAACTGGGCATGGCCCGGAGTCTGGGCCGGGGCTCCGGGTGCTCGTTATTGTTTCGCCGTGGTGCGAAAGGTCGTACGGGCGGGTCGGGAGGGGCCGTGGGGTGGTGGCAGCTCAACGCGGACACCCTCGCCCGCAGCCGGTTCGTCGTCTCGCCGCTCGCCGAGACCTTCGCCTGTCTGAAGCTGCTGCACGCGAACGCCGCCGCGCACCCCGGTGAACACGAGTGGCTGCGCGTCCACGGGCCCGCCTACCGGACGTTGCTGGCGGCGGAGCCGGTGACCGCGCATCTGGTGCGGGCCGGGCTGGGCCGGGCCTGGATCGCCGACTTCCTTACACCGGCCCCGCGCGGCGGGGAGCCGTTCGCGGCCGAGGTCGCCCGGGTCCGCGCGGTGGCGCCCGACGCGGCCCGCGACCACCTGCGCCTCTCCCTGGCGGGTCCGCTGCCCGCCGTGCTCGACCGGGACGACCTCACGGAGCGGGCCGCCCGCCTGCTGGAGTGGGTGTGGCGGGAGACGGTACGGCCGTCCTGGGAGCGGCGCCGGCGGGTGCTGGAGGCGGACGTGCTCGCGCGGACGGCGCGGATGGGCCAGGACGGCTGGGCGGGCGTGCTGGACTCCCTGCGGCCCGGCGGCACCCGGTGGCTCGGGGGCGACCGGTTCCAGGTCAATCTGCACGCGTATCCGCCCCGGGAGATCTTCGACGCGGAGCTGGTGTTCGTGCCGGTGACCCCGCAGCGGACGGGCTGGGTCGCCTGGGAGGGCCGGCAGCGGTACGCGGTGGTCTACCCCTGCGCCGGTGTCCTCGCCGGGGACGGCGGCCGGGCGGTGCCCGCCGCGCTGGGCGCGCTGCTCGGGACCGGCCGGGCCGCCGTCCTGGTGCTCCTCGGCTCGCCCCTGAGCACCACCCAGCTGACCGCGGTGACCGGACAGGGCCTCGGTTCGGTCGGCCGGCACCTGAAGGTGCTGCGGGAAGCGGGGCTGGTGGAGCGGCGGCGGGCCGGGCGGTCGGTCCTGTACGTGCGGACGGCGGCCGGCGACATGCTGGCCGAGGCCGGACCGGGAGCGGGGGCGAGTGCGGCGCCCGGGACGGGGCTAGCATCCGGGCATGACGACTACTGAGCACAACGGCGCCCCGCTGGACGTGGAGATCGGCGCCCTCCAGGGCGGTTCCGCGGAGCTGCGGCGGTTCGCGGGGCAGGCCGTCCTCATCGTGAACGTGGCCTCCCGGTGCGGCCTGACCCCGCAGTACGCGGGACTTGAGGAACTCCAGAAGCGGTACGCGGAGCGCGGCTTCACCGTGCTCGGCGTGCCCTGCAACCAGTTCCTCGGGCAGGAGCCCGGCAGCGCCGAGGAGATCGCGCAGTTCTGCTCGGCCACGTACGGCGTGAGCTTCCCGCTGACCGAGAAGGTGGAGGTGAACGGGGAGGGCCGGCACCCGCTGTACGAGCGGCTGGTCGGTTTCGCCGACGCCGAGGGGCACAGCGGGGACATCCGCTGGAACTTCGAGAAGTTCCTCATCGGCCGGGACGGGACGGTGGTGGCCCGGTTCTCGCCGCAGACCGAGCCCGGGTCGGACGAGGTGGTCACCGCGATCGAGGCCCAGCTCGGCTGAGCCCCGGATCGGGCTGAGCCCCGGATCGACTCAGCCCCGGCTCGGTTGAACCCCGGCTCGGCTGGGCCCCGGGTCCGTCGGGCCCCCAGGGCCGGGTCCGCACCCGGAGCGCGAGCCCTCTCGGCAAGGACGGCGACTGGTCGAGAGGGCCCGTTGGTGCTCGTGCGGTTGTCGCGGCCGGGGCCGGAGGGGAACCCTCAGACCTTGACCGAGGCCACGAAGGCGTTCCAGGCACCGGCGGGGAAGGCCAGGACCGGTCCCTCGGGGGTCTTGGAGTCACGGACGGCGAGTTCGGCGGCGGTGGGCGACTTGACCTCCACGCAGGCGCCGTTGCCCGCGGAATAGGAGGATTTCATCCACGTCTCCGACGCGCCCTGAATCAGTGCCATGACCACTCCTGTTGCGGTTGCGGTAGTGCGGTTCGCGCCAACCGTCTCGTCTGATTGGCGTGATCGACGCTACCGGTCAACCGCCCTTGGTGGAGCGGTCGTTCACTCGACCGGATGGCATATCCCAGGCGTGCTGTACGCCGGACCCGGCCGGCGGTGTACGATCCCGCGCCCGCTGCGCCTCCGCCTCAGTCGGCGTACCTTTTCGCCGCTTCCGCGATGAAGTGCCGGGACGCCTCCACATTGAGGGACTGCGCCCGCAAGTGCTCGTACATGACGGCGTACTTCTGCACGTCCTGCGCCTTCTCCAGGTACAGGTCGCTGGTCACACCCTCCAGATAGACCACGCTGGAGTCGGCCGCGTCGGAGAACTCCAGAATCGCGTACTGCCCGTTGAGCCCCGGATGCGCGCCCACCTCGAAGGGCAGCACCTGCACGGTGACGTGCGGCAGCTGGGACATCTCGATCAGGTGCTCCAGCTGCTCCCGCATGATCAGCCTGCTGCCCACGACCCGGCGCAGCGCGGCCTCGTCCAGCACCACCCACAGCCGCAGCGGGTTGTGGTCGGCGGTGACGCGTTCCTGGCGGCGCATCCGCACCTTGACCCGCTTGTCGATCTCCTCGGTCGACGTCTCCGGCAGCGCGCCCCGCACCAGCGCCTCGGCGTAGGAGCGGGTCTGCAACAGACCGGTCACCAACTGGGGTTCGTAGACCCGCAGCGACTCGGCATCGGTCTCCAGGCCGATGTACACGCTGTACGGGATGTCCCCGAACGTGTGCCACCAGCCCTGCTGGCGGGAGTCACGGGCCATCTCCATCAGCGAGTCCACGATGCGCTGGTCCTCGACCTCGTACACCCCGCACAGGTCGCGGACATCGCGCTGGCTGATGCTCCGCCGGCCGTTCTCCAGTCTGCTGATCTTCGACTGCGACACCAGCAGCCGTTCCGCCACCTCTTCGGCGGTCATGCCCTTGAGCTCGCGGAGCCTGCGCAGCTCCTGGCCCAGCCGGCGCCGCCTGACGGTGGGATTGACATTGGACGCCACGGGACGTGCACCTCCGGCAGCCTGCCTGCGACTTAACACTTTCCGTATCTGCTGTTGAGCAGACTGCCACCTAGGCGCTTTCCGCCGCTGGGAAACGGAGGATATGTGTGTCCCTTCGAACCGCCGGCCGGCCGGAACGCGGCCGAGCGGGACGGCGAGACCGCGAAGGTCTCACCGCCCCGCTCGGACCAGCGGCTCCCGGACCGGGTCTGTGCGAGCCGGGTGACGGCTCAGTGGGCCACGGCGCGCGCCATGGACCCGTGGTGCGGCTGCATCGGAACCCCGCGCGGGGGTTCCGTCGCGGGCCTGGCTCCGGGCGCGGCCGGACGGCCGGCCGCGGCGGGGCCCCGGCGCGGCTGGGCGGCCGCGCCGTTCTGCACGTCCATGACGGCGTGGGCCACGAGCCCGCCCATCGGATCGTGCCGGATCAGATCCCGCAGCCGGGACCGGGACGACCGTCCCTCGTTCCCCGGGTACAGGTGCTTGCCGAGCCCGACGGCGTGCGCCAGCGCGGCGAGCGCCGCGGTCCGCGGGTCCGGTGGTACGCCGGTGCGGATCGCGGAGTCCAGCCGGGAACGGATCTCCCGGCTGATGGCGGTGTCGGTCGCCTGGTAACGCGTCGTCGGCAGCACCCCGCACATCTGGCCGGCCACGGCGGCGACCATGCCGCACCGCTCCAGATGCGAGAGGTAGGTCTGTCTGAGCCCCAGCCGGGGCCCGCCGATCCAGTGGACGGCACGCACGGGAGCGCCACGCCTTCGCAGCAACTCCAACGCGCAGTCCAGAGTCGGATCTCCTGTCGGCCGTGGCACCACCACGGCGATACGATCCCCGTCTGGGGCTATCCGTCCGGCCAGCGCCAGCTCCACTAGCTGTGCACCGGCCAGACCGAGGTCGAGCGACTGCGGCTGCGCAGTGGTACCCGTGGCCGGGTCCAGTGCCAGCAGCAGAAGCTCCTCCGGAAGTGTTCTGCGGCTCCTGCCCATCCATGCCTCCCCGCGTGGATGAATGACAGGGTGACCCCTCTCACATTGGTCTGTCGAGGGCGCGTGACCGCTTCGTGGGGGAACCGGTAGGTATGTCGTTCTCGTCTACCGCAGGGGCCAAGCCCTCACACAGGACACTGGTACATGGTTCGGACAGGGCGCACACGTGGCGTGCGACGCATGGAGGAGGCATCGGTGGCGGGCGAGTCCCCCGACAGGTCGAAGCAGCGCGAGTCGTCGGCGGAACCGACGCCGCGGAGCGCGGGTTCGGTTCCCGAGGCACGCGATCCGCGTCTCGCGGTGGCCCGCGAAAAGGATTCCTCGGCCGGGGGTACGGACACGGCGACGAAGGTCCTGACGGTACGGTCCGAGGGGCCGGCCGGCGCCGAGGAGGCCGGCACGTCCGGTGAGGACCCGGAGCTGCGCGCGGCGGTCTCGGCGTGGGTCCGCGACCCGGCGGCCGACGCGACTGCAAAGCCGGCGGAGACGGAGACGTCGGCCGGGGCCGAGGGCTCCGCCAAGGAGAAGGCCGGGCCGGGGAGTTCGTCCGGCGCGGGCGAGGGTGCCGGGGAGGCCGGGGGCGCCGAGACGGGCGCGAAGGCCGACGCCGGCCCCAACACCGCGGCGGACACGGGTTCTGACGGCGCCGACGCGGACCCGAAGGACGAGCGGGAAGCGGAGGGCACCGCCAAGTCGGGCGCGGATGCAGGCGCCGACGCGGGCTCGGGTACGCGTGCAAAGAGCACCGACACGAATGCGAAGACCGGTGCCGGTGCCGGGGGCAAGTCCGGTACCGCCGCCAAGGGGGCTTCCGGCGCTGGTGCGGCCCGCAAGGGGGCTGCCGCCGCCAAGAGGCCCGCCGGGGCCGGTGCGCGGGGCAAGTCCGGGGCCGTTGCCAAGCCCGCCGACGCCAAGAGCCCCGCCGGGGCCGGTGCTGACGCCAAGTCCGGTGCCGGTGCGAAGACGACGTCCGGCGCTGGTGCGGCTGCCAAGGGCGCTCCCGCCGCCGAGACTCCCGCCGACGCTGCGACCGCCAAGGGCGCCGTCGGCAAGTCCGCTCCCGCTACCGAGCCCACTGCCGCCGAGGGCAAGGCCGGTGCCAAGGCGGCTGCCGGCGCCGGTACGCCCGGCAAGGGCGCTGCCGCCACCGAGGCCCCCGCCGAGGCCGGTGCCGAGGCCGGTGCCGAGGCCGGCGGCAAGGCGACCGCCGACACCGGTGCGGCCTCCAAGGGCGCGGCCGACAAGCCCGCTCCCGCCGCCAAGAGCCCCGCCGCCACCGCCACCGGTGCGGCCGGCAAGGGCGCTGCCGCCACCGAGGCCCCCGCCAAGGCCGGCGGCAAGGCGACCGCCGACACCGACGCCAAGACCGATGCCGGTGCTGGCGCCGGTGCCAAGACGACTGCCGGCGCCGGTGCGCCCGGCAAGGGCGCTGCCGCCGCCAAGCCCACCGGCACCGGCACCGACGCCAAGTCCGGTGCCGGCGCCAAGGCGGCTGCCGACGCCGAGGCCACCGGCACCAAGGGCGCCGCCGGCAAGCCCGCTCCCGCCGCGAAGCCCGCCGCCGGCAAGACCCCCGTCGCCCCCGGTCCCGAGGACCGCCCCAAGGCCTCCTCCGAGGCGGACGCCGGCGAAGAGGGAGGCAAGTCGGGCGGGGTCGATCAGCCGACCACCGTCTTCAAGGCCGTACAGCCCGGGAAGACCGGCGTCGACCAGCCCACCACCATGCTCAAGCTGGGCGACGCCGGGTCCAGGCCGAAGCCCCGGCCCGCCGAGTCCGACGCGGAGCGCACCAGCAAGTTCGTCGCGCTGAAGGACGACATGCGCGCGGCCGCCAAGGCCGCCCCGGCGAAGACCGCGGCCAAGCCCGCGGCCACGGCTGCCGCCCCCGCCGACGCCACCGCCGCCGTCCCGCAGGTCGGCCCGGAGCTCACCACCCAGCAGCCGCTGCCGCCCAAGCCGCCGCTGGACCTGCTGGCGGAGCTGACGAACACGCCGCCGCCTCCGGAGACCCCGGTCCGCACGCTGGTGCGCCGCGTCAAGATCTGGACCCCGCTGGTCCTGCTGCTGGTGATCGTGTTCGCGGTCGTCCAGGCGTTCCGCCCGCTGCCCGACCCCGCTCTCACGCTGACCGCCGAGGACACCTACACCTTCGACGGCGGCCGTACGCGGCTTCCGTGGCCGGGTGAGGGCCAGGGCTGGGTGGACGCGGACGGCATCGGCACGATGGACCACTTCGGCGAGCAGAAGCCGGTGGCCATCGGCTCGGTCGCCAAGACGATGACCGCCTACATCATCCTCAAGGACCACCCGCTGAAGCCGGGGCAGGACGGCCCGAAGATCAAGGTCGACAAGAAGGCGGAGAAGGAGGGCGGCTACGACAAGGACGGCGAGTCGACGCTGAACACCGTCAAGGCCGGCGACCACCTCACCGAGAAGGAGGCCCTGTCGGCCGTCATGATCCCGTCCGCGAACAACATCGCGCGGCTGCTCGCGCGCTGGGACGCGGGCTCGGAGGCGGCGTTCGTCAAGAAGATGAACGCCACCGCCCGGCAGCTCGGGATGACCGGCACGACGTACACGGACCCCTCGGGCCTGAAGGAGACCACCGTCTCCACGGCCGGGGACCAGGTGAAGCTGGGCCGGGCGGTCGTCCGGGTCCCGGCCCTGGTCGCCATCACCAGCGCGGCCAGCTGGACGGACCCGTCCGGCCGCAACTGGCCCAACTACAACGAGCTGCCGTACCGCATGGGCGCGATCGGCATCAAGACCGGCAGCACCACCGCGGCCGGCGGCAATCTGCTCTTCGCGTCCCGCAAGAAGGCCGGCGGGCAGACGGTCACGATCGTCGGCGCGATCCTCGGCCAGAACAAGGCGCCGATCCTCACCACGGCCAACGCGGTCAGCAAGACCGCGCTGCTCGCCGCGCAGTCCGCGCTGACCTCGACGAAGGTCCTGAAGAAGGGCGACGTGGTCGGCTATGTGGACGACCGGCTCGGCGGCCACACCCCGATCGTGGTCACGAAGGACGTCACGGCGGCCGGCTGGGCGGGCCTGAAGGTGCGGCTGTCCTTCGCCTCCGGGACGGTGCCGCACAGCGCGAAGGCCGGCACCCGGGTGGGCACGCTCACCGTGGGTGACGGTTCGGCCGGTGCGGTGAAGGTGCCGGTGGCCCTCCAGCGGGATCTCGCCGAGCCGGGATTCGGCGCCAAGCTGACCCGCCTGGGCTGACCGCCGCCGCCCGGGCCCGCCCACGCACCCCGTCGACGGAACCCCGCCCGGAGGTTCCGCGGCGGGGTGCGTGCTAGCGTCACGAATCGGGCAGGTCGCCGGTCACGGGACGAGGCCGCGAACTGGACGGGAAGCGGCCGGGAACACGACGGGAAGCGGCCGGGAACAGAAAACGGGACACGGGGAGTGCCAACAGGTGGCCACAGCGGAGCCGACACGCGCCGACGACGCCGATCCGGGCCCGGGAGCCGGCCCGCGAATACGCCTGCCCGCGGCCGGCCCGGACCAGGGCTCCCGTGCGCGTTCCGCGCTGGAGGCGCTCAGGCAGCGGATGCTGCGGCACCCCGTCGTGTCGGTGACGGTCCTCGCGGGCGTCCTGCACATCATCTGGTTCTTCACCTTCGCGAACCCCGGCGGTGATCTCGCCGCGCAGGACGCGTGGGCGGAGTTCGTCGGCCGGCATCCGGACTCGGCGTACAACCTCGCCTGGTACGGCGGTATGCACCCGGTGTCGTACAGCGTGGTGTCGCCGTACCTGATGTCGGTCCTCGGCGTGCGGACGACGATGATGATCGCCGGGACGGTGTCGGCGGGCCTGCTGACCCTGATGCTGATCCGCAGCCGGGTGGTGCGGAACCCGCTGTGGGCCTCGCTCGCCGGCGTCTTCGCGTTCCTGTGCAACGCGATCTCCGGGCGGGTGACCTTCGGTCTCGGCACGATGTTCGCGCTCGGCGCGGTCGCCGCGGTGTTCTGCTGGCCGCACCGGTGGCGGCGCAGACGCTGGGCGAAGGCCCTGGTCGCCGCGCCGCTGGCCGCGCTCGCCACGATGTCCTCGCCGGTCGCGGGACTCTTCGTGGGCCTGGTCGCGGTCGCCCTGTTCCTGCAGAAGCGCCGGCCCGGCGCCTGGGCGCTGGGACTCGCGCCGTCCGCGGTGGTCGCGGTGTCGGCCTGGCTGTTCCCGTTCTCCGGCACCCAGCCGATGGGCATCGGCTCGGTGATCATGCCGTTGCTGTACGGCCTGCTGTGCCTGTTCCTGGTGCCGAAGCGGTGGGTGACCGTCCGGCTGACGGCCGCCGTCTACAGCATCAGCGTGGTCCTGGTCTGGCTGATCAACTCGCAGATCGGCTCCAACATCTCGCGGCTGCCGATGATGTTCGCGGGCGCCGCCCTGATCGCGGCGCTGCCGTACACCGTGCCGAAGTCCCGCACCTGGTACCTGACCGTGCTGGCCTTCCTCGGCTTCGTCGGCTGGCTCGGCTTCAAGTCGGTGGACGACATCATCCACACCGCGCCGGCCGCGTCCTGGGCCCGGGAGCTGGCCCCGCTCGTCCACGAGCTCCAGAAGGGCGGCGCCGAGAAGGGCCGCGTCGAGGTGGTCCCGGCCCGCTCCCACCGGGAGGCGTCCGCGCTCGCGCCGTACGTCAACCTGGCCCGCGGCTGGAACCGGCAGGCCGACATGGAGCGCAACCCGCTCTTCTACGACGACACGCTGAACTCGGCGAACTACCACGAGTGGCTCCAGCGGTGGGCCGTGCACTACGTGGTGCTGCCCAAGGGCGATCCGGACGGGTCCGGCGGCGAGCGCGAGCGGGCGCTGCTGCGGCGCGGGATGCCGTATCTGAAGCAGGTCTGGGGCGACGCCAACTGGCAGTTGTTCAAGGTGACCGATCCGGCGCCGCTCGCCGAGCCGAACGCGGTGGTGGACCGCGCTGACCAGGTCGAGATGACGCTGCGGGTGCGCGAGCCGGGGCGGGTCCTGGTGCGCATCCCGTACTCGCCGTGGCTGAGCGTCGTCGACGAGCACGGCAAGAGCGTGAAGCCGCCGGAGGCGTCCTCGGGTACGCCGAAGACCTACCGGAACGTCAACGGGTGTCTCACCGAGACACCGGAGGACGCCAACGGGGACCGGTGGACGGTACTGGTGGCGCCGCGGGCCGGCACGTACCGGCTGGCCGCGCCGTACCAACTGCCGCGCGGCACCCCGTGCCCCGACGAGCTGAAGTGAGACCACCGGGCCCGGACGCGCACCGCGTCCGGGCCCGCGTGCACGCCGTGCCGGCCCAGGGCGGCGGACCGGCCTGTACGCCACCCTGATCCCCCGGTACAGCACCACTTTCAGCCGTTCATACACATGAACTTCGACCAGCACAGCGAACGATTTTACCGTGACTTGACCTGACGCTCGCTTGTCGTGTTCACGTGGGCGGACCCACGATCGGGCTCATGAACAGTCTCGACTGGGCCGTGCTCATCGGCTACTTCGGTGTGATGGTCGCGATCGGCGTCTGGTCGCACAAGCGCGTCGACAACGTCTCGGACTTCTTCACGGCCGGCGGCAAGATGCCCTGGTGGCTCTCCGGCATCTCGCACCACATGTCGGGCTACAGCGCCGTGATGTTCACCGGGTACGCGGGCATCGCCTACACCTACGGCGTCACCTCGTTCGTCACCTGGTCCTTCCCCATCGCCCTCGGCATCGCCATCGGGTCGAAGCTGTTCGCGCCGCGCATCAACCGGCTGCGCTCCCGGCTCCACGTCGCCTCCCCGCTGGAGTACCTGAAGAACCGCTACAACCTGCCGACCCAGCAGGCGCTCGCCTGGTCCGGGCTGCTGCTGAAGATCGTGGACGTGGGCGCCAAGTGGGCCGCCATCGCCACCCTGCTGTCGGTGTTCACCGGTGTCTCGCTGAACCAGGGCATCCTGATCACCGGCGCGATCACCGCGGTGTACTGCACGATCGGCGGCCTGTGGGCGGACGCGCTGACCGAACTCGGCCAGTTCGTCATCCAGTTGCTGGCCGGCGTCTCCATGTTCATCGCGGTCGTGGTGAAGCTGGGCGACAAGAACATCGGCTTCCTCGATGCCTGGGACCAGCCCGCGCTGCACGGCCACGGCAAACCGCTGGTCGGCCCGTACAGCGCGGTGTTCCTGCTGGCGTTCCTGTTCATCAAGCTCTTCGAGTACAACGGCGGCATGCTGAACCAGGCCCAGCGCTACATGGCCACCGGCAGCGCCCGCGAGGCCGAGCGGTCGGCCCGGCTGTCGGCGGTCCTGTGGCTGGTCTGGCCGGTCGTCCTGTTCTTCCCGATGTGGATGTCCCCGCTGCTGGTGCACGCGCAGAAGCCGGACGGCTCCGACTCCTACGGCCTGATGACCGAGCAGCTGCTGCCGCACGGCCTGCTGGGCCTGGTCATCGTCGGGTTCTTCTCGCACACCATGGCCATGTGCTCCTCCGACGCGAACGCCATCGCGGCCGTGTTCACCCGGGACCTCGCGCCGGTGCTGTCGGCCCGGGCGCGGGGCTGGGGCGAGCGTTCGGGACTGATCGCGGCCCGGGTCACCACGGTCGTCTTCCTCGGTCTGTCGATGGCGGTCGCGACCCAGGTCAACTCGCCCGCGTTCAAGGACATCATCACGGTCGTCATCAAGTGGGTCGCCGGTCTGATGGGACCGATCGCGATCCCGATGATGCTCGGTCTGCTCCGCCCGTTCCGCCGCTCCGGACCGACGGCCGCGCTCACCAGCTGGGCGGTGGGCCTGCTGGCCTTCTGGCTGGTCAACTACCCCATCAGCTGGCAGGTGGCCGGCGGGGTGCCGCTCCAGTACCAGGTCTCGGTGCCGCTCGCGGTGTCCCTGGTGCTGTACGTCCTGATCGGCTTCCTGAAGCCGGAGGACACCCCGGACCGGCTGGCCGTCATCGAGCAGGTCAACACCGACGGGGGCGGGAGCGCGGCGGTGCCGGTGCCGGCCGTCGCGGGGGACGACGTGGTGGGAGCGCCGTAGCCGGGCGGTGACGGGCGGGCAGCCGGCTCCCCGTAGCCGGGCGGTGACCGTCGGGCAGCCGGCTCCCCGTAGCCGGGCGGCGACCGGCGGGCAGCCGGCTCCCGGTGCGGGGCGGCGCGGGTCTCAGGCCCGCGGATAGCGGGCCAGCCACCCCGGTGACGCCCCCGTGGGGCCGTGCAGCGCCGGTCCCTGGGTCATCTCCAGGGCGAAGTCGTCGGCGAGTTCGAGCATCGTCGGGCGGCCCTCCAGCTCGGCCAGCCAGGCCGGGGGCAGGGCCGTCTCGCCGTGCAGGGCGCCCAGGAGGCCGCCGGTGAGGGCGCCGGCCGCCGCCGACGGGCCGCTCTGGTTCACCGCCAGGCACAGCCCGTGCCGGACGTCCTCCCCGACCAGCGCGCAGTACACGGCGGCGGCCAGCAGCCCGTCCGCCGTGCCGTCGCCGGCCAGTTCCTCCACCCGGTCCGCGGTGGGCACGCCCTGCCGTACCGCGCCGAGCGCGTGCCGCAGGGCGTCGGAGACCGGCTCGTGGCCGGGGCGGTCGGCGAGCAGCGCGAGCGCCCGCCGCACCGCGCCCTCCAGGCTGTCGCCCCGGGCCAGGGAGTGCACGATCACGGCGTACGCGCCCGCCGCGAGATACGCGACGGGATGGCCGTGGGTCTGGGCCGCGCACTCCACGGCGAGCTGGACGACGAGCTGCGGCTCCCAGCCGACCAGCAGCCCGAACGGCGCCGACCGGGCCACCGCCTCCGGACCCGGCTCCCGCGGGTTCTTCGGGGAGTCCGGCGTGCCCATCGTCCGGTCGCCGAACCCGAGGAGCAGCGCGCGGGTCGGGTCGCGGCGGGCGTACAGCCACTCCTCGCGGGCCAGCCACCCGTCGTCCTCGCGGCGCTCGTCGGGCCCCCAGTCGCGCTGGGTGGCCGCCCAGCGCAGGTACGCCCGGTGCAGATCGGTCGGCGGGTGCCAGGCGCCGGTGTCGCGGCGGACCTGCGCGCGTATCAGCCCGTCCATGGTGAACAGGGTCAGCTGGGTGTGGTGGGTGACGGCGCCGCGCCGGCCGTGGCCGACGGCCAGGTCCAGCAGCCCCGCGCCGCCGTACGCGGCCCGGATCTCCGCCAGGGACAGCGCGTCGGCGGGCCCGCCCAGCGCGTCGCCCACCGCGACCCCGAGCAGCGTGCCGCGCACCCGGCTGCGGAAGTCCTGCTGCTCGGCGCGGCCCCAGACGGCACCGGACGTCACACCCACCAGACCTCCCACAGCACCGCCGTCCGTACGACGCCCAGCACTGTAATCGACCGGGAACGGCCCGTTCAGCGGGACAAAAGCGCCCCCTCGCGGCAATCCCGCCCGGACCGGCGCGGGGCCGCACTCTGGCTCGATGCGCACGCCGTGCGGCGCGGGTGCGTCGGGCAGAATCCAGCCATGACCACGACCCCCGCCCGCCGCACCGGCCCCGGCCTCGCCGCCGGTGTGCTCACCGGCATACTCGCCCTCTACATCGCCCTGGTCGCCCTCGGGAACATCACCGACTTCGGGACGAACCAGCAGTTCGTCCGGCATGTGCTGGCGATGGACACGACGTTCCGGGACGACCGTCTGATGTGGCGGGCCGTCACCAGCACGGCACTGGAGGACACCGCGTACGTCCTCATCATCGTGTGGGAGAGCGCGGCGGCCCTGCTGCTGATCGCCGGCACCTGGCTGTGGGCGCGGGGCAGGACCGCTCCGGCCCGGCGCTGGTCGACCTACGGGCTGCTGATGCTGATGCTGCTCTTCGGCGCCGGGTTCATCGCCGTCGGCGGCGAGTGGTTCGCCATGTGGCAGTCCAAGTCGTGGAACGGCCTGGACGCGGCCACCCGGATCTTCCTGATCAGCGGGGTGGCGCTGATCGTCAACCACCTGCCCGGCCGGCCGGCCGACGCTAGCTGACGACGGCCACCCGCGTGCCCTGATCGCCGAAGGACCACAGCGCGGCTCCGTCCTCCTTGTGGAGGCGGATGCCGCCCAGCTTCTGGCCGTTCGCCGGCGGCGGGGACGAGCCGTCCAGCGCGTTGGAGAAGGCGACGTTCACGCCGTCCGCCTTGGTGAAGTACATGACGTGCTCGATCTCCACGCCGTCCGAGCCCTTGAGGGACTGGGTGCGCAGGGTGATCGAGTAGCGGCCGGGCTGCGGGGCCACCGTGCCCGGCCACACCGCGAAGGTGCGGACCGGCTTGCCGGTCGCGTCGACCAGCCAGACCCGCTGGGCGCCGAGCGAGTAGACGATCCGCCGGCCCTCGCCGGAATCCTCCGGGAGGGCGGGCGCGGCCGGCGCCTCGGGGGCGGCGCTCGCGTGCGGGCTCGCCGACGCGGACGGGCCGGGCCTGGCGACGGCGGCCGTGGGATGCGGCCCGTGGTCCGCCTGCACGGCGAGGGCGACGACGGCCGCGGTCGCCCCCGCCGTCAGACCGGTGACCCAGGCCCACGAGGGCAGTCGGGCAGCCACGGGACGCATCTCCTCCGCTACGGGTCCCCGTCCAGGATCGGGGGTCGGATCATCGTACTCAGTCCCGGCAGACGGCTCAGTCCAGGACCGGCAGCAGCTCCGGCAGGTGCCCGTCGGAGGTCTCGGCCGCCCGCTGCCGTTCCTCGGGGACCTCGCCGTAGAGCGTGGTGCGCGGCTTCGCGGGGCGGCCGGCCGCCTCCGCCACCGCGACCAGGTCGCGGACCGACTTGTACGAGCCGTAGGAGGAGCCCGCCATCCGGGAGATCGTCTCCTCCATCAGGGTCCCGCCGAGGTCGTTCGCCCCGGACCGGAGCATCTCCGCCGCCCCCTCCGTGCCCAGTTTGACCCAGCTCGTCTGGATGTTGGGGATCCAGGGGTGCAGCAGGAGGCGGGCCATCGCCGTCACCGCCCGGTTGTCCCGCGTGGTCGGGCCGGGCCGCGCGATGCCGGCCAGGTATACCGGGGCGTTGGTGTGGATGAAGGGCAGGGTCACGAACTCCGTGAAGCCGCCCGTCTCCTGCTGGAGCCCGGCCAGCGTGCGCAGGTGGCCGAGCCAGTGCCGGGGCTGGTCCACGTGTCCGTACATCATCGTGGAGGACGAGCGCAGGCCCAGCTCGTGCGCGGTCCTGATCACCTCGATCCAGGTGGCCGTGGGCAGCTTGCCCTTGGTCAGCACCCAGCGCACCTCGTCGTCCAGGATCTCCGCGGCCGTGCCCGGGATGGAGTCGAGTCCGGCCTCCTTGGCGGCGGTCAGCCAGTCGCGGATCGACAGACCGGTGCGGGTCGCGCCGTTGACCACCTCCATGGGCGAGAAGGCGTGCACGTGCATGCCGGGCACCCGCTCCTTGACCGCCTTGGCGATGTCGAAGTACGCCGTCCCGGGCAGGTCGGGGTGGATGCCGCCCTGCATGCACACCTCGACCGCGCCGACCTCCCATGCCTGCTGGGCGCGGTCCGCGACCTGCTCCAGCGAGAGCGTGTAGGCGTCCGCGTCGGTGCGGCGCTGCGCGAAGGCGCAGAACCGGCAGCCGGTGTAGCAGACGTTGGTGAAGTTGATGTTGCGGGTGACGATGTAGGTCACGTCGTCGCCGACCGCCGACCTGCGCACGTCGTCGGCCACCCGGCACAGGGCGTCCAGCGCCGGGCCGTCCGCGTGCAGCAGCGCTAGGGCCTCGGCGTCCGTCAGCCGGGTCGGGTCGTCGGCGGCCGTGCGCAGCGCCTCGCGCACATCGGCGTCGATCCGCTCCGGGACCATGCCGGGGGCCGCCGCCTCGCGCAGCGCCTCCCAGTCGCCGTACACCTCGTCGAAGTCGGCGCGCCGGTCGCCGGTGCGGCCCTCGGTGTCGATGGCCGTGTGCAGGTCCGTGCGGCCGGCGGCGGTGAACGCCTCCTCCGGTTCCTGCCAGGGCCGGCCCTCCACCACCGCGTCCGGGCGGGCGAGACCCGTCTCCGGGTCGGCGAGGGCGGTCACGTGCGGGCGCAGCCGCGGGTCCAGCCAGGGCTCGCCGCGGCGCACGAACTCCGGGTAGACGCAGAGGCGTTCGCGCAGTGCGAAGCCGGCCGCCCGGGAGCGCTCGGCCAGTTCCTCGATCTGCGGCCAGGGGCGCTCGGGGTTGACGTGGTCGATGGTGAGCGGCGAGACGCCGCCCCAGTCGTCGATGCCGGCGCCGATCAGCCGCTCGTACTCGGCGTCCACCAGGTTCGGCGGGGCCTGGAGGCAGGCGCTCGGGCCCATGAGGTGCCGGGCGACGGCCACCGTGGCGACCAGGTCGTCCAGTTCGGCGTCCGGCATGCCGCGCATCGCCGTGTCCGGCTTGGCGCGGAAGTTCTGGATGATCAGTTCCTGGATGCCGTGGTAGGAGCGGGCCACCTTGCGGAGCGCGAACAGCGACTCCGCGCGCTCCTCGTACGTCTCGCCGATGCCGATCAGCAGGCCGGAGGTGAACGGCACGGAGGAACGGCCGGCGTCCTCCAGCACCCGCAGCCGCACGGCGGGTTCCTTGTCCGGGGAGCCGAAGTGCGGGCCGCCGGGCTCGGACCAGAGCCGGGTGGCGGTGGTCTCCAGCATCATGCCCATGCTCGGCGCGACCGGCTTCAGCCGCTGGAAGTCCGTCCAGGTCATGACGCCCGGGTTGAGGTGGGGCAGCAGGCCGGTCTCCTCCAGGATGCGGATGGAGATGGCGCGGACGTAGGCGATGGTGTCGTCGTAGCCGTGCGCGTCGAGCCACTCGCGCGCCTCGGGCCAGCGGTCCTCGGGCTTGTCGCCGAGGGTGATCAGGGCTTCCTTGCAGCCGAGGGCGGCGCCCTTGCGGGCGATGTCCAGCACCTCGTCCGGGGACAGGAACATCCCGTGCCCGGCGCGGCGCAGCTTTCCGGGCACGGTGGCGAAGGTGCAGTAGTGGCACTTGTCCCGGCACAGCCGGGTGAGCGGGACGAAGACACTCTTCGAGTACGTGATGACGCCGGGCCGGCCCGCCGCCTCGAGGCCCGCGTCCCGCACCCGGGCCGCCGACGCGGCGAGGTCCGTCAGGTCCTCGCCGCGCGCCTGGAGCAGCACCGCCGCCTCGGCGACGTCGAGGGTGACGCCGTCCCGGGCGCGTTTGAGGGCGCGACGCATGGAGTTCTCGGTCGGGCCGGTTCCGGAGGTCGCGGAAGCAGTCATCTCTTGAGCATACGTTCGCGGTGATCACCCCCGCGGCGCACCGGGAACGGCGCGGTGGTCTGACGGACCGGGCCGGCGGGGGTGGCGCGGTCGCCGGGATCGGGGCCGGTGCAGGTGTCCAGCGGGCAGTGCAGCAGCCGTACCGTGGTCCTGCCCCGCGCCAGGGCGGTGAAGCCGAAGGACCGGGTGGCGCCGCTGGCGCCGCCGTCCTCGCCGCCGGTCCGCGATGTCACTCGCCGCCCCCGTCCGGTGCCCGTCATGGCCCGCCCGCGACGGCCGGACGGCACCGGCGGCGCCGGCGACGGCGGGGCGGCCGGGATGCGAAGACCGTGTGAGGGCCTTGTGCACCGCGGCCCCCGCCCTGTGATCGGCGTCTCGCACGGCTGACGCAACCGCCCCGAACAAGGCAAACTGACGGAGTTGTTCGTGACGCCGAGGGGGACGAACGCATGGACGGTGGGCCGCGAGTACCCGAGCAGCGGCGCGCCCGCTCCGCGGTCACCGCGGAGACCGGCGCGCTGCGCTTCGGCGTGCTCGGTCCGGTGCGGGCCTGGCGCGGCGAGCAGGCGCTCGGCACGGGCTCCCCGCAGCAGCGCGCCCTGCTGGCCGCCCTGCTGCTGCGCGAGGGCCGTACGGCCACGGCGGCCGAGCTGATCGACGCGCTGTGGGGATCGGAGCCGCCATCGCAGGCGCTGGCGGCGGTGCGCACCTACGCGTCCCGGCTGCGGAAGGTCCTGGACCCCGGGGTCCTGGTCAGCGAGTCCGGCGGCTACGCCGTCCGCGGGCTCGGCGAGGGCGCCCTGGACGTGACGGTCGCGCAGGACCTGGCGGCGGCGGCGGAGAAGGCGCGCGCGGCGGGCGACCCGGGCCGGGCCCGGACGCTGCTCAACCAGGCCCTGGCCCTGTGGGACGGCGAGCCGCTGGCCGGCGTGCCCGGCCCGTACGCCGAGGGCCAGCGGGCCCGGCTGGAGGAGTGGCGCCTCGGCCTGCTGGAGAACCGGCTCGACCTGGACCTGGAGCAGGGCTGCCACGCCGAGGCGGTCTCCGAGCTGACGGCGCTGACCGCGGCGCACCCGCTGCGCGAGCGCCTGCGCGAACTGCTGATGCTCGCGCTGTACCGCAGCGGCCGCCAGGCCGAGGCCCTGGCCGTGTACGCCGACACCCGCCGGCTGCTGGCCGAGGAGCTGGGCGTCGACCCGCGCCCGGGCCTCAGCGACCTCCAGCAGCGCATCCTCCAGGCGGACCCCGCCCTGGCGGAGCCCTCCGCTCCGGCCAGCGAGCCGTCCGGGGCGCTCGTCCGCCCGGCCCAGCTCCCCGCCACCGTCCCCGACTTCACCGGCCGCGCCTCCGTCGTGGCGGAGCTGAGCGCGGTGCTGTCCTCCGGATCCGAGTCGGAGGGCCGGGTGATGGCGGTGTCCGCCCTGGCCGGCATCGGCGGCGTCGGCAAGACCACGCTGGCCGTGCACGTGGCCCACCGCGCCCGGTCCGCCTTCCCCGACGGCCAGTTGTACGTGGACCTCCAGGGCGCGGGCCCGCGCCCGGCCGAACCGGAGACGGTGCTCGGCTCGTTCCTGCGAGCGCTCGGCACGGCCGACACGGCGATACCGGACAGCCTGGAGGAACGGGCGGCGCTCTACCGCTCCGTCCTGGACGGCCGCCGGGTGCTCGTGCTGCTGGACAACGCCAAGGACGCGGCCCAGGTACGGCCGCTGCTGCCCGGCACGGAGGGCTGCGCGGCCCTCGTCACCTCCCGGGTGCGGATGCTGGACCTGGCCGGCGCGCATCTGGTCGACCTCGACGTGATGTCCCCGGAGGAGGCGCTCGCCCTCTTCACCAAGATCGTGGGCGAGGAGCGGGTGGCGGCGGAGCGGGAG
Organism: Streptomyces sp. NPDC017095; assembly: GCF_044332325.1. Classification (NCBI taxonomy): domain Bacteria; kingdom Bacillati; phylum Actinomycetota; class Actinomycetes; order Kitasatosporales; family Streptomycetaceae; genus Streptomyces; species Streptomyces sp. NPDC017095. Next base: position 257,460 of record NZ_JBIROU010000004.1, read on the forward strand.
GCCGCCCTGGACGTGGTCGCCGCCTGCGGCTTCCTGCCGCTGGCGATCCGCATCGCCGCCTCCCGCCTGGCGGCCCGCCGCACCTGGACGGTCTCGGTGCTGGCCGCCAAGCTGGCCGACGAACGCCGCCGCCTGGACGAACTCCAGGCGGGCGACCTCGCGGTGAAGGCCACATTCGAACTCGGCTACGGCCAGCTGGAACCGCCCCAGGCGCGGGCCTTCTGCCTGCTGGGCCTGGCGGACGGCCCGGACATCTCCCTGGCGGCCGCGGCGGCGGTCCTGGACCTGCCCCCCAAGGACACGGAAGACCTGCTGGAGTCCCTGGTGGACACCTCCCTGCTGGAGTCGGCGGCCCCGGGCCGCTACCGCTTCCACGACCTGGTCCGGCTGTACGCCCGGGCCTGCGCGGAACGGGACGAGGCGCCGGCCGGCGAACGGGGGGCGGCCATGTCCCGGCTGCTGGACTTCTATCTGGCCACGACCGCGGGCGTGTACGCGATCGAGCAGCCCCGGGACCGTCTCATCGACAACCTGGAGACCACGCGCTATCCGGGACTGCGCTTCAGCGAGGGACCGGCGGCCCTGGACTGGCTGTACACGGAGGCGGCCTCGCTCCTCGCCTGCGTACGGCAGGCCGCCGGAACCGCGAGGCTGCGGCGGGCTGTCGACCTGCTGTGGGTGGCGAAGGACCTGACCGAGTCGGGAGCCAGTTCCTACCAGTACGAGATGACGGCGCGGGCCGCCTGCGAGGCCACCCGCGCCCTGGGGGACGTATGGGCGGAGGGCAGGGCGCGCACGGTGCTCAGCGACGTCCTGCTGGTCTCCGGCCGCATCCGGCAGTCCGAGGAGGAGGCCCGCGTCGCCCTGCAGCTCGCGGACAGCGTCCGGGACGCCACCGCCGTCAGCTGGGTGGCCAACAACCGGGGGCTCATCTGCCTGCACGAGGGCCGCTTCGCCGACGGCAAGGCCTTCTTCGACCAGGCCCTCGAAGGGCTGCGGGCAGCGGGGAACCGGCCCTTCGAAGCCACCGTCCTCGGCAACCTCTCCCGGGCCTACCTCGGCATGGGCGAGATCGCCAAGGCCGTCGAGATCGCGCGGCGCGGCCTCGCGGCGCACAGCGAGATCGGCCGGTCGGTGCGCCTGGCCAACAGCCACTTCGCGCTGGGGGTCGCGCTGACCCAGGCCGGCCACCACCCGGAGGCGCTCGACGAGTTCTGCCGTGCCCTGGGCATCTTCCACGACCACCGGCAACGGCTGTGGGAAGGCGTGACCAACTACCGGATCGCCCAGGTCCACTTGGCCACGCTCCGCCCCACCCAGGCCGCGCAACACGCCGAACTGGCCCTCAACCTCGGGTGCATCGGCGGCGACCGGATGCGCGGGAACGTCCTGACGCTCCTGGGACGGGCACTGAGCGGACTGGGGCAGCTGGACCGGGCCCAGGCCTGCTGGCGCGAGGCCCTGAACCTGTACGAGTCGAGCGGCGCCCCGGAGGCCGAGGACGTACGCCGGCTCGTCACGACGGCGTCCGACAGATGACCGGCGCCGCCGCGGCGGTCGTCCTGCACGCGTTCAGCGTTTGTTTATCGCCGTCCGTCATGGTCTTAGTAGGCAGACCGTCGCGTCGGGGGGCAGGCGGTCCGGCCGGGAGCCCACCAGTTAGTCTGCGGCTCCGAACGCCCGTCCGGCGGCCATCGGGGGAGCTTCCGGACGGGTGTTCCTCACTCGTCACCGAACAGAGGAACCCAGGCCCATGAGCGAGCAGAACAAGGACGCGACCGTCACGCCGCGGAACAACGCGATGCCCACGCCGCCTGCCACGGACGAGACCATCACGACTCTCAACAACGCGATGCCCGCGCCGCCGGCGGCCGACGAGACGATCACGACGCTCAACAACGCCATGCCCGCGCCGCCGGCTCTGGACCTGAACCACAAGTAAGCCACCACCCCGGCGGGGGATCGGCCGCGGCGGCGCGGAGGGGGAGCCGTCGCGGCCGAGGTGTGTCCGGGGGGACGCAGCGGACCCCGTCACCGGCGGCCGTCGTAGCGGGAGATCCTGGCGGGTCTCCCGGTACGGCGGCCGCCGCGCGTCACGCGGTCCGCGCGGTGCCCGTGCCCTTCTCCGCGTCCAGCGCGTACACGCACCGGTCCTTGCTGCACGCGTACACCACACCGTCCTTGACCACCGGCGAGCCGGTGATCTCGCCGCCCGTGGCCAGCTTCCAGCGCAGCCGGCCGTCGTCGGCCTTCAGGGTGTAGAGGAGCCGGTCGGTGGAGCCGAAGTGGATGCGGCCCTCGGCCACGGCGGGCGCGCCCACCACGTCGCCGCCCGCCTGGAAACGCCACTTGGGCGTGCCGGTCACCGCGTCCAGGGTGTACAGGCCCTTGCCGCTGCCGACGTGGACGTGCCCGGCGGCGACCAGCACCGGTTCCACCGAGGCGCGGGCCTCGGTGGCGATGCGCCAGCGGTCGCGGCCGTCGGCGGCGTCCAGGGCGTAGACCGTGCCGAGGTAGTCGGCGAGGTAGACACCGCCGCCGGTGACGGCGGGGCCCGGGGCGAAGGCCGGCGGGCACAGGAAGACCGCCGGGGCCTCGAAGTGCCAGCGGACCCGGCCGCTCACCGCCTCGACGGCCAGCACCCGGGTGCCGGCGGAGACGTAGACGCAGCCGTCGGACGCCGGGGCCGGACGGACCGGGACACCGCCGCAGGAGGCCGCGTCGCCGATCGGGTACGACCAGCGCTCCTCGCCGGTACGGGCCTCCAGGGCGCGCAGCCGGGCGTCCTGCCAGACGTACACGGTGCCGTCGTGCACGACCGGGCCCGCCTCGGGCGACTCGAAGTCGGTCTGGCAGCCGGTGATCTCCCACAGCTTCCGCCCGGTGGCCGCCTCCCACGCCTGGACGCCGCCGCCGCGGGTGCCGGTGACGACCGTGCCGCGGTCGGCCTTGAGGGAGTACACCCAGGCGTCCGTGGACAGCCGCCACAGATCGGTGCCCTCGCGGGCGTCCAGGGCGAACAGGGTCGGGCCGTCGGAGGCGTGGATACGGCCGTCCGCCACCGCCATCGACCAGGCCACGTCCCGGGTCTTGAACCGACGGCGGCCGGTGCCCACGTCCAGGGCGTGCACCTCGAAGGAGGTGACGTAGACCAGGTCGCCGTCGACGGCCGGGGTGCCCCACACGTCGTTCGACATCCGGAACCGCCAGGGCCGCCAGCCGCTCGCCGTCTCCGGGGGCGCCGGCGGCACGGGCGGTACGGCGGGATCGGCGCCGGCCACCCCGGGGCGCGGCCGGGACCAGCTCGCCACCAGACCGGCCTCGGGCGGAGGCGCCTTGACGGCGGCGGCGCGGGCGTCGGCGACCCGGGGCCCGGGACCGATCGGCACCTGGGCGCCGACCAGCTGGACCGGGCCGGTGCCGGGCGCGCCGGCCGGGACCGGGACGGGCCGGGAGGGCGGGCCGGGAACGGGCGCGGAGGCGGGCACGGGCACCGGCGCGGAGGGCGGGCGCGGCGGGTCGTACGGCGGGGGCGGCGGCAGCGTCGGCCGGACGGTGCCGGCCGGGGCGGGCGGTGCGGCGGGGCGGCCGCCGCGCCGGGCCTCGATGAGCGCGACCGCCTTCTCCGGCAGCCAGGCGGAAGCGGTGCCGCTGTCGTCGGAGCCGGAGCCGAACAGGTGCGGGGCGAGCTGGGCCTGGAGGTCGGCCGGGCTGGGCCGGGCGGCGGCCTCCATCTGCATGCACCCCTCGATCAGCGGGCGCAGCTCGTCCGGGAGACCGGTGAGGTCCGGGCCCTCGCGGAGCAGCATGAAGACGGTCTCGACCGGGTTGGCGCCATGGAAGGGCGGATGGCCGGTGGCCGCGAAGACGAGGGTGGAACCGAGGGAGAAGACGTCGCTGGCGCCGGTGACGCTGCGGGAGTCCTTGGCCTGCTCGGGAGACATGTAGGCGGGGGTGCCGACGGCCACGTTCGTCATCGTCAGCCGGGTGTTGGAGACACCGGAGGCGATACCGAAGTCGATCACCCGCGGGCCGTCCTCGACCACGAGCACGTTCGAGGGCTTCAGATCACGGTGGACCAGCCCCGCGCCGTGGATGGACTGCAGGGCCTCCGCCACGCCCGCGGCGAGCCAGCGCACGGCCGGCGCGGGCAGCGGCCCGCACTCGTTCACTATCTCTTCCAGGGAGGGCGCGGGGACGTAGGCGGTGGCCAGCCAGGGCACGGCGGCACGCGGATCGGCGTCGACCACGGCCGCGGTGTAGAAACCGGAGACCGCGCGGGCCGCCTCCACCTCGCGGGTGAAGCGGACCCGGAAGAGCTGGTCCTCGGCCAGTTCGGTGCGCACCGTCTTGATCGCCACGCGCCGGCCGGACGCCGAGCGCGCGAGATAGACCAGCCCCATGCCACCGGCCCCCAGCCGGCCCAGCACCTCGAACGGCCCGATCCGCCGCGGATCGTGCTGCGTCAGCTGATCCACCACTTGCCTGCCACCTCCCCGTACGAGCCGCGCCAGCCGCATAGGTACGCGACCGAAGTGCAGCGTCTCACCACCGCACCGCCATGGCGGCACGCACCCTGATTCTTCCTGGCCGGGCGGCTGGTTGCGAACCCGGCGACGAATCGGGGTGTCTCCTGCCAAAGCGGACGCGTCAGCGCTGGAGCAGCGCGAACGACGCCCCTTGATTGTCGATGACGACGGCCACCCGTCCGTACGACGTCTCGAAGGGCGGCGCCTGCACCCGGCCGCCGAGCCGCCGCACGGTGCCGACGGCGTCCTCCAGGTCCGCGACCCGGAAGTGGACGAGGAAGTGCGGGGGCATCTCGGCGGCGAACACCTCGGCGACGTCCGCGCGGCCGAAGTCGGGCGCGCGGCCGGCGCCGAACAGGGCGTCGCGGAAGAGACTGCCGTAGAAGGCGTTGGCCGCGGCCGTGTTCCGGGTGTACAGCTCGGTCCAGACGAAGGTGCCCGGTACGTGCCGCCGTTCGAAGCCGCGGTGGGTGCCGGGCTGCCACAGCCCGAACACCGCGCCCTCGGGGTCGGCGGCCAGGGCGGCGGCGCCGAGGTCGCCGACCGGCGACGGCGCCGTGACCAGCCGCCCGCCGGCCGCCTCGATCCGCCGGCCGAGGGCCCCGGCGTCCGGGGTCGCGAAGGAGACCGTCCAGACGGTGGGCATGCGGCCGTCCGTCTTCGGGGCCAGCGAGGCGACGCGGTCCCCGCCCAGCCGGGCCCACACACAGGAGTGGTGCGCCGGCTCGAAGGTCCACCCGAAAAGCTCACCGTAGAACCGCTCGCCCGCCGCCACGTCGGGCAGCTGGGCGTCCACCCAGCACGGGACGCCCTCTCGGTATGCCTCTTCGTTCGCGGATGCCCTGTTTTCGGCCATGCCGCCAAAGTAACCGGGCCGCGCGCACCCCGCAGACCAGGCACACCCTCCCCTGTTCCCCCGCGCACCCCATTTGCAGTCGGCCGAATCGCGCTCTGATCACCCCTCGGTAAGCTGACGACATGACAGGACAAGTGCGTACCGTCGACGGCCGCGTGGCCGGCCGGCGTGGGCAGGCGACCCGGCAGAAGCTGCTCGACTGCCTCAGCGAGATGCTCGGCTCCTCCCCGTACCGGGACGTCAAGGTCATCGATGTCGCCCGGAAGGCGGGCACTTCGCCCGCGACCTTCTACCAGTACTTCCCCGACGTCGAGGGCGCCGTCCTGGAGATCGCCGAGCAGATGGCGGCCGAGGGCGCGGGCCTGGCCGGACTGCTCGAAGGACGCACCTGGACGGGTAAGTCGGGGTGGCAGACCGCACAGGAACTGGTGGACGGTTTCCTGGAGTTCTGGCGCCGCAACGACGCCATCCTGCGGGTGGTCGACCTCGGTGCGGCCGAAGGGGATAAACGGTTCTACAAGATCCGCATGAAGATCCTGAACTCGGTGACCAACTCCCTGACGGACTCCATCACCGAACTCCAGTCCAAGGGCCGCATCGACAAGGACGTGAGCCCGGCCGCGGTGGCCGGCTCCCTGGTCGCGATGCTCGCGGCGGTGGCGGCCCACCAGAAGGGCTTCTCCTCCTGGGGCGTCAAGCAGGCCGAACTCAAGCCGAACCTGGCGCTGTTGATGCACCTGGGCGTGACGGGCAAGAAGCCGTCCAGGTAGCCGGTCCGGCAGCGCGCACTCTCCTTTATCCCGTCCACGTCCTGTCTGCCAGGCGGTGGTCCGTTTCCCGGGCCACCGCCTGCCGTGTGCCGGGGTCCGGTCACGCGGGCAGCGGCCGGTCCCGCACCACGTGCTTCATCACCAGCGTCGACGTCAGCCGCTGCACCCCGGGCAGGGTCGCCAGCCGCTCGTCGTACAGGCGCTGGAAGGCGGCCAGATCGGCCGTCGCCACCCGGAGCAGATAGTCCGGCTCGCCGAACAGCCGCTGGGCGTCGAGCACATGATCCAGCTCACCGACCGCCCGCTCGAACTCGGCGACCGTGTCCCGGTCCTCCTGCCGCATGGACACGAAGACCAGCGCCTCGAAGTTCAGCCCGAGCGAGGACGGGTCCACCACCGCGCGATAGCCCTGGATGGCACCGGACCGCTCCAGCTCCCGCAGCCGCCGGTGGCAGGGGGAGACGCTGAGCCGCACCCGGGCGGCCAGCTCGGTCACGGTCAGCCGCCCGTCCTGCTGCAGCTCCGCAAGGATTTTCCGGTCTACGTCGTCCATGGGGAAGATCTTTGCTCACATCCCGCGATCTTGAGCAAACTTCGGAAACACTTTCGGGGTATACGCGCCTAATGTCCCCGGTATGGACTCGGGACTGCTCTTCTCCTTCCTCGCCGTGGACCTGCTGCTGGTGTGCGTGCCGGGCGCCGACTGGGCGTACGTCATCACGACGGCGCTGCGCGGCGCCCCGGTGACGCGCGCGGTGGCGGGCCTGGTCTGCGGCTACGCCCTGCACACCACCCTGGCGACGGCGGGCCTGGCCCTCCTGGTCGCCGGCTCGCCCGCCCTGCTGACGGCCCTGACCGTGGCGGGCGCGGGCTATCTGCTGTGGCTGGGCTGGGGCGTCCTGCGCCACCCGGCGATACCGGCCGCGACCGGGAGCGCGAGCGCAACCGGGACCGCGAGCCCGACTGGGACCGGGACCCCGGGCGCGACCGGGAGCGCCAGCGCGACCGGCCCGGCGGCGGGCGGCGGCGGGCGGCTCTTCCGGCGGGGCTGCGCGATCAGCGGCCTCAACCCCAAGGGCCTGCTCCTCTATCTCTCCGTGCTCCCCCAGTTCCTCACGCTCCACGGCGCCCACCTGCCCGTCCCCGTGCAGACGGCCACGCTGGGCCTGCTGCACATGGCCTGCTGCTCGGCCGTCTACCTCACCGTCGGCGCCCTCGCCCGCGCCCTGCTCGCGGCCCGTCCGGCGGCGGCCCGCGCGGTGACCCGCACCTCCGGCGCGGCGATGCTCGGGATCGGCGCGCTGCTGCTGGTGGAACGGCTGGCGACGCTCTAGGGTTCCCGCGCGCCGGGCCTGCCCCCGGCGGACGGCACCTTCCGTCCCGGGCCGCCCGGGGCCGTCACCCAGGGACCGTCCGAGGCCGTCACCAGGAACCGCCCGAGTCCGTCCGGGGACCGTCCCGGGACCGGCCGTGCGGGGACGGGAGTGAGACGGGGCCCGGCGGTGATACTCGCCCCATGGCACAGAACGACCTCCACGAACTGCTCCGGTCCCTGCGGGTCTGGGACCCCCGGACGACCCGGCTGACGCCCTTCGACCCGGACACCGCGCCCCCCACTCCGCTGACCCTGTTCACGAGCTGGTTCGCGGAGGCGGTGGAGGCGGGCCAGCCGGAGCCGCACACCATGTCGCTGGCCACCGTGGACGAGGAGGGCGAGCCGGACGTACGGATCGTGATGCTGCACGGCGCCGACGCGGACGGCTGGTCCTTCGCCACGCACGCCACCAGCCGCAAGGGCCGCGCGCTGGCCGCCCGGCCGTCCGCGGCCCTCGCCTTCTACTGGCCGGTGCTGGGCCGGCAGGTGCGGATGCGCGGGCCGGTCACGGCGGCGCCGGCCGAGGAGAGCCAGGCGGATCTGCACGCGCGGTCCACGGGCGCGCTGGCCGCGGCGCTGACCGGCCGGCAGAGCGAGGAACTGGCCTCACCGGAAGAGCTGCGCGAGGCGTCGGAGGCGGCCTGGGAGCGGGCCCGGGAGAACCCGGACGAACCGGCGCCGACCTGGACCCTGTACCGGCTGCGCCCGCAGACCGTGGAGTTCTTCCAGGGCGACCCGCAGCGGCGGCACCTGCGGCTGGAGTACCGCAGCACCGGATTCGGCTGGAGCCGGGGTCTGTTGTGGCCGTGAGGACCGCCGATCCCGTGCCGTGATCAATCCGCAATCAATTCCGGTCTTGACCGAGACCCATCAACCGGGTGGGTGATTACGCTCCCGCTCATGGCCCCCTCCCGTCCGTCCCCCGCGCACCTCCCGCCGGCCCCCGCCGACCGCCCGGTCTACGTCATCGGCGCCGGACCGGGCGGTCTCGCCGTCGCCCACGCGCTGCGGGCCCGGGGCGTACGGGCGGTGGTCCTGGAGAAGTCCGACCGGGTGGGCGCCTCCTGGCGCCGGCACTACGACCGGCTGCACCTGCACACCACCCGGCGGCTGTCCGCACTGCCGGGCCTGGCCATGCCCCGCAGGTTCGGCCGCTGGGTGTCCCGGGACGACGTGGTGCGCTATCTGGAGAAGTACGCCGAGCACCACGAGCTGGAGATCGTCACCGGCGTGGAGGTGCACCGCGTGGAGCGCGCCCCGGACGGCGCCGGGTGGCTGCTGCGCGCCTCCGGCGGACGGGAGCTGACCGGCAGCGCGGTGGTCGTCGCCACCGGCTTCAACCACACCCCGCGGCTGCCCGACTGGCCGGGCCGCGAGGAGTACGGCGGTGAACTGCGGCACGCCTGCGACTACCGCGACGCCGAGCCGTACCGGGGCCGTGACGTGCTCGTCGTCGGGGCCGGCAACACGGGCGCCGAGATCGCCGTGGACCTGGCGGAGGGCGGGGCCGCGCGGGTGCGGCTGGCGGTGCGCACCCCGCCGCACATCCTGCGCCGGTCCACCCTCGGCTGGGCCTCGCAGTACACCGGTGTGCTGGTGCGGCGGCTCCCGGTGTGGCTCGTGGACCGGCTCGCCGGGCCGGTGGGGCGGCTGAGCACCCCGGACCTGTCCGCGCACGGGCTGCCACGGCCGGACACCGGCTTGTACAGCAGGGTGAAGCAAGGCGCGATCCCGGTCCAGGACGTCGGCCTGATCGACGCCGTGCGCACCGGCCGGGTGGAGATCGTGGCCGCCGTGGAGGGGTTCGAGGACGGCGAGGTGGTCCTCGCCGACGGCGCCCGGATCACACCGGACGCGGTGATCGCGGCGACCGGGTACGTGCGCGCACTGGAAGGGCTCGTCGGCCATCTCGGCGTGCTGGACGGGCGCGGCAGACCGGTGGCGCACGGCGGCCGCACGCCCGCCCAGGCACCCGGCCTGTACTTCACCGGGTTCACCAACCCCATCAGCGGCATGCTCCGGGAACTGGCGATCGACGCGGGCAAGATCGCCCGAGCGGCAGCCGGCAGCCGACGCGGCCGGTAGGCGCACACGGCACACCCGACGGACGGTGGCGGCGCGGAGCCCTCGCGCGCGAGCCGGTGCGCGGTGTTGGCGGAGCCGGTCGGCGGCGGGCGGCGGGGCGGTCCCGTCCGCTCCCGGGGTGGCCGCGGACGGGCAGAGGGTCAGGACAGGGCGGGCGCCGGGGCCGTCCCCGGGGTGCGGCGTATGACCAGGGACATCAGGGCCGCCGCCGCGCACAGCGTGCCGGCCGCGTACCACACCAGGTCGTAGGAGCCGAAGACGTCCCGCGTGACGCCGCCGAGGTAGGCGACGAGGGCCGCGCCGATCTGGTGGGAGGCGAGCACCCAGCCGAAGACGATGGCGCTGTCCTCGCCGAACTGCTCCCGGCACAGCGCGAGCGTGGGCGGGACGGTGGCCACCCAGTCGAGGCCGTAGAAGACGATGAAGAAGATCATCGGCGGGTGGACGGCCGGGCCGAGCAGCATCGGCAGGAAGAGCAGGGACAGTCCGCGCAGGGCGTAGTAGACCGCGAGCAGGCGGCGCGGTTCGAAGCGGTCGGTGAACCAGCCGGAGGCGATCGTGCCGACGACGTCGAACACCCCGATGACCGCGAGCAGCGAGGCCGCCGTCGTCACGGGCATGCCGTGGTCGTGCTCGGCGGGCACGAAGTGGGTCTGGACCAGGCCGTTGGTGGAGGCGCCGCAGATCGCGAAGGTGCCGGCCAGCAGCCAGAAGGTGCCCGTGCGGACGGAGGCCGACAGGACGGCGAGCGTGCGCCGGGCCGCGCCGGTGACCGGGAGCGGCTTGGGCACGAACTCCTGCGTGCCGTACGGCGTCTCGCCCACGTCGGCCGGGTGGTCGCGCAGCAGCAGCCAGACCAGCGGGACCACGGCCAGCGCGGTCAGCGCCACCGTGACGGCGGCGGGCCGCCAGCCGTGGTGGGCGACGAGCCAGGACAGCAGCGGCAGGAAGACGAGCTGGCCGGAGGCGGAGGCGGCGGTGAGGATGCCGCTGACCAGGCCGCGCCGTGTGGTGAACCAGCGGTTGGTGACCGTCGCGGCGAACGCCAGCGCCATGGAACCGGTGCCCAGCCCCACCAGCAGGCCCCAGCACAGCAGCAGTTGCCAGGGCGCCGTCATGCCCACGGTCAGACCGGAGCCGAGCGCGATCACGGTGAGCGCGGCGGCGACCACCCGCCGGATGCCGAAACGGTCCATCAGCGCGGCGGCGAACGGCGAGGTCAGGCCGTACAGCGCCAGGTTGACCGAGACGGCCGCGCCGACCGTGCCGCGCGACCAGCCGAACTCCTGGTGCAGCGGGTCGACGAGGAGTCCGGGCAGGGAACGGAAGGCGGCCGCGCCGGTGATCGTGACGAAGGTGACGGCGGCGACGAACCAGGCCCGGTGCACACGGCGGCGCCGGGTGGGCGGGGCCTGGACGGAGGCTGCGGCGGGGCTTGTCTGAGTCACCTGTGCAGCCTCCGACGCGCGCGCTCGCGCAGCGAGTGGCCCGAAGGACAGCCTTCGCTAGGATCGGGCCATGACGAACCCTGGGGAGTTCCGTCCGCACCGGGTCGCCGTCCTCGCCATGGACGGGTTGCTGCCCTTCGAACTGGGCATACCGCACCGGATCTTCGGCCGGTCCCGGGACGCGCTGCGGCGGCCCCTGTACGAGGTCGTCACCTGCTCGCTCCGGCCGCCCGGCCCGGTCGTGACGGACGCCGACTTCGCCGTCCACGTGCCGCACGGCCCCGAGACGCTGGCGACGGCCGACACGGTGATCGTCCCGACGTCGTCCGAGACCGGCCCGGTCTACGAGGAGGGCCGGCTCACCGACGAACTCGCCGTCGCCCTCTCCCGGGTCCGCCCCGGCACCCGGCTCGCCTCCATCTGCACCGGCGCCTACGTCCTCGCCGCCGCCGGCCGGCTGGACGGGCGCCCGGCCACCACGCACTGGGCGGAGGCCGGACGTTTCCAGCGGATGTTCCCGAAGGTCGAGGTCAACGCGGACGTGCTGTTCATCGACGACGGTGACGTGCTGACCTCGGCCGGTGTGGCCGCCGGCATCGACCTGTGTCTGCACATGGTCCGCCGCGACTTCGGCACGGCGGTGGCCAACGAGGTCGCCCGGGTCACGGTCGTGCCGCCCCACCGCGACGGCGGCCAGGCGCAGTACGTCCGGCGTCCGGTCCCCGATCCCCAGGTGGCCACGACGGCCACCGCCCGCGCCTGGACGCTGGCCCGGCTGCACGAGCCGGTCCAACTGCGGGACATGGCCGCGCAGGAGGCCATGTCGGTGCGCACCTTCACCCGCCGCTTCCGCGAGGAGGTCGGCATCAGCCCCGGCCAGTGGCTCACCCAGCAACGCGTGGAACGAGCACGGCAGTTGCTGGAGTCCACCGGTCTGTCGATGGACCAGGTGGCCCGGGAGTCCGGCTTCGGCACGGCCCAGTCGATGCGCCAGCACCTGCAGACGGCGCTCGGGGTCACGCCCACCGCCTACCGGCGCACCTTCCGCACCGGCGGCGGCGCCGAACGGCACGGCGGCACCGGCACCGGCACCGGCACGCCCTGCTGACCGGCCGGTGCGTTTCCCGCCCCACCAGCCGACCGCCGTCAGCAGCAGGGTCAGCGCCACGCCCGCCAGGATCGCCGTGACCGGCGTGGTGACCGGCAGCAGGGCGCCGGCGGACACCAGGGCCCGGGGCAGGACCGGCCGGGAGACGACATCGCGGTAGCTCATGTCTCGACGGTAGGGACCGGCGCCGACAACCGCCGCCCTGATCTTCCGAGCCTGTGGATAACTTCCGGCCCGGCGGGCCCGAACCGCGCATGACGGCTGCTCAGCGCGCGCACGGTCCGCGCCCCGCCACCCCTTCACCTCGCATGGCGGTGACCATGGCAGCGGCCGGGCCTGCCGGTTGCCGCCGCGCGCCCCGCGCCCGGTGGGCAGGGGGCTGCGGCGGGGCCGGGGCCGGAGACTCGAAAAGTTGTCCACAGCCTGTGGAGAAACCGGCGGGCATGACCGCGGCCGGCGGCGTGCCTCCCCCTCCGCCACGCGCCGCCGGCCGGCGCGACCCCCCGCCCGGCGCGGGACACCGTCGCCGGGCCCCGCCGCCCCGGCACGGCGGATCGACGCCACCAGCCTGGTCAGACGCCATCGGCACGTCAACGCCGGCCCCGGCACGGGTGGTGTCACCGTGCTCGCGGCACCCGCGCACGGTCGCACGCCCCCGGCGCACCGCGACACGGGCCGCTACACGGCTTCGAAGGTGAGCCCCTCGTACGCGGTCAGCCCGCAGCCGAACGCCAGTGCCGCACCCTGCCGGGGCGGTGAACAGCGGTCCAGTTCGCACCAGATGCTCTTGCCGGCCCCGTCGTGGCTCCAGCCCCAGCGGTCGGCCAGGCAGTCCACGAGGGCCAGGCCCCGGCCGCCGGTGGCGTCCCGCCCGGCGCACCGCGGCTCGGGCGCCCGGGGGCAGGCGTCGGCCACCTCCACCCGGACCGTGGCCGGCGTGCCGTCACCGGCCGCCGCCCCCGGCAGGCACAGCCGCAGGACGGACGGTCTGCCCGTGTGCACGACGGCGTTGGTCACCAGCTCGGAGACGAGCAGGATCAGGGTCTCGGCCAGCGGCTCGTCGGCCGTTATGCCCGACCCGGCGAGCCGCGAACGGGCCCACCTCCTCGCCCGCCCCACCTCCGCGGGATCGGGCCGGATCTCCAGCTGCACTCGAAGCACCTGCACCGCTCACACCATCCGAACCGGCGGACACATGGCCCCGCGCCGCCCCCGCGCCACGGCGTCGGCCGCGGCGACGATCACGACGAGGGCCACGATCGTAGCCATTTTCTGCATGGCCAGAACAACGGCCAGAGCGAAGGTCACGGTCTGTGACTCCCTTGCGATACAGCATGGTTGACCCACAGTCACGCCAACAAGCGCTTCGGGCATATTCCCGCACGAAGGAGTGCCCGTGGGGCATACTGTGCGACGCGCACGCCGGGGAGTCGAACAGACGGGGAACGACGGCTCCGACCGTCCCGCGAACAGCGGCGCGCACCGCACGGCCCGGCTTCACCCCAAGGGCGCCGCCGGTCCGGCTCGTCCGCGCAGCCTCTCGCATCTGCCACAAGGTACCGGAGCGGTGCGTGACCGCGGGCCGTGACGAGTCACGCGAAGGACACAACCGGATATCGACGCTCCGTGACGCCGCCGCGCCACGATCCGTAACATCTTTGGCCAAAGCAAGGGCGGCAGACCGGCGGGGCGAGCCGCCCGGGCCCGTCCCGCCTCGCGCTCACATGCGGCTCAGGCTCGCCGTCGCGTACAGCACGTCCAGGATCGCCCGGCGGTCGCCGTCCAGGCCCGCCGCCGCGTCCTCCGGGGCGACGTGTCCCGCCGCCAGCCGGCAGAACTCCACGCCGTCCAGCGCCACATGGGCCACCTCGAGCTCCGCGGAGCCCACCGCCGCCGGCGAGTCCAGCGGGATCAGCCACTCGCCGCCGGCCTCGCCCTCGATCTCCAGCCGCAGGCTGCGGCCGGGCGCGCCGGCCGGAACCAGGTGCGGGGTCTGCCGGCCCGGCTCGGACAGGCCCGCGCGGCGGCGTTCGGCGAGCGCCGTCGGCAGCATGCGGGCCGCCAGGTCGATCATCCGGTGCAGATGCCGGGGCGCGGGCGGATCGTACGGGTAGTGCACCGCCTGCGCGATGTCCTCGGCGTGCACCCAGCACTCGAAGGCGCGGTCCAGCATCGCGTCGTGCAGGGGAAGGGCGAAGTCGCCGTACGACACCGGGAGTCCGCCCGCGTGGCCGCCGGTGAACGACACCGTGCGCACCAGGCCGTGGCTCTGCTCCCGCCACAGTTCGCGCACCGACCGGGCCGGCGGACGCGGCGCGGCCCGCCAGCACGCCTCCGTACGGCCGGCCGGCCCCGGGGCGCCGGCGGGCTCGGCCAGCGGGTCCGCGAGGCCCAGCGCCACGGCGACCAGCCCGTCCACCGACAGCAGGTGCGCGATCACCCCGGCCACGGTCGTACGACGGCTCGCCGGGGTGTCGGCCTCGAACCACCGCAGCCGCACCGGCGCCTGCCACTCCTCGTCCTCGAAGTCCTGGAGCAGCGCGTCCAGTCGCGCGCTCTCGGCGTCGTACGGCGCCGCCCAGCCGGGGACGGGTATGCGCGGCGGCCGGCGCTTCAGGCAGCTCCCCAGGACCCGGGTGCGCAGCCCGGGGTCCAGGTCCAGGCTCTCCGGCTGGTGCAGCAGGCCGACCGCCTCGCGCAGCCGGCGGGCCTCGTCGGCGCACGGGCCGCAGTCGCCCAGGTGCTCCTCCACGGCCGCCGACTCCGCGGCCGAGCAGGCGGTCAGCGCCCAGGCGCCGAGCAGCGACTTCAGGACGTCGTGCGACAGGTCGGGCGGCACGGGCGCGGGGTCCCCCGGGTCGGCGAGGCCGGACAGTGACACCCCACTGTCCTCCACGGCGGCCCGGGGCGTGGGTACGCGCGGGGCGGTGGCGGGCCGGGGCCGGTCACGGCGGGCGGAGCGGCCGGGATCCCCGGGCCCGCCGGGACGGCCGGGTCCGTCGGGCCCGCTGCGCGCGTTGCCGCCGGGGCCGTCCGGTGCGCCGCGCGGCCCGTCCCGCCGGGGGCCGTCCCCGGGCCCCCGGTCTCCCTCGTCCGCACGGCCGCCGGCGTACCCGTCGCCGGGCGACTCGGAACGGTCCGGCCCGTTCACACCGCACCCCGGTATCCCGGCGGGGTGCCGGCGTCATGGGCGGTGGACAGGAGCTGGAGGCCGAGGCGGAGCCGGCGGCGGGCCTCGTCCTCGGTGACGCCGAGGGCGGCCGCGGTCCGGCGGTAGTCGCGGCGCTGGTTGTAGGCGAGGTCCAGCGCGGCGCGCAGCGGGGCCGGCATGGAGTGGACGATGAAGTCGGCGCGGGCGGTGACGGAGGCGCGGCGGACCGTGCTCTCCAGTTCCTCGCGCCGCGGCCGCTCCCGTTCCTCCCGGTCCCGCAGCCGCTGCACGGCGACCCGCTGGGTGACGGCGGCCATCCAGGAGCGCAGCGTGCCCTGTGCCGGGTCGTAGCTGTCGGGGCGCTCCCACACATGGGCGAAGACGTCCCGGGTGACGGCGTCCGCGGCCCGCTCGTCGTCGAGCACCCGGTGGGCGAGGTGGTGCACGAGGGAGGCGAACCGGTCGTACAGTTCGCCGAGGGCGGCCGCCTCGCCGCGGGCGAGCCGCTGCTGCATCGTGCGGTCCCAGCGGGGCGGTGCGTGCTTTCCGGCCATGCGGTCCCCTCCCCTCACCGTGTCCGGCCCCGCCCAGCCTGGCGGCTCCGTCCTCTCGAATGTAGTCGGCAGGTCCGACCGCGCACGCCCCTTTGTGTCAATGTGCGCCCCTGGACGCGCCGCAGGTGATACTGCCCCCTTCACACAACCTGCACACGAGGCACGCACGTCTTTGATCAAACACGATCGATAGTGACTGAAAGACACCTCTTGTCGATCATCTGCCGTTTATCATCCCGCGTTTCAGGGAACGGCCGGTGGGCAGCCGCGCGGAGGGAAACGTAGGAACTGCTTCCGTTTCCGGGCGGTTCCGGGAGATCCGGCGAGCGGAAGGCGTGGCCGTGGCATTCAAGGTGACCGGCGTCGAACAGGGCGCGTGGGCCGTGCTCCAGGTGTCCGGGGAACTGGACCTGATGACCGCGCCGGTGCTGCGCCAGCGTGTGCACGACGTCGTCGCCGAGGGCCACCACAGCCTCGTCGTGGACCTCTCGGACGTGTTCTTCTGCGATTCCAGCGGGGTCGGCGTCCTGATCGCCGCGCGCCGGCTGATCCGCTCCTGCCAGGGCCGGCTGCGGCTGATCCTGCCGGACCAGGGCGCCGTCGACGGCTCGCACGTCAACCGCGTCCTCGGCGCGCTCGGCGTGCGCCGGCTCTTCGACGTCCGCCCCGACCTCGACTCCGCGACCACGGACGAGGCGGGACCGCTGTCCGCCTGAGCGGGCGCACGACAGCGCGGCCCGGTCACCCCGTTCCCGCGGAATTCCCCCGGTCTTGGCACAGTCGCCGGTTTTCCGCCATTCGCCGGCCACCTTCGTCGTACGCTCCCGCCAGGTCCCGCGGAGCCTCACCTCCGGTGGACCGCACGTACGGCCCTCATCACGTAAGGCGGCCCCCACAGACATGGTCAGCACCGAGTACGAGCGCAGGATCGCCGCCCGGTTCGCCACCTTCGACCAGGACGGCAGCGGCTCCATCGACCGCGAGGACTTCAGCGCCGCGGCCAAGGCGCTGCTCGCCGAGTTCGCCGTGCCCGCCCGCTCCGCCAAGGGCCAGGCGCTGTACGCCGGCGCGGAGGCGTTCTGGCAGGGCATGGCCGGGATCGCCGACCGGGACGGCGACCAGCGCATCACCCGCGCGGAGTTCGTCAGCGGCGCGGTCAAGCGGCTGAGCGACAGACCCGGCCGCTTCGCCGAGATCGCCCGGCCCTTCCTGCACGCGGCCCTGGCGGTCGCCGACACCGACGACGACGGCCGCGTCACCGTCCCGGACGCCGCCCGCGCGCTGCGCGCCCTGCGGGTGCCGGACCCGCTCGCCGAGACGAGCGCCGGCGCGCTCGACACCGACGGCGACGGGAGGATCGGGGAAACCGACGTCGTACCGGCCTTCGCCCGTTACTTCACGATGCCGGAGCAGCCCTGACCGCACGCGCCAGCCGGCCCGTCAGGCTCGCGGGCCGGCCTCCAGGCGCGGCCCCGGCTCAGGCGAAGACGACCGTCCGGCGGCCGTTCAGCAGGATGCGCCGCTCCGCGTGCCACTTGACGGCGCGCGCCAGCGCCTGGCACTCCACGTCGCGGCCGAGGGCGACGAGCTGGTCCGGCGTCACGCCGTGCCCGACCCGCTCGACCTCCTGCTCGATGATCGGCCCCTCGTCCAGGTCCGCGGTGACGTAGTGCGCCGTCGCGCCGATCAGCTTCACGCCCCGCGCGTGCGCCTGGTGGTACGGCTTCGCGCCCTTGAAGCTGGGCAGGAACGAGTGGTGGATGTTGATGATCCGGCCGCTGAGCCGCTTGCACAGGTCGTCCGAGAGGACCTGCATGTAGCGGGCGAGGACGACCAGTTCGACCTGCTCCTCGCGCACGATCTCCAGCAGCTTCCCCTCGGCCTCGGACTTGGTGTCCTTGGTGACCGGGAGGTGGTGGAAGGGAATGTTGTACGAACCCACCAGTTCCTGGAAGTCGGTGTGATTGGAGACCACGCCGACGATGTCCACCGGGAGCGCGCCGATCCGCGCCCGGAACAGCAGGTCGTTCAGGCAGTGCCCGAACTTGCTGACCATGAGCAGGATGCGCATCCGCTGGTCGGCCCGGTTGAGCTGCCAGTCCATGTGGAAGGAGTCGCCGACCGCGGCGAAACTGGCCCGCAGCTTCTCCACCGTCACCGGCGCCTCGGCCGAGAAGTGGACGCGCATGAAGAACAGTCCCGTGTCGTGGTCGCCGAACTGCTGGCTGTCCTCGATGTTGCAGCCGGTCATGAACAGATAGCTCGACACGGCGTGCACGATGCCCTGCTTGTCCGGGCAGGAGAGCGTCAGGACGTACTGGTCGGCCGGCGCGGCGGCGGAGGAGGCGGACTGATCGGTCATGCACTACAGGGTCCCATACCGGCCACCCCGCGCGGGCCCGCCGTCCGCTAGGCGGACCGCGTCAGGATGCGCAGCATCTCCAGGCTCTGCGGCGGCGCGTCCGGATCGTCGCCGTCGCTCGCCGCGAGCCGCAGGTGCGCGTCCCGCGCCGCCCGGACCGCGTCCGGCCAGCCCGAGTGCTCCAGATACGCGGAGACCGGCGCGTCCGGGCCGACCTGGTGCATGATCCGCAGCACCCGCAGCACGGCGGTGTCGACGAGCGCCGCCTCCTGCGAGTCCCGGAAGATGGTGCCGACGTACTTCTCCGCCGACCAGTTGTCCAGCCAGGTGTCCTCCACCAGCCGGTACACGGCGTCCGTCACGTCGCCGTAGCCGTCGACGCCGGCCAGCCAGACGTCCCGCTGGAACACCGGGTCGGAGAGCATGTGCAGCGCCGAGCGCACGTTGCTGCGCCAGCGCCACCACGGCATGTCGTTCAGGGGCATGCCGCCCATGGTGGAGGAGCGACGGCCGCGACGGGAAGAGTTCTCCGAACCTTGCACGGTCACCGATCGTACGTTCCCCGGCCCCCCGCCCCTCGCCGGACCCCGTAATTCACCGCGAAGTCACCCGTCGTTGCGCGTGGGTCACTTCCCGGTTAGCGGTGTGAGGGAATCGTGTGGGCCCATGACCGGCAGGCGACGCACCAGCCCTCTTCCCGCCCACCCCCGCCCCGTCCGGGCCGCCGCCCTCGCCCTGGGCGCCACGGCCCTGTGCGCGTCGCTCACCGCCGCGTGCGGGATCGTCCCCGGTGCCACGGGGGGCTCCGGGGACGATCCGGTCAGGGTGATGACCTGGGCCCCGCAGGACACCGACGCCACCAACAAGCCCGGCATGCCCGCGATGGCCCTCGCCTACGCCCGGTGGGTCAACGCCCACGGCGGGGTCCACGGCCACAGGCTGGAGGTCCTGACCTGCAACGACCACAACGACAGCGTCGGCGCCGCGAAGTGCGCGAAGCGTGCCGCCGCCGAGGACGTGGTCGCGGTCGTCGGCTCCTACAGCCAGTTCGGCGACTCCTTCCTGGCCCCGCTGGAAGGCGCCGGCATCCCCTACATAGGCGGCTACGGCGTCACCAACGACGAGTTCACCGGCACCATGTCCTACCCGGTCAACGGCGGCCAGCCCGCCCTTCTGGCCGGTCTCGGCAAGGCCCTCGCGGCGAACTGCGGCGACATCGCCCTGGTCCGCCCCGACAGCATCGCCGGCGACCAGCTCCCCGCGCTGCTCGACTCGGGCCTGAAGGCCGGCGGGCACCCGGACGCCCGGGACCAGCTCGCCGCCGAGGACGCCACCGAGTACGGCGACCAGGCCGAGCGGGCGCTGCGCTCGGCGACCAAGGGCGCGGCCGGGGAGGGCTGTGTGGTGCCCGCGCTCGGCGACCGCACGGACACCTTCATGGACTCCTTCCGGCGCTCCCGCCAGGACTTCCCGGAGGTGCGCACGGCGACCGTGCTCGGCAGCGTCGACCAGACGGTGATCAACGCCACCGGCGGGGCGTCCGGGCCGTACGAGGGGTCGTACATCACCGGCTGGTACCCGGCCGCCTCCGATCCGCGCTGGGACCCCATGAAGAAGGTGATCAACGAGGAGGCGTTCGACGACGACCGCATCGATCCCGCGGACGCCGGGGTGCAGACCACGTGGATCGCCTACACCGTGCTCAGGGCCGTGCTGGAGCGGATCGGCGACGACGAGGTGAGCGCCGACACCGTGCGGCACACCCTCAACGACGGGCTGCGGGTCTCCACCGGCGGCCTCACCCCGCCCCTGCGCTGGCCCTACGACGGCGAGCTGGCCTCGGTCGGCTTCCCGCGGCTGGTCAACGCCGACGTCACCCTCCAGGTGGTCCGGGACGGCAAGCTGGTCGCGGCCGGGCAGGACGGCGGCCGGAACGGGGTCGCCGACATGACCTCGGTACTGGCGCACGCCGACGTGCCCTGACGGGCCCCGGTGCCGGGGCCCGCCGCGGCCGTCACAGCTGGGTGGGCTGGCGCTGGGTGAGGCCGTACTGCTTGGCGATCGCGTTCCACAGCGGCGCCGCCTTCGCCTTCTGCTGGCTCGCGGTGCCGCTGTCGCGGTTGCCGGCCTGCGTCTCACCGGTGGTCCGGGCGTGCCCCTTGTGGCAGCCCTTGTGCCCCTTGGCCTGGTCGGCCCAGGCCGCGTAGTGGTTGTCGGCCGCTGCCGACGCCTGCCAGGCCTTGGTCAGGGCGTCCCGCAGGTGCCCCTGGGCGTGCAGCTTGTCCGTGGAGAGCCGGTTGAGCCGGGTGACGAGCTGGCCGCGCTGCCTGGCCGCGTCCCGCAGGCTGGCGGCGGCCCTGTCGAGGTTGTCGCAGCCGCGCACGTCGGACACCGCCTGGATGACCGAGGCCCGGCTGCTGCCGCTGTCCGCGAGCAGCTTGTCCAGCGCCACCGCCTGCTCCCGCGCGGGGTCGGCGGTGGGCGAGGCGGAGGGCTGGGCGGCCGGGGAGGTGGCGGCGACCGTCTGGTCGGCGTCCTGGGTGTCGTCCTTGCCGCCGCCGGTGCTCAGCAGCGCGCCGACGCCCACCCCGACCACGATCAGACCCACACCGACGGCGGCGATCAGCGGCACCCGGGACCGGCCGCCGCGCCGGCCGCCGCCGTCGTGGCCCGGCTCCGCGTCGTACGCCGCCGGAGCCGGCCGGTACGACCCCGGTGCCGCGCCGGGATAGGCGTCCGGCTGCTCGACACGCGGGAGCTGCTGGGTGGAGCCGGCCGGGCCGTCGTCGCCCGCCGGGCCACCGCGGAAGAGGTTGTCGAACTCGGCGGGCGGCTGCCGGTCGCCGCCCTGCGCCTGCGCGGCGTAGGGCGGGATGTACTGCGTGGCCTCCGCGTCGGCGGGCGCGGGCGCCTGCGGGCGGGGCGCCCGGCCGAGGTAGCGGGTCTCGTCGCCGCCCGGCTGCGGCGGCAGCGCGCCGGCCGCCATCGGCGGGATGTACTGCGTGGCCTCCGCGTCCCCGGGGCCCGCGGGCCCGGCGGCGACCGGCGGGAGGTACTGGGTGGCGCCCTCGGCCGGCACGGGCGGCAGGTACTGGGTGGCGCCCTCGGCGGCGGCCGGGCCGGTGCCCGCCCCGGGAACCGGCGGGAGGTACTGGGTCGCGGCGTCGGCCGGCGGCGGCAGCGGGGCACCGGCGTGGGGGTACGCGGCGGGCGGCAGCGGCGCCGCGGACTGCCCGGGGTACGGCTGCTGGTGCTCCGGTATCTGCTGGTACTGCGGCTGCTGGTGCTGCTGGTACGGGTCCGGCGTGCCGTACCCGGACTGCTGGGCCGCGCCCGGGCCGGGCTGTCCGGCGTAGGAACCGCTCCGGCCGTCGTAACCGGGAGCCTGGCCGTCGTAGGAGGAGGTCTGGCCGTTGTAGCCAGACGTCTGACCGTCGTAGCCACCGGGTGCCTGGCCGTCGTAGCCGGGGGTCTGGCCGCCGTACGACGGGGCCGGGGCGCCCTCCGGGGGCAGGGGGCCGGGGCCCGCCGCGGGGCGGGGCTGCTGGTCGTGGCCGGTCCACTGCGGGGCCGCCGCCGGGGGCCAGCCCTGACCGGGCTGGGCCGCCTGCTGCCCGGAGCCCCAGGAACCGTCCCAGGTCTGGCCGCCGGCCGGGGCGGCGGGCGCGGGCGGCGCGGTCGTGCCCGGCAGCAGGGGCTCGCCTCCGTCGGAGGGCAGCACGATGCCTTCGCGCGCGGGCCGCGCCGAGGGCTCCTCGCCCTGTCCACTCTGCGTCACCGGGACTCCTACCAATGGGGGACCTTGTGAAATCGTCGGCTCACGCTACCGGGTCCCCCGAGCCGGGTGCCACGCAGCTCAAAACGTGATCTTGCCCGTGCTCCGCCGGGCGGCGTCAGCGGTAACGGATCCGCCCCGCGAGGCGCTGTTCACGGCACCCGGCGGACACCGGGTGCCGTCCGCCGCGCGCCCCGGGACGGGTGTCACGCGGCCTGCTGGAGTTCCAGGCGCGCCCCGAATTCCCGTACCACCGCCTCCTCCCGGAAGGGCTCCAGACGCTGCTGGAGGTCGTCCAGGTACTCGGCGCCTCGGTTGGAGCGCAGCGTCTCCAGCAGCTCCACCGCCTTCATACCGGTGTGGCACGCCTGCTCGACCTCGCGCTGCTGCACCTGGGCGGTGGCGAGCAGCACATAGCCGATGGCGCGCCGGCGGGCCCGGGACCGGGCATGACCGGCCAGCGCCTGCTCGGCGTACCGGGCCGCCTGCTCGGGCTGCCCGAGGTCGCGGTGGCAGTGCGCCAGCTCGTCGGCGAGATACGCCTCGTCGAAGTGCGCGATCCACACCGGGTCGTCCCCGGCGGCACCGTCCGCGCGCTCCATCGCCGCGACCGCCCGGCCGCCCGCCGCCTGGGCCGCGCGCGCGTCCCCGAGCAGGGCGTGCCCGCGCGCCTCGGCGGCGTGGAAGAGCGCCTCCGCGCGCGGCGGCACATGCCCGCGCGCCCCTTCCTGCGCGGCCCGCGCCAACTGGGCGATCTCCCGCGGGTTCCCGAGCTGCGCGGCGAGGTGGCTCATGGAGGCGGCGAGGACGTAACCGCCGTAACCGCGGTCGCCGGCGGCCTGCGCGAGCCGCAGCGACTGGATGTAGTACCGCTGGGCGAGGCCCGGCTGACCGGTGTCCACGGCCATGTACCCGGCCAGCTCGGTCAGCCGGGCGACCGTGCCGAAGAGTTCCCGGCCCACCGCCTCCCGGTACGAGCCCGCGAGCAGCCCCGAGACCACGCTGTTGAGGTAGTGCACGAGGACCGGGCGCACGTGCCCGCTGCCGTACTGGTGGTCCAGATCCACCAGCGCCTGGGTCATGGACCGCACGGCGGCCACGTCGGACTGGCCCACGCGCGGGCCGGCCTGCCGGGCCACCTGGGCGTCCGGCGCCGAGATCAGCCAGTCACGGCTGGGCTCGACCAGCGCGGAGGCGGCCACGGAGGAGCCGGACAGGAAGTCCCGGCGCCCCACGTCGCTGCGCCACAGCTCGCAGACCTGCTCGATGGCGCCCAGGACCGTCGGCGAGAACTGCAGGCCGACGCCCGAGGCGAGGTTCTTGCCGTTGGCCATGCCGATCTCGTCGATCGTGACCGCACGGCCCAGCTTGCGCCCGAGCGCCTCGGCGATGATCGCCGGGGCCCGGCCCCGGGGCTGCTGGCCGCGCAGCCAGCGGGCCACGGACGTCTTGTCGTAGCGCAGGTCGAGGCCGTGCTCGGCGCCGCACATGTTGACCCGCCGGGCCAGCCCGGCGTTCGAGCACCCCGCTTCCTGGATGAGTGCCTGCAGCCGTTCGTTCGGCTGCCTCGCCACGAGAGGCCTTGCGGCCATTGCTTACCCCCTGCGGTGCGGTCTCCTGGAGCGTTGCGATCCTCCGGAGCGTGAAGTTCCGGCCGAGACGATCCGTTCGGCTCGATCACTGCCCACCTGACATACCGTCAATGCACGACATGTGCGGTTTGCCGGGGTAACGGCGGATGCCCACCCCAGCCCTGGCTACCCAGCACACGCCCCGCTTCCTCCCGCGCGCCCCCGGACATGCCTCCATGCGCCCCGAGCGGCGAATCGATGCTCCTCCCCCGCGCGCGCCGCGGCCGTAACCCCGGGTGGGTGCGGGAGTTGAGTGGGGCGTGGAAGAGACGATCGCGGACGCCCAGCACCCTCACTTTTCCGGTCAGATTCCGCAGCAGCGCGGGGAATCCCTGCTGGAGGCCGCCGTACGCTACGCCGAGGAGCGGCACTGGGACGTGTTCGCGGGCACCTGGCTGGAAGACGCCGACGGGACGCAGCGCTGCTCGTGCGGTGACCCCTCCTGCCGCGCGCCGGGGGCGCACCCCGCGCGCCCCGACTGGACCACCCAGGCGACCGGCAGCGCGACCGCCGTGCGCCGGATGTGGCAGAAGCAGCCGACGGCCTCGGTCCTGCTGCCGACGGGGCGCACGTTCGACGCGCTGTCCGTCCCGGAGAGCGCCGGGTTCCTGGCGATGGCCCGGATGGAACGGATGCGGCGCACGCTCGGACCGGTCACGCTGACCCCGGACCGGCGGATGCAGTTCTTCGTCCTGCCGGGAGCGTCGGCGAAGCTGGCGGACCTGGTGCGGGGGCAGGGGTGGTCGCCGGCGGCACTGGACCTGGTGGCGCTGGGCGAGGGCGCGTACGTGGCCGCGCCGCCCACCCGGTTCGGGTCCCGGGGCGCCGTGCAGTGGGCCTGCCGGCCGACCCCGGAGAACCGCTGGCTGCCGGACGCGGAGGAACTGATCGCACCCCTGGCGTACGCCTGCGGCCGGGACCGGTAGCGGCCGCCGCGCCGTCCGCGGACGCTCGCCGGCGTGGTGCCCGGTGTCCCCGAGGGGACCGCGGGGCACCACGCGTGTACCGGCGCGGGCAACGCCTCCGGCCCGGGCAGCACCACGAAACCGGGCAGCACCTCAGCCCCCGGGCAACAGCTCAGACCTCGGGCAGCGCCTCAGCCCTTGGGCAGCGCGTCGAGAAACGGTGCCACGGCCTCCCGCCAGGCCACCGGCAGGCCGTAGTGCGCGAGATGGCCCGCGTCCGGGACCTCCGCGTACTCGCCCCGCGGCAGCACCCGCACCATCTCCTGGGCCTCCGCCCGCCCCAGCTCGCCGTCCACGCCCCGCACCACCAGCGCCGGGCAGCGCACCTGGGCCAGCTCGTCCCAGTGGGCGTCGTACACCCAGGTCTCGCGGGAGCTGAGCATCTGCTCCGGGTCGAACACCGGCCGCCAGCCGTCCTCAGCCTCGTGCATCACCTCGGCGTAGAACGCGCCGCGTGCCGGGTCGGGCCGCTCCACCCGCGGGTCGTCCTCGCCGAACCACTTGCGGACCTCGGCCGGGCCGGCGAAGGGCACGGGCCAGGAGCCGAACCACTCGGCCCACTCGCGCTGCGAGGCCGCGCCGAGCGCGGAGGCCCGCATGTCGCAGATGACCAGGCCGCGCACCAGGTCCGGGCGTCTGGCGGCGAGCTGCCAGGCGGTCAGCGCGCCCATGGCGTGGCCGATCAGGACGGCCGGGGCGAGACCGAGCTGTTCGACGGCGGCCTCGGCGTCCGCGACGTACGCCTCGCGGGTGTACGCCTGCGGGCCGGGCTTCTCGCTGCGGCCGTGGCCGCGCTGGTCGAGCGCTATGGCGCGGTGGCGTCCGGCGAGCCAGCGGGCGGTGGCCGCCCAGTGCGAGGCACGGCCCATCAGACCGTGCAGTAACAGCACGCCCGGAGCGCCAGACTCCGCCGTGACCCCGGACGCCTCGGCGCCGGGCCCCGACCGCGGTCCGGGCTCCGCCTGCGCTTCCGGCTCCGGCTCCGGCTCCGGCTCCGGCTCCGGCTCCGGCTCCGGCTCCGGCTCCAGGGGATCGGTGAACTCCCAGGCGGCCAGGCGCACCCCGCCCGCTCCCGTCACATCGATACGCCGTGCCATCGGCCTGGCACCCCCAGCTCCGCCTGTCGCCGTCCAGTCGCCTCAGGTTATCGAATACCTATTCGAAAGATCCGTCTCCGCGGACAACACCCCTCATTTGAGTGACACCCGTCGGTGAATGATCGCCGCACCGGAGGGGATCTCTTCTGCGGGAGGCGGACCGCTCGGGGAAAAGCCGGTCCGAAGGGAATGACCTTGAGAGCTCGGGGCTCCGGGTCAGCACGGGGGAGGGCAAGGCCCCGGCGCCCAGCGCGCCGGGGCCCTCACCTCGTCTCAGCGCTTGGCGACGAACACGTGCGAGGCGACGTCCGCCTCCAGTTCGGCGGCCTCGCCGCCGCTGCCCACCAGCACTCCGCCGGGCGACTCGGTCACGCTCACCACCGAGCCGGGCTGCACGCCCGCCCGGCGCAGCGTGTACATCAGCTGCGCGTCCGTCTGGATCGGCTCGCCGATCCGGCGGACGACGACCGTCTTGCCGTCCGCGCCCGCGTCCAGGTCGGCCAGCGACACCATGCCCTCGTCCAGGAACGGGTCCGCCCCGTCCTTCTCGCCCAGCTCCTCCAGGCCCGGGATGGGGTTGCCGTACGGCGACTCGGTGGGGTGCCGCAGCAGCTCCAGCACGCGCCGCTCCACGGCCTCGCTCATCACGTGCTCCCAGCGGCACGCCTCCGCGTGCACCTGCTCCCACTCCAGCCCGATCACGTCGACGAGCAGACACTCGGCCAGACGGTGCTTGCGCATCACGCGCGTCGCCAGCCGGCGTCCCTCCTCCGTCAGCTCCAGGTGCCGGTCGCTGGCCACGGACACCAGACCGTCGCGCTCCATACGCGCCACCGTCTGGCTCACCGTCGGCCCGCTCTGGTCCAGCCGCTCCGCGATGCGGGCGCGCATGGGGACTACGCCTTCCTCTTCGAGTTCGAGGATGGTGCGGAGATACATCTCCGTGGTGTCGATCAGTCCGGACATACGTGCCCCTCGATTACCTCTGCCGGCAGCCTCGCGCGTGCGCTGGCCCTGACACCAATTCTGCCGGATCCCACTGACAAGCGGGCGGCGCCGGGGAAACCCCGCCGTGGTGGAGGGTACGCGCGGTGACGGCGGTGCGCGGGCCGGCACCGCCGGGCGCGCGGCGCGACGGCCGGCCGGGCGCACATGGCCGGAACGCGCCCACCGACTCCGGACCGGCCTCCCGTCCCAGGCGCGTGTTTTCAGCCACAACGCCCGCGCCCAGGCGTTCCCCTGACGGTCGTGACCCGGCGCGACCGTGCCCTCCGGCCGTATTGACACCGCACTGGTCCAGACCGCACCGTGATCCGCGACACAGACGCTGCGAAGGGGCACCGCATGAGCGACGGCACGGCTGCCGACCTGTTCTTCGACGCCGCCATCGGCCTGCTGCAACGGGTCCGCGACGAGGAGGCCGGAGCGATCACCGCCGCCGGCGCCCTGCTCGCCGACACCGTCGCGGCCGGCGGCCGCCTGTTCGCCTTCGGCGCCGGGCACTCCTCGCTGGCCGCCCAGGACGTCGTCTACCGCGCGGGCGGCCTGGCCCTGATGAACCTGCTCGCCGTCCCCGGCGTCGTCGGCGTCGACGTCACCCCGGCCACCCTCGGCTCCGCCCTCGAACGCGTCGACGGCCTCGCCAGTGCCGTCCTGGACACCTCACCGGTCCGCGCCGGCGACGCCCTCGTGATCATCTCCCTGTCCGGCCGCAACGCCCTGCCCGTGGAGATGGCCCAGAGCGCCCGCGCCCGGGGCCTGCGGGTCATCGGGGTGACCTCGGTGGCGTACGCCGCGCAGACCACCTCCCGGCACGGCTCGGGGACCTTCCTCAAGGACCACTGCGACCTCGTCCTCGACTCCAAGATCGCGGTCGGCGACGCGGAACTCACCCTGGACACCATCCCGGCGCCCTTCGCGCCCGCCTCCACGGTCGTCACCACCGCCCTGATGCAGGCCGTCATGGCCACCGCCGCGGCCGCCCTCGCCGACCGCGGCATCGAGCCGCCCCTGCTGCGCAGCGGCAACGTCGACGGCGGCCACGAGTGGAACGGCCGGGTGATGGCGGAGTACGGCGACCGCATCTTCTACCGCCGCTGACCCCACCGGACACCGTCGCCGACCGCACCCGGAACCCGGCGGGCTCCCCCTCGCCGGACCCTCCACGAGCGCCTTCAGCGGGCCGTTCCCCCGGCCGCCTCCCGCAGCACGTCCGCCAGGTCCAGGGCCGTCGCGATGCGTACGGCCACGTCCTCCGCGTACGCCGTGTCGGACCGCTCGAAACGGCTGCGGCCGGCCGCGCGCAGGAAGGTCACCACGCCCAGCGTCCGCCCCCGGCTGCGCAGCACCGCGCACAGCGCGTACACCGCGTCGGCGGGCCACTGCCGCTCCAGCGCCCACTCCCGCGCCCGCTCGGCCGGCACCGTCCCGGCGTCCGCGCGCACCGACCCGGTCCGCTGCACGCACTGCACCGCCGGATGGCCGTCGCCGTAGCGCACCGGCAGCCCGGCCGCGCCCGTGAGCAGGCTCGGCCCCGGCGCCCCGGCGGGCGTGGTGGCCAGCCGCACCAGCCGGACCGGCTCCCCGGACCCGTCGCCCTCCGCGCGCGCCGGGCCCGTCACCCGGTCGACCAGCCCGTGGTCGGCGAACCCGGCGAGGGCGAAGTCCAGGTGGACGACGGCCGCCTCCACCGGGTCGTCGCACTCGGCGGCGGCCCGGGCCGCGCGGTGCAACTGGTTCGAGCGGAACCGCAGCAGGGACGCCTCCTGCCGGTCCTGTCTGTCCTCGGTGACGTCCTGGAACAGCCAGCCCACGCCGAGCGGCACCGGCTCCTCCGCCAGCGGCGAGGCCAGCCGCAGGAACCCGTTCCGCCAGCAGCGCCGCCGCTCGCCCTCCGCGGTCCGCACGGCCACCCACATCTCGGCGGGCGCCGGCGGCGCGCCCTCGGCCAGGACGTGCGTCAGCGCGGCCTCCAGCTCCTCCGCGCCCTGCGCGAGCAGTTCGCCCAGCGGCCGGCCCAGCGCCGATGTCCGCCCGACGCCCAGCGCCCGCGCCGCGTAGGCGTTCACGACGGCGGGCCGCAGATCGGCGTCGACGAGCACGACACCCCAGGCCGCGTCCTCGAACAGGGCCTCG
Source organism: Streptomyces sp. NPDC017095 (assembly GCF_044332325.1). Lineage (NCBI taxonomy): Bacteria > Bacillati > Actinomycetota > Actinomycetes > Kitasatosporales > Streptomycetaceae > Streptomyces > Streptomyces sp. NPDC017095. The sequence goes on from NZ_JBIROU010000004.1 coordinate 286,301, forward strand.
CTCAGCGCGATCGACCGCTCCAGGTCGATCTGCGCGTGCACCTCGCTGAACGCGCAGTACACCCCGGCGGGCTTGCCGTCGGGTCCGCGCACGGCGGCGGACTGGGTGCGCACGAGCACCCGCCCGCCGTCCTTGGTCACCAGCGCGAACTCGTGCACCTGCCGGCCCGGCGCGTGCATCGCCGCCATCAGCCGGGCCTGCACCTCCTCGGCGTCGGCGCTGCGCACCGCCCACCCGGCGAACCCGTGCCGCCCGACGGCCTCGTCGGCCGTCCACCCGAGGATCCGCTCGGCCTCCCGGTTCCAGTGCGTGACGACCCCGTCCGCGTCGAACGCGCACAACGCCGCGTCCATGCCGTCGAGCAGGGCGGCGAGCAGATCGGAACCCGGCTCGCCGGGCTCGTCCGGCCCCAGCTCGTCCGTGGCCCCACTCCGCCGCGAAGCACTCACCTGGACCCCCTGAAAACTGCGTCCGCGTCCACACATACGGCGCTCGGTTCGCCACCGTCCTTCATTCAACTGGAACGTGACCCAGCCCACACCCTGTTCCCGTAAGAAAAAAGAGTTGAGCGGCTCGCGGACGCTTCCTAGTCTGTCGGTACACGAGAAGGGAGGTGGTTCGGCAGATGTATGAGAACCGGACGCGTGAGGTGGCTGCGGGCTAGCGGCCCGTCACCACGGCATGTGCGGTGCCGGACCCGTGCGCGATCACCGCGTGCAGTCGGCCCAATCCCATAGCAGTCACCCGACCCGCGGGCTGCCGGTACGTCCGGCCGGCTCCTCTTTCGAGGGACCCAGCCCGCGGGTCGTCTGCGTTGTCGCCCAGGAGGTCAGGGGCTGAGGCGTTCGATCCGCCAGGTGCCGTCCGGCCGGGCGGTGTAGCGCAGGCGGTCGTGCAGGCGGTTGGCGCGGCCCTGCCAGAACTCGATCGTCTCCGGGGCGATGCGGAAGCCGCCCCAGTGCGGCGGAACCGGAACCTTCTCGTCGTCCGGATAGCGGGCCTCGAGTGCGGCGTAGGCCGTGTCGAGTTCGGTGCGGGAGGCGATCACCGTGGACTGGGCGCTGGCCCAGGCGCCCAGCTGGGAGCCGTGCGGGCGGGTGCGGAAGTAGGCGGCGGTCTCGTCGCGGCCGGTGCGCCGGGCGGTGCCGGTGACGATGACCTGGCGGGCCAGCGGGTGCCACGGGAAGAGCAGCCCGACGTGCGGGTTCTCCGTGAGGTCGCGGGCCTTGCGGGAGCCGTAGTTGGTGTAGAAGACGAAGCCCTCGGTGTCGTACTGCTTCATCAGGACCGTGCGGGAGCTGGGGCGGCCCGCCGCGTCGGCCGTGGAGACGACCATCGCGTTGGGTTCGTAGAGCGTGCCGTGCAGGGCCGCCCGGGCGGCATCCTCGAACCAGCGGGCGAACTGGTCCATCGGATGCGTGGCGAGGTCTTCTTCGGCGAGGCCGTCGGCCCGGTACTGCTTGCGCATGGCGGCGGGGTCGAGGACGGGGTCCGGAAGCGGGTCGCGGTCGGTCACGCGGTCATCTTGCCGTATCGAACGGGTATGGCACTCGGTGTCGTGTGGTCTCCCCAAGCGTGGCACCGGGCGCTATCGTGCTGCTCCCTTTGCGGTCGGGTTGACCACGGGTGACCACCGGCGGGCCGGGGCATCACCGGGGTGACCGCCGCCCACAGCTACGAGGAGCCGCCTGATGTCCGATTTCGTACCCGGACTCGAAGGGGTCGTCGCGTTCGAGACGGAGATCGCCGAACCGGACAAGGAGGGCGGCGCCCTCCGCTACCGGGGCGTCGACATCGAGGACCTGGTCGGCCAGGTGTCGTTCGGGAACGTGTGGGGCCTGCTGGTCGACGGCGCCTTCAACCCCGGTCTGCCGCCCGCCGAGCCGTTCCCGATCCCGGTGCACTCCGGTGACATCCGCGTCGACGTGCAGTCGGCGCTGGCCATGCTCGCCCCCGTGTGGGGGCTGCGGCCCCTGCTCGACATCGACGAGCGGCGGGCCCGCGACGACCTGGCGCGGGCCGCCGTCATGGCCCTGTCGTACGTCGCCCAGTCCGCGCGCGGGCAGGGGCTGCCGATGGTGCCGCAGCGCGAGATCGACAAGGCGAACTCGGTGGTGGAACGGTTCATGATCCGCTGGCGCGGGGAGCCGGACCCCAAGCACGTGGCGGCCGTGGACGCCTACTGGACGTCCGCCGCCGAGCACGGGATGAACGCCTCGACCTTCACGGCCCGGGTCATCGCCTCCACGGGCGCGGACGTCGCCGCGGCGCTGTCGGGCGCGGTCGGCGCGATGTCGGGTCCGCTGCACGGCGGTGCGCCGTCGCGGGTGCTCGGGATGATCGAGGAGATCGAGCGCACGGGTGACGCGGAGGCGTACGTGCGGCAGGCGCTGGACCGTGGTGAGCGGCTGATGGGCTTCGGGCACCGGGTGTACCGGGCCGAGGACCCGCGGGCCCGGGTGCTGCGGCGGACGGCGCGGGAGCTGGGCGCGCCGCGGTTCGAGGTGGCGGAGGCGCTGGAGAAGGCGGCGCTGGAGGAGCTGCACAGCCGGCGGCCCGACCGGGTGCTGGCGACCAACGTGGAGTTCTGGGCGGCGATCGTGCTGGACTTCGCCGAGGTTCCGGCGCACATGTTCACGTCGATGTTCACGTGCGCGCGGACGGCCGGGTGGTCGGCGCACATCCTGGAGCAGAAGCGGACGGGGCGGCTGGTGCGGCCGTCGGCGCGGTACATGGGGCCGGGTCCGCGACGGCCCGAGGACATCGAGGGGTACCCGGACATCGCCCGCTGAGCGGGGCGTCCGGGGCGGAGGAGCACCCGGGGCGCGGGGGCGGGAGGCGCACCCGTGGGGCGCGTGGGCGGGCCGTGGTGGCTCGCCCGGTTCCCCGTGCCCCGGAGAGCCCCTCGGGGTGCATCCCCAGGGGAGCGGCCCTCCGGGGCCGGCGGTCACGCCGGTGTCAGCAGGTCTCCGTGGTGCCGCCGGGCGACCAGCGGATGGGCCCTCAGCTTGCCCTTGAGTTCGTTGTAGCCGTACTCGGCGTACAGCGGGTTCGCCGGGTCGGCGGTGATGCCGGGGGCCCGGGAGGCGTGCGGGAAGGGCAGGGGCTCGATCCTGGCGTCCAGGCGGGGGTTGTAGAAGAACGGGACCGAGTAGCGCTCGGTGGCGCCGGGCGGGCTGACGACGCGGTGGTTGGTGGCGAGGAGGTAGCCGTCGGTGGCCACTTCCAGGAGTTCGCCGAGGTTGACGACGAAGGCGCCCTCGACCGGCGGTACGTCGTGGAAGCGGCCGTCCTCGCGCTGGACCTGGAGGCCGCCGACGGTGTCCTGGAGGAGCAGGGTGAGGAAGCCGTAGTCCTTGTGGGCGCCCACGCCCTGGCCGGTGCCGTCGGCCGCGCTGCCGGGGTAGCGGACGAGTTTGAGGTGTGGGTGGGCGTGGTCGCCGAAGACCGGGTCGTAGAAGCCGGCGGGGGCGCCGATCGCGGTCAGCAGCTCGCGCAGCAGGCGGTGGGCGACCGCGCTGAGCCGGTCGATCCAGGCGAGGGCGGCGGTGCGCAGTCCGGGCAGGGCGGCGGGCCACTGGTTGGGGCCCTGGAGCCACCAGTAGGGGGGTTCGCCGGGGCCGGGGATCCGGGCGGGGCGTTCGGCGCCGATGTCGAGCTGGTCGCGCCAGTCGCGGGCGCCGGCGGTGCGTTCGTCGCCGGTGCGGGTGTAGCCGCGGAAGTGCGGGGAGTTGACGTTGTCGAGCGCGAGCCGGTCGGCCTCGGGGAGGGCGAAGAAGGCGCGCATGGCGGTGAGCAGCGCCTCGGTCTCGGCCGGGGTCACGCCGTGTCCGACGAGCTGGAAGAAGCCGACGTCGTGGGCAGCGCTGTGCAGCCGGGCGTGGAGCAGGGCGCGGTCCCGGGGGCCGCGGCCGGCGGCCGAGAGGTCGATGATCGGGAGCTGGTCGTACGACGGCGCTGTGTGCGTGGTCATGGGTGCGTCCGCGGGGTCTACGGGGCACGGGTGGCCGCCGGAGGGTGTGGGCGGCCCCCGGTGCCGGAAAAAAGGGAAGAAAAAGGGAGATGCAGGGGGCTGTCAGGCGGCGAGGCGCGGACAGCCCATGCTCGTGACGCGCACGTAGTCCACGTGGCGGCGGCGGACGAGCATCGGAAGCATGGGCCAAGGGTAACGCGCCGGCTGCCGGCCCCGGCCGGACGGCCGCGTGGTCGCGGACGGCTCAGTCCAGGACCTGGCCCAGCAGGTCCGCCCACTGGGCGACGACCCGTTCGCGGCGGGCGGTGTCGTCGGTGAGGAGGTTGGCGAGGCCCAGGCCGCGGGCCATGTCGAGGAGCCCTTGGACGGTCTCCCGGACGCCGGGGCGGGACTCGTCGGCGCCGAGCAGGTCGACGGCGATGCGGTGGGTCTCGCGGCCGACGCGGGCCTCCAGTTCGGTGACGCGCGGGCGCAGTTGTTCCTCGTTCGAGGCGGCGACCCACAGGTGCAGGGCGGCGCGGAAGAGGGGGCCGGTGTAGAGGTCGACGAGGGCGGCGACGACGGCCCGGCGGTCGGCGGGGCCGTCCGGGAACAGGGCCCGCAGCGCGAGGGAGCGTTCCTCGGAGACGTACTCGACGGCCGCGGTGAAGAGGTCCTCGCGGGTCGGGAAGTGGTGCTGGGCGGCGCCCCGGGAGACGCCGGCGCGTTCGGCGACGACGGCGACCGTCGAGCCCGCCCAGCCGTGTGCGGCGAGGCAGGCCACGGCGGCCTCCAGGAGCCGCTGCCGGGTGGCCCGGCTGCGGTCCTGCTTGGGAACGCGCTCGCGTTCGGTCGTACTCACACCACCCATGCCGCATCACGTCTTTCCAGGAAGGCCGTTATCCCCTCCCGGGCCTCGCCGGAGGAGAACAGCCGGGCCGTGAGCGCGGTCAGTTCCGCCGCGTCCCGGTCGAATGTCTCCAGCACCCTAGCCGTGAGCAGCCGTTTCGTCTCGGCCAGGGCCTCGGGCGCGGAACGGCGCAGGCCGTCCAGGACGGGGGCGAGGGCGGTGTCGACGTCGTCGGCGGTCATGGTCAGCAGGCCCAGGCGCACGGCCTCGGCCGCGTCGAAGCGTTCGCCGGTGAGGCAGTACCGGGCGAGGGCGCGGGGGTCGGCGCGCGGGAGCACCGCGAGGGAGATCACGGCGGGGGCGACTCCGAGGCGTACCTCGGTGAAGGCGAAGCCGGCCGTGCGGGAGGCCGCGGCGATGTCGCAGGCGGCGAGCAGGCCGAGGCCGCCGGCGCGGACCTGGCCGGTGACCCGGGCGACGACCGGTCTGGGCAGCTCCACGAGCTGCCGCAGCAGCGCCACCAGGGCGGCCGGATCGGGCGGGTCGCGCAGGTCGGCGCCGGCGCAGAACGTCGTACCGGTGTGGGTGAGGACCACGGCGCGGACGTCCGGGTCCCCGGCGCAGTCGGCCAGGGCTCCGGAGAGTTCCGCGACGAGGGCGGCGGACAGGGCGTTGCGGGTCCCGGTGGCGTCCAGGCTGAGGGTGTGGACGCCCCGCGCGCGGGTGCGGGTGACGAGGTCGGTCATGGGTGCTCCCTGAGCTGTCCGCGCGGGGTCCTGCGGGAGGCGGCGCGGGGGACGGTGCCGGTAGAAGGTGATCCGGCGGGCGACGAAGGTGTGCGGGACCTCCGATGCCCTGTGGATCACGGTTCCGCCATGACACGGGGTGCCTAATAGGACTTGGGCAGGCCCAGGGTCTGGTGGGAGACGTAGTTGAGGATCATCTCCCGGCTCACCGGGGCGATACGGGCCACGCGTGCGGCCGTTATCAGCGAGGCGAGGCCGAACTCGCGGGTGAGGCCGTTGCCGCCGAGCGTGTGCACGGCCTGGTCGACGGCCTTCACACAGGCCTCGGCCGCCGCGTACTTGGCCATGTTGGCGGCCTCGCCCGCGCCCGTGTCGTCCCCCGCGTCGCAGAGGTGGGCCGCCTTCTGCATCATCAGCCGGGCCAGTTCCAGCTCGATGTGGGCCTGGGCGAGCGGGTGCGCGATGGCCTGGTGGGCGCCGATGGGTGCCTTCCAGACCGTGCGGTCGCGGGCGTACGCGACGGCCTTGCCGAGCGCGTGGCGGCCCATGCCGATCGCGAACGCGGCCGTCATGATCCGCTCCGGGTTGAGCCCGGCGAAGAGCTGGAGCAGCCCGGCGTTCTCGTCGCCCACCAGGGCGTCGGCCGGCAGCCGTACGTCGTCCAGGACCAGCTCGAACTGCTTCTCCGCCGCGTTGATCTCCATGTCGATCGGGTGCCTGCGGAAGCCCTCGGCGTCCGTCGGGACGATGAACAGGCAGGGTTTGAGGGTCCCGGTGCGGGCGTCCTCGGTGCGGCCGACGATCAGGACGGCGTCGGCCATGTCGACCCCGGAGACGAACACCTTGCGGCCGGTGAGCAGCCAGTCGGTGCCGTCCCGCCGGGCCGTGGTGGTGATGCGGTGGGAGTTCGAGCCGGCGTCGGGTTCGGTGATCCCGAAGGCCATCAGGCGGGTGCCGTCGGCGATGCCGGGCAGCCAGCTCCGTTTCTGCCGCTCGGTGCCGAAGCGGGAGATCACCGTGCCGCAGATGGCCGGGGAGACGACGAGCATGAGCAGGGGTGAGCCGGCCGCTCCCAGCTCCTCCAGCACGATGGAGAGTTCGGCGATGCCGCCGCCCCCGCCGCCGTACTCCTCCGGGAGGCTGACTCCCAGATAACCGAGTCTGCCCGCCTCCGACCAGAGGGCGGACGGGTGCTTTCCCTCGGCGACGGTCCGCACGGCGTAGTCCCGGCCGTAGCGCTTGCCGAGGGCGGCCACCGCGGACCGCAGGTCCTGGTGCTCTTCGGTTTCGATGACGGGAGACATGGGGCTCCTAGGAAGAGGGTTCCTGTACGACGGCGAGCAAGGTGCCCGGCTCCACCTGCCGGCCCGGTTCGGCGTGCAGGGCGGTGAGCGTGCCCGCCACCGGGGCGGAGATCAGGTGCTGCATTTTCATCGCCTCCACCCATATGAGGCCCTGGCCGGCCTGAACCGTTGCCCCTTCCGCCAGCCCCTCGGCGATCCGGACGACCGTGCCCGGCATGGGGGCCACCAGGGAACCCGGTGCGAGCCGGGCGGCCGGGTCGGGGAAGCGGGGCAGGGCGGTGAGGCGGGTGGTGTCGACGTGGATCTGGTCGCCGTAGCGGGCGACCGTGAACCTGCGCCGTACGCCGTCCACGTCGAGGACGACGAGCCGCGCGTCGGCGTGCACGACCCGCACGCCGTCGGCCGCGAGGCCGTCACGGGTGTGCCGGTAGCGGACCTCGTGCTCCTGGCCGGCCATCGCGTACCGCTTCACCTGCGGCTGCGAGGGGACGTTGCGCCAGCCGCCGAAGCGGGAGCGGCCGTGGGCGTCGGCGAGGGCGGCGGCCAGCGGGGCGTACGGGTCGGCGGCGGGCTCGGCCAGGGCGGCGAGGTGGCGGTCGTAGAAGCCGGTGTCCATGCGGGCCGCCGTGAACTCCTCGTGGCGCAGGGAGGCGACCAGCAGGTCCCGGTTGGTGACCGGGCCGTGCACCGCGGCGGACTCCAGCGCGCCGGCGAGCCTGCGGGCCGCCTCGGCGCGCGTGGGGGCGTGGGCGACGACCTTGGCGAGCATCGGGTCGTAGTGGACGCCGATGGTGTCGCCGTCGGTGTAGCCGGTGTCCAGGCGGACTCCGTCCGGTACGGCGAGACGGTGCAGGGTGCCGGTCTGGGGCGCCCAGCCGTGCGCGGGGTCCTCGGCGTACAGGCGGGCCTCGATCGCGTGGCCGCGCGCGGGGGGCGGCTCCTTCGCCAGGGCGTGGCCCTCGGCGATCCGGATCTGTTCGGCGACCAGGTCGATGCCGTACACGGCCTCGGTGACGGGGTGTTCGACCTGGAGGCGGGTGTTCATCTCCAGGAAGTGGGCGCGGCCGTCGGCGACCAGGAACTCGACCGTGCCGGCACCGACGTACGAGACGGCGCGGGCGGCGCGCACGGACAGCGTGCGCAGCTCCTTCACGAGCCCTTCGGTGAGTCCGGGCGCCGGGGCCTCCTCGACGACTTTCTGGTGGCGGCGCTGGAGCGAGCAGTCGCGGGTGCCGAGCGGCCAGACCGTGCCGTGGGTGTCGGCGAGGATCTGCACCTCCACATGGCGGCCGCGCTCGATGTACGGCTCCACGAACACCTCGCCGTCACCGAAGGCGCTCGCGGCCTCGGCGCGCGCGCCCTCCAGCGCCGCCTCCAGCTCCTCCAGGCGGCGCACGATCCGCATCCCGCGCCCCCCGCCGCCCGCCGCCGCCTTCACCAGGACCGGCAGGTCGCCCTCGGTCACCGCGGCCGGGTCCAGGGGCGCGAGGCCCATCAGCCGCTTGGCGCGGGTCTTGGACGCCATGGCCTCGACGGCCTGCGGGGGCGGGCCGATCCAGACCAGGCCGGCGTCCAGGACGGCGCGGGCGAAACCGGCGTTCTCGGAGAGGAAGCCGTAGCCCGGGTGCACGGCGTCGGCGCCGGACGCCAGGGCCGCCCGCACGATCAGGTCGCCGCGCAGGTACGTCTCGGCGGGCGCCGCGCCCGGCAGCCGTACCGCCGCGTCGGCCACGCGCGCGTGCAGCGCGTTGTCGTCGGCGTCGGAGTGCACCGCGACCGTCCGGATCCCCGCCTCGCGGCAGGTGCGGAAGATCCGGCAGGCGATCTCGCCCCGGTTGGCGACGAGCACACTGGAGATCATCTGGTCCCTCACATCCGGAAGACGCCGAAGCCGCCGCGCACGCCCTCGTACGGCGCGGTGTGCACGGCGGACAGGCACAGGCCGAGGACGGTGCGGGTGTCGCGCGGGTCGATGACGCCGTCGTCGTACAGCCGCCCGGACAAGAACATCGGCAGCGACTCGGACTCGATCTGCTGCTCCACCATGGCGCGCAGGGCGGCGTCCGCGTCCTCGTCGTACGGCTGTCCCTTGGCCGCCGCCGACTGCCGGGCGACGATCGACAGCACGCCGGCGAGCTGCTGCGGGCCCATCACGGCGGACTTGGCGCCGGGCCAGGCGAACAGGAACCGCGGGTCGTAGGCCCGGCCGCACATGCCGTAGTGCCCGGCGCCGTAGGAGGCGCCCATGAGGACCGACAGGTGCGGCACCCGGCTGTTGGCGACCGCGTTGATCATCATGGCGCCGTGCTTGATGATCCCGCCCTGCTCGTACTCCTTGCCGACCATGTAGCCGGTGGTGTTGTGCAGGAAGAGCAGCGGGATGTCGCGCTGGTTGGCGAGCTGGACGAACTGGGCGGCCTTCTGCGACTCGGCGCTGAACAGCACGCCCTGGGCGTTGGCCAGGATGCCGACGGGATAGCCGTGCAGCGCGGCCCAGCCGGTGACCAGGCTCGTGCCGTACGACGGCTTGAACTCGTCGAAGTCGGAGCCGTCCACGATCCGCGCGATCACCTCGCGCGGGTCGAACGGGATCTTCAGGTCGTCCGGGACGATGCCCAGCAGCTCTTCCGGGTCGTACGCGGGCGGCTCGGCGGGGCCCGGGTCCGGGTACGCCTTGCGGTGGTTCAGGCGGGCCACGACCCGGCGTGCCTGGCGCAGCGCGTCCGGTTCGTCCAGCGCGAAGTGGTCGGCGAGGCCGGACACGCGCGCGTGCATCTCGGCGCCGCCCAGCGACTCGTCGTCGCTCTCCTCGCCGGTCGCCATCTTCACCAGCGGCGGCCCGCCGAGGAACACCTTCGCCCGCTCCTTGACCATGATCACGTGGTCGGACATGCCGGGGACGTAGGCGCCGCCGGCGGTGGAGTTGCCGAAGACGACGGCGATGGTCGGGATGCCGGCGGCGGACAGCCGGGTGAGGTCGCGGAAGATGGCGCCGCCCGGGATGAAGATCTCCTTCTGGGACGGCAGGTCGGCGCCCCCGGACTCCACCAGGCTGATGCAGGGCAGCCGGTTGGCGAGGGCGATGTCGTTGGCGCGCAGGGCCTTCTTCAGGCTCCACGGATTGCTGGCGCCGCCGCGCACGGTCGGGTCGTTGGCGGTGATCAGGCACTCCACGCCCTCCACCACACCGATGCCGGTGACCAGGGAGGCGCCGACCGGGTACTCGCTGCCCCAGGCGGCCAGCGGCGACAGCTCCAGGAACGGGGTGTCGGGGTCGAGCAGCAGCTCGATCCGCTCGCGGGCGAGCAGTTTGCCGCGCTCCCGGTGCCGTCGTACGTACTTCTCGCCGCCGCCCGCGAGCGCCTTGGCGTGTTCGCCCTCCAGCGCGGCCAGCTTGGCGAGCATCGCCTCGCGGTGTGCGCGGTAGTCGGGTCCGGTGGGGTCGAGAGTGGTCTGCAGAACCGTCACAGCGGGGTCTCCGTCACAGCAGGGTCTCCGGGATGTCCAGGTGGCGGGAGCGCAGCCATTCGCCGAGGGCCTTGGCCTGCGGGTCGAAACGGTGCTGGGCGGCGACGCCGGCGCCGAGGATGCCCTCGACGACGAAGTTGAGGGCGCGCAGCCGGGGCAGGACGTGCCGGGTGACCGGCAGGTCGCGGCTCTCGGGCAGCAGCCGCCGGAAGGCGTCGGTGGTGAGGGCGTGCGCGAGCCACCGCCAGCCCTCGTCCGTCCGGGCCCACACCCCCACGTTGGCGTTCCCGCCCTTGTCCCCGCTGCGGGCGCCGGCCACCAGCCCGAGCGGCGCCCGCCGGGTGGGGCCGGGCGGCAGGGGTTCCGGGAGGGGTGGGGACGGTACGGGGTCCAGGGGCCGGGTCCCGGGGGGCGGCGGTACGGGGACACGGCGGCCGGTGTGGAGGACGGCCACATGGTCGACGGCACCATGGGGGACGTACACATCCTCGAACACCCCATAGGGGGCGCCCTTTCCAGGTGGTGCCAACACATGGAATCCCGGATAGCTGGCCAGGGCCAGCTCCACCGCCGCACCGCTCAGTGCCCGCCCCACGACCTGCTGGTCCGGGTCCCGTACGACGAGCCGCAGCAGCGCGCTGGCCGTCTCCTCGGTGTCCGCGTCGGCCCGGTCGGTGCGCACCAGCTCCCAGCGCACCTCCCGGGGCGGTGACGCGGTGAGCGCGTCGGCGAGCTGGTCGCGCACCAGGGCCGCCTTGGCCTCGATGTCGAGCCCGGTGAGCACGAAGACGACCTCGTTGCGGAAGCCGCCGAGCCGGTTGAGCCCGACCTTGAGCGCGGGCGGCGGGGCCTCGCCGCGCACGCCCTCGATCCGCACCCGGTCCGGCCCGTCCGGGCCGAGCCGGACGGTGTCCAGCCGGGCGGTGACGTCGGGCCCGGCGTACCGGGCGCCGCCGGTCTCGTAGAGCAACTGGGCGGTGACCGTGCCCATGTCCACGAAGCCGCCGGTGCCGGGATGCTTGGTGATCACGCTGCTGCCGTCGGCGTGGATCTCGGCGAGCGGGAAGCCGGGCCGGCGTACGTCGCCCTCGCCGAAGAAGGCGTAGTTCCCGCCGGTCGCCTGGGTGCCGCACTCCAGCACATGGCCGGCGACGACGGCACCGGCGAGCCGGTCGTGGTCCGCGGGACGCCAGCCGAAGTGGGCGGCGGCGGGCCCGGTGACGAGGGCCGCGTCGGTCACCCGGCCGGTGACGACCACGTCGGCGCCGGCCCGCAGGCACTCGGCGATGCCGAAGCCGCCGAGGTAGGCGTGGGCGGCGAGGGCGCCGGGGTGGGCGGCGGTCAGGTCGTCGCCCTCGACGTGCGCGACCCGCACGGGCAGGCCGAGCCGGTCGGCGAGTTCCCGTATGCGGCCGGCGAGTCCGGCGGGGTTCAGGCCGCCCGCGTTGGTCACGATCCGCACCCCGCGCTCCCGGGCGAGGCCGAGGCAGTCCTCCAGCCGGCGCAGGAAGGTGCGGGCGTATCCGGCGGCCGGGTCCTTCAGCCGGTCGCGGGCGAGGATGAGCATGGTGAGTTCGGCGAGGTAGTCACCGGTGAGGACGTCGACCTCGCCGCCGGTCAGCATCTCGCGCAGGGCGTCGGAGCGGTCGCCGTAGAAACCGGAGAAGTTGCCGATGCGCAGCGGTGTCACCGGGCGGCCTCCTTCCGCGGGCGGCCGGTGCCGGGCGGGCCGGCGAAGGCCTGGGCGATGCCGAGCCACCGGTCCGCGTCCGCGCCCACGGCGGTCAGGGCGAGGTCGGCGCGGTGGGCGCGCTGAGTGACCAGCAGGCAGAAGTCGAGGGCGGGGCCGGTGACGCGTTGCGGGGCGTCCTCGGGGCCGTACGCCCACACCGCGCCGGACGGCGCGCTCAGTTCGACGCGGAACTCCTCGGCCGGCGGGGTGAGTCCGTGCACGCCGTACGCGAAGTCACGGGTCCGCACCCCGAGCCGGACCACATGCCGGATCCGGTCGGTGGGTGGGCGCACCACACCCAGGGCATCGGCGACGTCCAGAGCGTGCGCCCAGGTCTCCATGAGCCGGGCCGAGGCCATGGAGGCGGCGGACATGGGCGGTCCGTACCAGGGGAACCGGGCGCCGGGCGGGGCGCCGAGCAGGGCTTCGCGCAGGCTCGCGCGTCCGGCGCGCCAGGCCGTCAGCAGGTCGGCGGGGGCCCGCCCGGCACCCTCCTCGGCGCCCTCGTCCACGAACGAGCCGGGGTCGGCGAGCGCCTTCTCCACCAGCGCGCGGAAGGCGTCGGCGTCGGTGACGGCGACCAGCGCGGAGCGGTCGGTCCAGGCGAGGTGCGCGATCTGGTGGGCGACGCTCCAGCCGGCCGCGGGAGTGGGCAGTGCCCACTGCCCGAGGCTCGACCCGGCTACGAGCCGGTCGAGTTCCTCGCTCTCGGCACGCAGATCGTCGAGGACGGACATCAGGTCGGCCATGGGGGGAGCATGGCAGCGGAGGCAGAAACAATCAAGCGTGCTTGCATGAATTCCGCGCGGGGGGTGGTGAGGGGGGCGGCAGGCCGGATGGGGCGCTCGCCGGCACGCGGCGGAACCGGCACGGCGGAGCGGACAGCCGCGACGGAGTCGCCGCTCCCCGGCCTCGGGGCGGAGCGGGCGGTGTCACGCGGACCCCGTCGGCCGGCGGGTGCGGGGACCGACGACGTCCGCGCCGGGGCCTTCAGGATCCGGGGTGCGCCAGGCGGCCGAGCAGGGTCACGGCGTCGTCGCGCGCCACCGGCTGGAAGAAACGTTCGTCGACGTTCTCGACGGCGGCGATCGCGCGCGGAGCCAGCTCGGCGCCGGCGCTGGTGACACGCAGCCGCTTGGCGCGGGTGTCGGCGGGGTCGACCTCGCGCTCGATCAGACCTTTGCCCTCCAGGGCGCGCAGGACCTGCGAGGTCATCTTGACGTCGGTGCCGGCCTGGCGGGCCAGGGCCAGCTGGTTGGGGTGTTCGCCGTGCGTGTTCAGCCACCAGGTGCAGGCGAGCAGGACGAACTGGACGTGGGTGAGGTTCAGGGGGCCGAGGGCCGCGGCGATATCGCGCTGCCAGCGCAGCGTGGCATGCCAGAGCAGGAATCCGGGGCTGTCACCGGGACTGAGGGCCATCAGCCCTGCGCCACCTTGACCAGGGCTGCCATCGTCTCGGGCCAGTCCGCGGTGACGGCCGGACCGATCTGCGGGCCGAGCCGGTCGGCACCGGTACCGGTGATCTCCATCCGGTACGTCACCCGGGTGCGGCCTCGCTCGTCCTGGTCGAGCCGGTGGATGGTGCGCAGGAGCAGCCCGTCGAACCGGGCCTCGTCCACGAACAGCTCGTTGACCGTCGCCTCGGCGACGGTCAGATGCACCGGCTCCTGGCCGGCCGGCGTCATCACGATCTCGGCGCCCGCCGCGAACGGGCCGCTGATCCGGATGCTCGTGATGTCGGCGTTCCAGGTCCCCCAGTTCTCGACATCGGCCCACAGGCGCCAGATCGCCTCGGGCGCCGCGTCGGTCTCAATGCTGTGCTCGTACGTCCACATCAGCGGCCTCCTGGTCAGGTAGGTGGTCTTCGAAGAGATTATCTGTGCGAAGACTATATGTCTACGCGCCCTCGGCACCCCCTTCGATCGATGACAGGCGGAGCGGGGTACGGCCACGGACGGGACCCGGCGTGACCACGGGCGGGGCGGGGCGCCTCGATCGCCGGGGCAAGGGGCGGCGGTGCGCAGGGTGCGGAGGGACGGTAGTGCGCGGGGTCCGGGGGACGGTGGGCCTATACGACCTCGGTGGGCAAGGTGGCCTTGCCTCGGCCTATCTGGGTGCGGACCGCGCCGATGCTCGCCGCTATGACCAGGGAGATGGCCGCGGCCTCGGTCGCGGAGAGGGACTGGTCGAGGATGAGGAAGCCGGCGGTGGCCGCGATGGCCGGTTCCAGGCTCATGAGGATCGCGAAGGTGGAGGCCGGCAGGTGGCGCAGGGCCAGCAGTTCCAGGGTGTAGGGCAGGACCGAGGAGAGCAGGGCCACCGCCGAACCGAGGGCGATCGTGGTGGGGTTCAGCAGGCGGGTGCCGGCGTCGGCGATGCCCAGCGGCAGGAAGAGCAGCGCTGCCACCGCCATCGCCAGGGCCAGGCCGTCGGCCTGCGGGAAGCGGCGGCCCGTACGGGCGCTGAAGATGATGTAGGCCGCCCACATGGCGCCCGCACCCACGGCGAACGCGACGCCTATGGGGTCCAGGTTGCCGAAGCCTCCGCCGCCGAGCAGGAACACGCCGGCGAGGGCCAGGCCGGCCCAGAGCGCGTTGATCAGGCGGCGGGAGGCCAGGACGGAGAGGGTCAGCGGGCCGAGGACCTCCAGGGTGACCGCCGGGCCCAGCGGGATGCGGGCCACCGCCTCGTAGAACAGGCCGTTCATCGCGCCCATGGTGATGCCGAAGACGATCACCGTGCCCCAGTCGGCGCGCGAGTGGCCGCGCAGCCGGGGCCGGCAGACCACGAGGAGGACGACCGCCGCCGCGAGCAGGCGCAGCGTCACCACGCCGAGCGCGCCCGCCCGGGGCATCAGCGTGACCGCCAGCGCGCCGCCGAACTGCACCGAGATACAGCCGGTCAGGACCAGCCCGACCGGTCCGAGGGCGGTGGAGCGGCCCGGAGCACCCGGAGACGGCGGTGCCGGTGACGTGGAGTTCGCTGCGCTGGGGCTGTTGACGGTGTTCACGGCGGTCCTGGTGCTGGCAGGGATCAGATCATGTACATCTCCGTGTACTTCTGAGTCCAGCGTAATGGACCTTGTCAGGAGTGTGAATCCCTTATGCCGCTGTACTGCATGGTGAGATGCGCCTCTCTCGTATGCCGGGCGGGGCTCACCGGGCACCTCCCGTGGACGCGTCCAGCGCCTGTGCCAGCACCTCCGCCAGATGCCGGCCGTGGACCCCGGCGAGCTGGTACAGCTGGGTGCGGCAGGAGAAGCCGTCCGCGAGGATCACCGCGTCCGGTGCCGCCTGCCGTACGGACGGCAGGAGCTGCTCCTCCGCGCAGGCCCGGGAGACGTCGAAGTGGCCCTGTTCGAAGCCGAAGTTGCCTGCCAGGCCGCAGCAGCCTCCGCTCAGCTCGCCGGTGAGGCCGGCGGCGGCGCGCAGCCGGCGGTCGGGATCGTCACCGAGGACCGCGTGCTGGTGGCAGTGGGTCTGACCGGCCACCGGGCGGTCCACGGCGGGCGGCATCCAGTGCGGGGCGTGCCGTTCCAGGGTCTCGGCGAAGGTGAGGACCGCGGCGGCCAGCCGGGCGGCGCGGGGATCGTCGGGCAGCAGTTCCGGGAGGTCGGTGCGGAGCGCGGCGGCGCAGCTCGGTTCGAGGACGACGACCGGGGCCCCGGCTTCGAGCACCGGTTCCATCAGGTCCAGGGTGCGGCGCAGCACCGCACGGGCGCGGTCGAGCTGGCCGGTGGAGACATAGGTGAGGCCGCAGCAGACCCGGGCCCGGCGAGCCGTGAGCAGCGCGGTCGCCGATCTGGTCCGGCCGTCGCCGATCGCTCCCCGGCGCGGCAGCAGCGTCGGCGGCAGGGCCACCTTCAGCCCGGCGGCCTCCAGCACCCGGACGGCGGCCCGTCCGACGGACGGCGACAGATGCTCGGTGAAGGTGTCGGGCCAGAGGACGACCAGGGTTTCGGGGCCTGGGGCCGGAGCTTCGGCGGGGCTCGGGGCCGGGGTACCGGCGGCACTCGCGCCCAGGGTTTCGGCAGGCTCGGGAGCCGGGGGTTCGGTGGGCTTGGGAGATGGGTTGCCGACGGGACCCGGGGCCGGGGTACCGGCGGCACTCGCGCCCAGGGTTTCGGCAGGCTCGGGAGCCGGGGGTTCGGTGGGCTTGGGAGATGGGTTGCCGACGGGGCCCGGGGCCGGGGTTCCGGCGCGACTCGGTGCCGGGGGTTCGGCGGGCTTCGGAGTCGGGTTGCCGACAGGGCTCGCAACCGGGGTTCCGGCGGGACTCGGTGCCGGGGGTTCGGCCGGACGCGAAGCCAGACTTCCAGTGGGACCCGGCGCCGGGTTGCCGGCGGGGCTCGGGCCGGGGGTCCCGGCGGCCGGTGTCGGCGAGTCCCCGCCGCCCCGCGCGGACAAGCCCTCAGCCCCCGGCGCGGACGAGTCGCCCATGCCCGGCGCAAACGAGTCCCCCGTGCCCAGCACAGAGGAGTCGCTCGTGCCCCGCGCGGGTGGTTTCCCGGTGGCCGTCGTCGGGCCGCGGTCGCGCCACCACGTCGTGAACGTCTGTGCCGCCAGGCGTGGGATCTCGCGTTCCGGGGTGATCCCGGCCAGTCGTTTGGCGAGGCGGGACAGGGGCCCGACGCCCGCGAGGGCGTTGAGCAGCGGTGCCGTGCGCGTGCGGGCCGCCCAGCGCAGCCACTGGGGCAGGCGGCCCATGCTGTGGTGGGCGGCGGGGCGGCGCCGGCCCGCGTAGTGGTGGTGCAGGAACTCGGCTTTGTAGGTGGCCATGTCGACGCCGACCGGGCAGTCCGAGCGGCAGCCCTTGCAGGACAGGCAGAGGTCGAGGGCGTCGCGGACCTCCGTGGACCGCCAGCCGTCGGTGACCAGCTCGCCGGCGAGCATCTCGTGCAGCAGCCGGGCCCGGCCGCGGGTGGAGTGCTCCTCCTCGCCGGTCGCCCGGAAGGACGGGCACATCACGGCCGGGCCGGACACCGTAGTCGTACGGCACTTGGCGACGCCGACGCAGCGGCGGACGGCCGCGCGGAAGTCGCCGCTGTCGGCCGGGTAGGCGAAGGCCACGTCGACCGGGCGGCGGGGCAGCACCGCGAAGCGGAGGTTGTCGTCCAGCCGGGCCGGGCGGACCAGCACGCCCGGGTTGAGAAGGTCGTCCGGGTCCCAGACCGCCTTGGCCCGCTCGAAGAGCCGTACCGTCTCCGCGCCGTACATCCGGGGCAGCAGCTCCGCGCGGGCCTGGCCGTCGCCGTGCTCCCCGGACAGCGAACCGCCGTGGGCCACCACCAGCTCGGCCAGCTCCTCCGAGAAGCGGCGGAAACGGCCGACGCCCGCCTCGGTGAGCAGGTCGAAGTCGATGCGGACGTGGATGCAGCCGTCCCCGAAGTGGCCGTACGGCGCGCCGCGCAGTCCGTGGGCCGCCAGCAGCGCGCGGAACTCGCGGAGATAGGCGCCGAGCCGGGCGGGCGGCACCGCGCAGTCCTCCCAGCCGGGCCAGGCCTCCGTGCCGTCCGGCATCCGGGTGGCCGTGCCGGCCGCGTCCTCCCGGATCCGCCACAGCGCCCGCTGCGCGGCCGGGTCCGTCACCACCAGGGCGTCCACGGCCTCGGCCGCGCGCACGATCTCCTCCGCCCGCGCGCGTGCCTCGGCCGGCGTCGCCCCGCCGGTCTCCGCGAACAGCCAGGCGCCGCCCCGGGGCAGCACGGCGCCGGCCGGCACCAGGTCGGCGGCCATGCCCTCCACCGTGAGCGGCCGCAGCGGCAGCAGGCCGGCGGCGGCCTCCGCGGCGGCGCCCTCGTCGGCGTATCCCAGCACGGCCAGGGCCCGGGCGCGCGGGGACTCGACCAGGCGGACCACGGCCTCGGTGAGGATGCCGAGGGTTCCCTCGGAGCCGCAGAAGGAGCGGGCGACGTCCGCGCCGTTCTCGGGCAGCAGCGCGTCCAGCGCATACCCGGAGATGCGGCGGGGCAGGTCCGGGAAGCCCGTGCGCAGTCTGGCCAGGTCGCCTTCGGCCAGGGCCCGCAGCCCGTCCGGGGCGCCCGCCCAGCCCGGCCCGAGCCGCAGCCGCTCACCGCGCGCGGTGACGACGGACAGCTCCCGCACGCTGTCCGCGGTCGTGCCCCAGGCCACCGAGTGGGAGCCGCACGCGTTGTTGCCGATCATCCCGCCGAGCGTGCATCTGCCGTGCGTGGACGGGTCGGGGCCGAAGCGCAGTCCGTGCGGGGCGGCGGCCTCCTGGAGCCGGTCCAGGACGAGCCCCGGCTGCACCACCGCCGTACGGCTGCCCGGGTCCAGCTCCACCAGCCCGGTCATGTGCCGGGTGAAGTCCAGCACCACGCCGGTGCCGGTCGCCTGCCCGGCGATCGACGTGCCCCCGCCGCGCGCCACCACCGGCACCCCGCGCGCCCGGCACACCTCCAGCGCGGCCGCCACGTCGTCGGCGTCTCTGGGCGCGACGACGCCCAGCGGGACCCGCCGGTAGTTCGACGCGTCCATGGTGACCAGCGCCCGGGCGGTGACATCGAAGCCGACCTCACCCCGGACGGCCTTGCGCAGCGCGCCCGCGAGGCCGGCGGCGTCCGCGCCCCCCGCACCCTCCGCACGATCCGTCATGCGTCCAGGATGCCTCCGGCCACACTCCGTCACCGCGAGTTTTCCACAGCCCCGCCCATATCGTCGTACGACATCACAAGTCCACGTCTCAGTGATCTCGTCTCATCGAACGGACACGCCTCCACGCGGCCTGGACCCAGCGGATAACCTCGTCCCGTGGCCGACATCCAGATTCCCGCTGACATCAAGCCCGCCGACGGACGTTTCGGCGCAGGCCCCTCCAAGGTGCGCACCGAGGCGCTGGACGCCCTCGCCGCCACCGGTACGTCCCTGCTGGGCACCTCCCACCGGCAGGCGCCGGTCAAGAACCTGGTCGGCAAGGTCCGCGAGGGCATCTCCGAGCTGTTCTCCCTGCCCGAGGGCTACGAGGTCGTCCTCGGCAACGGCGGCTCCACCGCCTTCTGGGACATCGCCACGCACGGCCTGATCGAGAACAAGTCGCAGCACCTGAACTTCGGCGAGTTCTCCTCCAAGTTCGCCAAGGCCGCGAAGCTGGCCCCCTGGCTGGCCGAGCCCACCGTCATCGCCTCCGACCCGGGCACCCACCCGGAGGCACAGGCCGAGGCCGGCGTCGACGTCTACGCCTTCACCCACAACGAGACCTCCACCGGTGTCGCCATGCCGATCCGGCGTGTGGCCGGCGCCGACGAGGGCGCGCTCGTCCTCGTGGACGCCACGTCCGGCGCGGGCGGCCTCCCGGTGGACATCGCCGAGACCGACGTCTACTACTTCGCCCCGCAGAAGTCCTTCGCCTCCGACGGCGGCCTGTGGATCGGCGTCTTCTCCCCGGCCGCGATCGAGCGCGCCGAGCGCGTCCACGCGTCCGGCCGCCACATCCCGGAGTTCTTCTCGCTCCCCACGGCCATCGACAACTCCCGCAAGAACCAGACGTACAACACCCCGGCCCTCGCCACGCTGTTCCTGCTGGGCGAGCAGCTGGAGTGGATCAACGGCCAGGGCGGCCTCGCCTGGTCCACGGCCCGTACGAAGGACTCCTCGACCCGCCTGTACACCTGGGCCGAAGAGTCGAAGTACGCCACCCCGTTCGTCTCCGACCCGGCCAAGCGGTCCCAGGTCATCGGCACGATCGACTTCGCCGACGAGATCGACGCGGCCGCCGTCGCCAAGGTGCTGCGCGCGAACGGCGTCGTGGACACCGAGCCGTACCGCAAGCTGGGCCGCAACCAGCTGCGCATCGCGATGTTCCCGGCGATCGACCCGGCGGACGTCGAGGCACTGACGCGCTGCGTCGACTACGTCATCGAGAAGCTCTGACCTCTCGGATACGACGACGAAGGGCGCCCGGTGACGAACACCGGGCGCCCTTCGTGTGTGCGGTGCGTCAGGCGAACTGCTGGATGAAGGCGTGCCAGCTGTCGCGGGAGACGGTGAGGAGGGGGCCGTCGTCCTGCTTGCTGTCGCGGACGGCCCGGCCATCGGGGGCCGTGTCGGCGACCTCTACGCAGGCGTTTTCCTGCCCTGAGTACGACGACTTCCAGAAGGGGCTTACGACCTCGGTCACGATGTGTCTTCCTTCAGGCTCCGCAGTATGCCCCGGATGAGTTTCGCACTCGCGTCCGGTGCCAACGCCGCCGATCGTAGTAGGTCGAACGCATTGGCATAAGCGGCGAGATCCTCTGGTCCCTCAAGGACCGACGCGCCACGCAGATTGTCCATGGCGACCGCTTCGACCGTCGGCTCGTCGTCGAAGCTGAAGGAATAGAAGGCGGACGAGTAGCCGGCCAGCGCACCCGCGCTGAACGGCAGCACCTGCACCGTGACGTTCTTCCGCTTACCGATCTCGAGGATCGCGGACAACTGCTCCTGGTGGACCTCCACGTCCAGCAGCGGATGAGTGAGCACCGACTCCCAGAGGATGGCCGTGTACGACGCTCCGCCCTCCTCGATCTTCGCTTGCCTCGCGAGCCGCACCTTCACCAGTTGGGCGGCGCGTTCCGGGTCGAGGTAGTGAGGGCCACCGGCGATGACGGCTTCCGCGTAGGCCGGAGTCTGCAAGAGCCCCGGCACCATGATCGGCTGCCACTCTCGGATGTACGTCGCGTCGTCCTCCAGCGCGATGTGGTCCAAGTAGTCCGGCCGCAAGTGCTCCGCGTGTTCGAGCCACCAGCCCCGGTTCTTGGAGTGCTTGGCCAACTCCTCCAGCTTGGCGCGCACTTCCGCATCGGCGACACCGTACGCGTCCAGCAGCAGGCGCACTTCGATCACACGCGGTGTGGCGTGTCCGCTCTCGATGCGGCTGATCCTGGCCTGACTCGTGGCGATCACCTCGGCGGCTTGCGGCTGGTCCAGCCTGGCGGCCTGTCGGTATTGCCTGAGTGCCGTGCCAAGTCGCCTGCTGCGCACGGTCGGTCGTCCACCTGCGGGCATGGAACCTCCCTTTCTCCCGGCGAAACCCTGCCACACCGAAGGCTCCGGAAGAGCACGCATAACTCGATCGAGTGAAACGCCTGCATGTATTTCTCGGTTCTCGTTGCGGCGATGCTGCATGTATTTCTAGGTTCAGCCGCATGCCAACCATCGAAACCTTCCGCATCCCCACCCGCCGCCAGCACGTCCCGACCGCGCGGCACTACGTCCGCAAGGCGCTCGCGGACTGGGGCATCACCGGTGACCTGGCCGACCGGGCGGTCCTCTCGGCGAACGAACTCGTCACCAACGCCGTGGCCCACTGCCTGGTGTCCCACGCCCGCGTCCGGGTCACGCTCATCCTCTGCACCCGGGAACTGGTCCTGGAGGTCTCCGACCCGGACCGGGACCGGCTGCCCCGGCCGCGCCACCCCGGCCCCGACGAGGAGGGCGGACGCGGCCTCGCACTGGTCGCCGCGCTGGCGGACGCGTGGGGCCACCGGCAGGAGCCGTACACCAAGACGGTGTGGGCCCGGTTCGCGCTGACGCCGGCGGAGTAGACCCTCGTACCTGGCTTCAGACCTTGATGCTCCGGCGGACGCGTGCGATCACCTGTTGCGCCTCGGTGCCGAAGACGGCCGACTCGGCGAAGGTGTCCCAGACGCGGCGGTAGAGAGCGATCGTTTCGGCATCGTCCAGCCAGAGTTCGGCGTGCCAGTCCTCGACCACGACCAGGCGGTCGTCGAGCATCGTGAAGGGGTTCCCCGGCGGGATGCGGAGGTCCGCGTCCAGGGGCAGGATGCCGAGGCGCACCGTGTCCATGCCGACCACGCCCGACAGCCGGTCGAGTTGGGCGACGAGTACCTCCGCCGGACACACCCGGGCCCACAGGGCCCCTTCCCACATCAGCAGGTTGAGCCGTTTACCGGGCCGGTACAGCCACTCCTGCCGCTTCATGCGAGCCCTCACGGCCTCTTCCATGTCCCTTGGAGAGGACCGGAGATCCGTGTAGCGCTCGAAGACGTAACGGGCGTAGTCGGCGGTCTGGAGCATGCCGCTGACCAGGTTGTTCTCCCACATGTGCAGGACACGGGACTCCGCGACGAGTGCGTTCCAGGTCTCCTGCACCGGGCGGTGGCCCGCCGCCAGCTGGCGCCGCCAGGAGCGGACGTGGCTCTCGAAGCCCCTGAGCCGGGAGTGGAGTTCGGCGAAGGCGTCCGGCTGTCCCACGGCTTCGGTCCATGCCCGCAGGTCGTCGTCCGTGGGAGTCTGTCTGCCGTTCTCCAGCTTGCTGACCTTCGACTGCGGCCACCCCAGCCGCTGCGCCAGCTGGATACCGGTGAGCCGGCCAGCAGGGCATTCGATCCGCAGTTCCCTGAGCTTGCGCCCCAGTTCCTCGCGTGCCCTCTGATAGTCCGTGCTCACCGGTCTCCGCTCTATCCCCTGTGCGTCGCCTCCGCCATGAACCGCTTCCACGGTACGGCGTGGTGCCAGGCAGCATCCCGCACCATGCAACAGCGCACCACTTCCGCGGGCTCGGTGATCAGATCCACGTGCGTGAGGTTGTCGTCGTCATCGAACCGCAGGAGCGCGATGAGGCGGCTGTCGAACAGCCAGAAGTCCTCGGCGGGCAGCCGGAGCCGGTCCGCGTCCGCACGCCACATGTTGCGGATGTCCTCGCCGAGGCCGACGTTCCACCTGGCACTGTCGAGGAGGTACCGCTGACCGGTGGTGGCGGGCTGGTCCACGATGCGTACTCGCTCGACCCGCCTGCCCTGCGCGGTGTGCCCGCGGATCGTCTCGGTCCACCAGCCGTAGACCGAGTCCGAGTCCGGCCCCTCGCCGATCGTCCCGTTCTTGATGAACCGGTCCCACCGGTCGCCCGCTTCGTCGCTCGCGTACCGGCGGCGTGTCTCCAGGCGCCATGCCGTGTGCTCGAACTTCTCGAACAGGGTGTGGAACTCGTCCAGGTCGATCGTCCGCACCTGCCGCGTGCGCTCCTTCGGGGTCCAGTCGACCAGCAGGTCCCGCGGCACCACCACGGCGACCTCCCCTTGCGACAAGTGCCGAAGCTGCGCGACGTCCTCCGCATCGGTGAGCGGCGGGCCGTGCACGATCACCTCTCCGCTGTCCAGATCCTCATGCACGGACGGGCATCCGGTCACACCGCTTCCCGTCCCGTTGAACCGCAACTTGCGTGCCACGATCAACCACCCCCTGGGTGTCGACTACGTTCGCACCCAGCTTTTCGGTACCTCTGCGTGAAAGTCCATGCATCCAGAGTGACCACACGAGAATAATTGAGAATATTCGCCGCCTTGCTGCTCCCCCGCCTCCTACCTTCCTCACCAAGGCCACACCCCCTAAGGACTCCGCGCCAGCGGAGCAGGAAGGTGCACCCATGGTGAACGGAATCGACCTGTACGCCCTCGATCTCGGCGGCGCCTCGTTCGTGACGGCGTGCGGAGGGAGTACTCATCCGGACGGGGAGGCGTGCATCACGCTGGCCCGGATCGGGGAGGACGCCTGGGCCCTCGGGGACAGCAAGCGCCCCGACCTGGAGCCGCTGCGGTTCACCTCGGAGGAGTTGAGCGTCGCCGGAATCGATCCGACGAGGTTCGGTCTGGCCCTCTGAGCGTCCCGTCGGCCAGGAGATCCCGCCGGTTCCGGGCCGTCCTCGTGCGGGCCGGGACTGGCGGGGACGGCAGCGAAGAGGTCCCGTGCACCACCACGCCTACCTCTGGACCGGGCCCAAGGTCCGCTTCGACCAGGAGGCCCTGCGGCGGCCCCCTCACCCCGAGCCGCCCCCGCCCGGCAGCGGTCCGGAGCTGATCCAGCGTTACCGCGCGGCCGTCGCCGAGTTCCCGGTCTCCGAACTGCCCCCGCTGGAGACCGCCCACTGGCTGGTCAAGCCGCGCTCGCTGGTGCGCGGAAGCTGGGCGGAGCCGGACGCGGCGGCCGAATGGGTCCGCGACCGGCTGGACGTGTACGCGTCCCGGTTCGCGGCGCCCGCGCAGCGGGACCGCGACCGGCTCGGCGAGCTGGTCGCCTCCGCCCGGGAGCGGCTCGCGGCCGGCGGTGACGTGTCGCTCGGGTTCTACCTCGAACGGCCCGTCTACCTGTCCCTGGCCGTGGTGACCTGCGAGCCCAACCGCGCGCGGCCCGGTCTGCCCTGCCCCCTGCGGTGAGGAGGGCGCCCGGGGTCGGGCGTGGCCGGGCGCCCTCCGGCGGGTTACGTGGCCGTGCAGGTCAGCGTCGGTGTCGTTGCGCCGCCGGGGGCCGCTCCGAAGCCGAAGGTGGCCGAACTCGCGGGTGCCACGGTGCCGTTGTGGGCCGCGTTCACGGCCGTCACGGTGGCGCCGCTCTGGGTATAGCCCGCGTTCCACAGGGACGTGATCTTCTGGGCGCCGGCCCACGTCCACGTCACCTTCCAGGACTTCAGGGCCACGGTGCCGGTGTTGGCCACCTTCACCTCGGCGTTGAAGCCGCCGCCCCAGTCGCTGCTGACGGTGTACGAAGCGGTGCACGCGGGCGTGGTGCCGCCGCCCCCTCCGCCTCCGTCGCCGCCGCCGGTGCCGGTGCCCGGGAACAGCGGTGCCTTGACGCTCTTCAGGTACCCGTCCTTCACGGTGTCGACGGTCGTCCAGTCGTCCTTCAGGATGCCGCCCGTGTCACCGGAGTTGGGGTTCAGGGACCAGTAGGTCCACTGGAAGGAGTCGGCGCCGTACGTCGAGGTCGGCCGCAGGTAGTCCGCCAGCGCGGCCAGCCACTTCTGGTCGACGGCCGACTGGAGCGTCGTACCGAACTCGCCCACCCACACCGGAGCGATGTTCTGCTTGAAGAGGTAGCCCCAGTACTTGTCCCACACGCCCGGCATGTTGGCCGGGAACGAGGGATCGCTGAACCACGTCTGCTGGGCGACGCTCGTGGCGTAGTCGTGGGCGGAGTAGACCACCCGGTTGGGCACGCTGAGCTGTACCGGGTACTGGCCGGCGCCCATCAGGTTGCCGCCCCACCAGCCGGACACGCCGTCGTACGTCTGGACGCCCTCGACGAAGACGAGCAGGTCCGGGTTGACCGACAGCACCGCGTTGCCGGCGCGCTGGGCGGCCAGGCGCCAGTCGGTGGCCTGGTCGCCGCAGCCCCAGCAGGCCGGGTCGTGCGGCTCGTTGTGCAGGTCGATGCCGATCACCGTGTTCTGGCCGAGGTAGCGCGTGGCCATCGCCTTGAGGTTGGTGATCCAGGTCGACTCCGGTACGGACGCGGTGTACCAGAGCGCCGACTGACCACCGGAGTCGGGCCGGTGCCGGTCCAGGATGACCTTCAGGCCGTCCTGGCCGGCGTAGGCGACGATCCGGTCCAGGACCTGGAGGGAGGTGAGGCCCTGGAGGTCGGCGTTCTTGGTGTAGTCGATGCCGCTGGGGGCGGCGCCGGCCTTGAGAATGTCGTCGCTGTACGGGATGCGCAGGGTGTTGTAGCCCAGCGACCTCACCTGGTCGATCATGCCCTTGTAGTCGCGGGTCCACAGGCCGTGGACCACCTGGTTGCTGGTCTCGAAGCCGAACCAGTTGATCCCGGCGATGCGCACCGGCTGGCCGGACGCGTCCAGGATCTGCCTGCCGCTGGTGTGCCAGTACCCGGCTCCGGGAGCGGCGGCGGCCGTGGGCGCGCCGGTCGCCTGTGCCGCGTACGCCCCGGTCAGGGGCAGGAGGAGCGCCGCCGCCGCGGTGCACAGCGCCCTTCTCAACGTGCGGAACATGTCTCGGTTCCTCTCGGGAGGCGCGGCGTCGAAGCTGGTATGGGAGCGCTCCCAAGTGCCGCGCAGGCACAGGAAACCGAGACAACATGGGCACGTCAAGACCTGCGGCACACCTCGGTACACAGCGCGCGCCACGGCACCGGTGACCTCACTCCCCCGCCGGAGACCGGGATTCCTTTTCCTGCCGGAAAGCCGCGGAAGGAACAGAATGGTGATGTTCCTCCGTCATCCTCCGCCGTCCTCCGCTTCCCAGGGTTACCTCCCACCTCCCCCGCCACTCCGTCCACGCTTCGAGGAGCCTCTCCGTGACCGTGTCCGCCCGTCGCCGCGCCGTCCTGACCCTTCCGGTTCTCCTGACCGCGCTCGGCACCGGCGCCGTGCTGCCGGTGGCCGCCGCCTCGGCCGCTCCCGCCGCGCGGACCGCCGTGGCGGCTCCCGCGTCCCCTCCGGACGCCCGTTACGCGGGCAAGGCCGTCGCCCTCGGCAAGGACCTGGTGGCCGTCCTGCGCAACGACCCGGAGGCGGGCGGCCCGGAGGCGTGGATCCGTGCCGTGCGGCCGCACTGGCGGCCGGGCGACGCCTACACGTACCGCGTCCTGGCCAAGCTGGACCGCACGCACACCGCCTCCACGCTGCACGGTCTCTCCCTGCGCCTGACCGGCACCGGCGGCTCCGCGCCCGCGCTCCGGGTGACCGGCGCCGAGGGCGGTCCGCACACCTTCGCGCTCCCCGGGGCGGGCACCCCGGACGCCCGGGGCTGCACGATCGTCACGGAGCACTCCATCGGGGCCGGGACCGTCGCCGTCCTGAGCAACGGCCCGGCGGGACCGTCGGCGTTCTTCGAGGACGCGGGCGACGGCACGCGCTTCGCCGGCGTGATCGACCGCGCCCGGCCCGCACTGCCGAGGAGCGCCGGGTTCGCCGCCCGCATCGTGCACCCCGACGGGCCGGCTCCCCGGCTCGTCACCACCATGGAGGGCGGCGGCCACCCGGCGAGCACGACCCCGTTCCCGGCACCGGGGTGCGTACGGTGACACCGCGGGCCGGCCGGGACCGCCGGTAGGCGGGACCGCCGGGGTGGCGCGACGGCCGGTACGGCGTGACTGCCGGTACGGCGTGACTGCCGGTACGGCGTGACTGCCGGACTGTCGGGACACCCGGGACCGCCGGGCCACCGGGACCGCCGGTCTCCCGGGCCTGCCGGGACCCGGGCCAGCCTGCCGGGTCTCCCGGGCCTGCCGGGGCCCGGGCCAGCCTGCCGGTCTGCCGGGTCTGCCGGACGACCGGTACCGCCGGACGGCAAGCAGGCCCGCGACCGCCGCGTGTGCACCCGGCCCCCTGACCCCGTCCCCCGCCGGTCGCCTCAGCTCCGGCGCAGCCACCGCAGTCCGAGGAACGCGGCCACGCCCGCCGCCAGGATCACCGCGCCCACCGTGAGGCTCGGGGTGCCGCCCTCGTCCTCGGCGGCGTGCGGACTCCCGCTCGCGGACGGGGAGTTCGCGGGACGTTCGGGTGCGTCCTTCGCCTGTACCGTGCTCTCGGCGCCCTCGCTGCCGTACATCAGCTCCGTGCCGTCGGCGGAGTACGACACGGACTCGCCCTGCCCCTGGAACGGCACGTTCAGGCGGCCCTTGCGGGTGATCCGGCCGTCGTTCCAGTCGTAGTAGACACCGCCGAAGTAGCCGCGTACGGCGAGCTGCCGGCCGTCCGGCGAGAAGGCGGCGTCGGTGGCCCACAGGTCGACGGGCGGACCCGGCTTGAAGACGTTCGCGCCGGACGTGGAGAGCGTCTCCGGGCCCTCGTACAGGTGCCCGCCCTCCTCGTTCTTGTCGATGATGTAGACGCGCCCGGTCTTCGGGTGCACGAGCAGCGACTCGGCGTCGCGCGGCCCGTCCTCGTACTTCACGACGTACTGCGTGGCCGTGACCGTCTGGTCCGTCAGCCGCTTCGGCTCGGGCAGCCGGTAGATCCACACGTACGGCCACTTGCCGCCGAAGTTGTCGCCGATGTCGCCGACGTAGATCTCGTTGTGCGGGCCGAGGGAGATGGCCTCGACATCGCGCGGGGAGCCGATGCCGCGCAGGGTGATCCGGGCGACGGTCCGGCCGGTGGCGCTGTCCACGGCGTACAGGTACGGCCCGTCGTCGCTGTCGTTGTGCGTCCAGTAGATCCCCGGGTGCTGCCGGGACGCGGCGAGCCCGCTGGACTCGGTTATCCGGGGGTCCTTGATGGTGAAACCCTGGTCGCCGGTGTTCCCGGCGGCCGTCGGGGCGGCGGAGGCGGGCAGCGCGCAGGCACCGGTGAGCAGGGCCCCGGCGAGTACGGCGAACGGTCGACGCATGCGCCAAGCCTGCCATTCCCGGCGGGGGTCCGGGGGACGTGGTCCGCCTCACAGTCCCCGCCGATCCCCCGGGCCGCGGCCATCGTCCATCATGAGCGGATGCTCAGGTTCATGCCCGTCGGTGACTCCATGACGATCGGAAGCGCGGGCGAACACACGTGGCGTTACCGGCTGTGGCGGCACCTGTGCACGGCGCACGGCGGCCCGTTCACGTTCGTCGGCCCGCGCGAGACGCTGTACGACA
Source organism: Streptomyces sp. NPDC017095 (assembly GCF_044332325.1). Classification (NCBI taxonomy): domain Bacteria; kingdom Bacillati; phylum Actinomycetota; class Actinomycetes; order Kitasatosporales; family Streptomycetaceae; genus Streptomyces; species Streptomyces sp. NPDC017095. Next base: position 314,678 of record NZ_JBIROU010000004.1, read on the forward strand.
AGCAGACCGACGCCCCGACATCCCTCGGTTACGCCGATCCCGGTTTCCCGCGCGCCCACCTCGCGGGCTGGGGCGAGGGCTGGCTGCACATGGCTCCGCTGATCGGCGACGCGGTGCGGGTCCACCGCGCCGATGTGCTGCTGGTCTCGCTCGGACTGATCGACCTGGGCTTCTACACGAACGCCGAGCAGACGGCGGAGAACGTGCGGGCGTTCATCGCGGGCGCGCGGGAGGCCGGGCCGCGCGTCCGGATGGTGCTGCTGCCGGTCGTCCCGAACGTCCGGGCCGCGTCCGACGCGCTCTTCGCCGAGCAGGTGGACCGGTTCAACGTGCTGCTCGCCAAGACGGTCGCCGACCTGGACGAGCCGCGGTCGCCGCTGCTGCTGGCCTCGCCGCCACGGGGCTGGGACCTCCACACCCACACCTACGACGGCACGCATCCCAACGCCCGCGGGGAACACCTGATCGCGGAGGCGTTCGCGGGGGCGATGTGGGAGGGCTGGGGCGTGGGACAGGCGTACGGAGCGGGCACGGACTGACTCGAACCCGGCGTCTCACGGACCCGGTGCCTGTCGTTGTACCGCGCGGTCGCGCCTGTTCGTGGAGCGGCCGCGGAGCGCCACGATGACCATCCCCGGAGACAGGATCGAGATGGCCGACGCGGACACCGACACCCAGCGTCTGGACGAGTGGTTCGAGCGTCTTGAGCGGATGCCCGTCCCCGAAGGCCCTCTTCGCGGGGGCACGGCGGGCGCGTCCGGCCGGAAGCTCTTGCCTAGAGCGCACTCCAGGCCGTTGGCTGGTGGACCATGGAGTACACGCAGCTCGGACGCACAGGACTCAAGGTCAGCCGGCTCGTCCTCGGGACGATGAACTTCGGTCCGCAGACCGACGAAGCCGACAGTCACGCGATCATGGACACGGCGCTGGACGCGGGCATCAACTTCTTCGACACCGCCAACGTCTACGGCTGGGGCGAGAACAAGGGCCGGACCGAGTCCATCATCGGCAACTGGTTCGCCCAGGGCGGCGGCCGGCGGGAGAAGACCGTCATCGCCACCAAGGTGTACGGCAACATGGACCCGGACGGCGGCTCCGTGTGGCCCAACCACGACAAGCTCTCCGCGCTGAACATCCGGCGCGCGGTGGACGCCAGCCTCAAGCGGCTCCGGACGGACTACATCGACCTCTACCAGTTCCACCACATCGACCGGAGCACCCCGTTCGAGGAGATCTGGCAGGCGATCGACGTCCTCGTCCAGCAGGGCAAGATCCTCTACGTCGGCTCCAGCAACTTCCCCGGCTACAAGATCGCCCAGGCCAACGAGGCCGCCGCCCGCCGCGGCGGCACCATCGGGCTGGTCAGCGAGCAGTGCCTGTACAACCTCGCCGAGCGCCGCGCCGAGATGGAGGTCATCCCGGCCGCGCAGGACTACGGCCTCGGGGTCATCCCCTGGTCGCCGCTGCACGGCGGGCTGCTCGGCGGGGTCATCCGCAAGGAGGTCCAGGGCGGACGCCGCGCCGCCGGCCGGGCCGCCGACACGCTCAAGGACCCGGCGGCCCGCGCGCAGATCCAGGCCTACGAGGACCTGCTCGACAAGCACGGCCTGGAGCCCGGCGAAGTGGCCCTGGCCTGGCTGCTCACCCGGCCCGGGGTGACCGGCCCGATCGTCGGCCCGCGCACCGCCGGACAGCTGGAGTCGGCGCTGCGGGCGGTGGAGCTGGAGCTGGGCGAGGAACTGCTGACCGGCCTGGACGAGATCTTCCCGGGCCCGGGGCCGTCCCCGGAGGCCTTCGCCTGGTAGGCACCCCGCCCGGCAGGCACCAGCGGCAGGCACCGCCGGGGGCCGGCGGCGGCCCGCCAGGGGTGCGGGGAGGCGGGGAACCGCGCGTCCCGCCGCGGCGCGCCCGCGGCCGGAGACGGCGGCGGTCCCCCGGCCCCGCGCCCACCCCGCGCCCGCCCCGGCGCGCCCTAACGCACAGCCGACGTCAGGGCCACCACGACGAACAGAAGAACAAGCGCACCGGCCATGATCCGGTTCCGGGTTTTCGGGTCCACGTCTTCGAGACTAACCGCCCGCGCCCAGTGCCCAGCGCCCGACCACCTCGTACCGCGGCTGCTCCCCCGGCACCCCGGAGGCCGGCAGCCGGCTGCGCACCAGCGTCATCTCGGTGACCTGCCAGCTCCGCCCGGCGTACGCGCCCAGCAGCTCCACCTGCGGCCGGACGTCCACCGGGCCCCGGCCGCGGGCGACCGTCAGATGGGCCTTGTAGGGCCGGTGCTCGTCCGTCGGCACGCCCGCCTTCCGCGCCGCCGCCTGCGCCCGCCCGGCCAGCAGGCTCAGCTCCTCCACGTCGCCGCGGGCGCCCGCCCACAGCGCGCGGCCCTGGCCGAACCGGCCGCCGCCCGCGATGGCGAGGGTGAAGGGCGCGGCGCGGCGGGCGGCGCGGGCCAGCCGGTCCGACAGGGCGGGTACGACATCCTCGGCGACCTCGCCGTAGAAGGCGAGGGTGAAGTGCCAGCCGGGGCGTTCCGTCCAGCGCAGCCGGTCGGCGCCCGGCAGCCGCCGCAACCGGTCCACCTCGGCGGCGAACTCGTCCGCGATGTCCTCCGGGGGCAGTACGGCGGCGAAGAGTCTCATGGCTTCCACCCTCCCAGAACCGGCGGGCATGATGGGCCGATGGAGATCATCATCCGGGACGGCGGCCCCGGTGACCTGCCCGCGATACTCGGCATGTTCGACAGCGGTGTGGAGTGGCTGGTCTCACAGGGGCGCACCCGGCAGTGGGGCACCGAGCCGCTGTCGCAGCACGAAAAGACGGTGGAGGCGCTGGTGCGGGCCATGGACGAGGGCACGACGTACCTCGCCGAGGCCGACGGCGTGCCGGCGGCCTGTCTCGTCCTCACCGACGGGCCCGGCCCCCACCTGTCCCACCTGCCGCCGCCCGGCGAGCCCGAGCGGTACGTCCGCTGGCTCGCCTCCGACCGCCGTTTCAAGGGCCGGGGCACGGGCGGCGCGCTGCTCGCGCACGTCGCCGAGGTGACCCGGCGGGCCGGCGTGGGCCTGCTGCGCGTGGACTGCTACGCCGGGGACGACCGCGCGCTCGTCGCCTACTACCAGGCCCACGGCTTCACCCCGACGGACAGCTACACCCACGGCCCGGACGCCTGGCCGGGCCAGGTACTGGCCCGGCGGGTCGACTAGCCTGCCGCATCGCGCGGCGACCGGTCCCTGTTTCCCGGGCCGTACGGCCCGGCTCACGCCGCGGTCGTCAGCCGTTCCCGGTCGCGCGGGACGAAGCGGACCCGGGGGTGGCCGCCGTGCCAGCCGACCGACAGCCGCAGGCCGCCGATGCGGGTCAGGACGAGGCCGATCGCGGCGGCCGCGACGGCCGACACCACACCGCCGGCCGCGAAGCCGATCCGGGCGCCGTAGGTGTCGGTGATCCAGCCGACCACGGGCGCGCCCAGCGGCGTACCGCCCATGAACACCATCATGAACAGCGCCATCACCCGGCCGCGCATGGCCGGGTCGGTGGCCATCTGCACGGCCGTGTTCGCGGTGACGTTGACCGTGAGGCCGAACATGCCGATGGGCACCATGAGCAGCGCGAACAGCCAGTACGACGGGGCCGCCGCGGCCACCGTCTCCAGCGTGCCGAAGGCCAGCGCGGCGGCGATCAGCACGCGCAGCCGGGCCGTGCCGCGCCGGGCGGCCAGCAGGGCGCCGACCAGGGAGCCCACGGCCATCAGGGTGTTGAAGAGGCTGTAGGCGCCGGCGCCGGAGCGGAAGACGTCGTCGGCGTAGGCGGACAGCCACACCGGGAAGTTGAAGCCGAACGTGCCGATGAACCCGACCAGGACGATCGGCCAGATCAGCTCCGGCCGCTTCGCCACATAGCCGAGGCCCTCGCGCAGCTGGCCCTTGCCGCGCGGAGTGCGCTGGACGACGTGCAGCTCGCGGGCGCGCATCAGCAGCAGGCCGGCGATCGGCGCGGCGAAGGACAGGCCGTTGGCGAGGAACGCCCAGCCGGTGCCCACACCGGTGATCATGAGTCCGGCGACGGCCGGACCGACGAGCCGTGCGGACTGGAAGTTCGCCGAGTTCAGGCTGACCGCGTTCTGGAGCTGGTCGGGGCCGACCATCTCGGAGACGAAGGACTGGCGGGCCGGGTTGTCGATCACCGTGGCGAGGCCGACGGCGAAGGCGGCGACGTAGACGTGCCAGACCTGGACGTGTCCGGTGAGGGTCAGCGCGGCGAGCGCGAGTCCGGTGACGGCCATCGCGGCCTGCGTGACCAGCAGCGTGGGCCGCTTGGGCAGCCGGTCCACGAGGACGCCGCCGTAGAGACCGAACAGCAGCATCGGCAGGAACTGCAGGGCCGTGGTGATGCCGACGGCCGCGGAGGAGCCGGTGAGGCCGAGGACCAGCCAGTCCTGGGCGATGCGCTGCATCCACGTGCCGGTGTTGGAGACGACCTGGCCGGCGAAGAAGAGGCGGTAGTTCCGGATCTTCAGCGAGCTGAACATCGAGGACTTGCGGGCCACGGCTGTGGCAGGGCTCGGTGCGGGGGCGGAAGGTGCTCCGGATCCCGGACTCAACGGCGTTCGCCTCCTTCGGTGGTGCGCTTACAGGTGTGCGAGTTTCTCCAGCACCGGGGCGGCGGCGCGCAGGCTGGCCCACTCGTCCTCGCCGAGGCCCTCGACCAGGCCGGCCAGGAAGGCGTTGCGCTTGCGGCGGCTCTCCTCGAGCATCGCCTCGGCCTGCTCGGTCTGGGTGACGACCTTCTGGCGCCGGTCCTCGGGGTGCGGCTCCAGCCGGACCAGCCCCTTGGCTTCGAGCAGCGCGACGATGCGGGTCATCGACGGCGGCTGTACGTGCTCCTTGCGGGCGAGTTCGCCCGGCGTGGCGGAGCCGCAGCGGGCCAGGGTGCCGAGCACCGACATCTCGGTGGGGCTCAGCGACTCGTCGACCCGCTGGTGCTTGAGGCGACGGGACAGCCGCATCACGGCGGAACGGAGAGCGTTCACGGCGGCAGCATCGTCGCCATGGGTAAGGTCCGGCATGTTCTTTAGCGTAACTCATTACTCTGACTAAAGACCACCGGGGTACGGGTGGCGGCCCGTGACGCCCGCCACCGCGCCGGGCCCGCGCTCCGGCACCGCGCGGCGGACACATGAATGAGCGCCCGGACCGTGTGGTCCGGGCGCTCATCCGTCTTCGTGCGCGTCAGGGTGGGGCTTACGTGAGGCCCAGGGCCGGCATCAGGTAGTAGAAGGCGAAGACGGCCGAGACGGCGTACATCGGCACCGGGATGTCCCGGGCCCGCCCGGCGACCAGGCGCAGCACCGTGAAGGTGATGAAGCCCATGCCGATGCCGTTCGTGATCGAGTAGGTGAACGGCATCATCAGCATCGTCACGAAGGCCGGGACGGCGATGGTGTAGTCCGCCCAGTCGATCTCCTTGACGGAGTTGGACAGGATCAGGAAGCCCACCGCGATCAGCGCCGGAGTAGCCGCCTGGGACGGGACCATCGTGGCGATCGGCGTGAGGAACAGCGCCACGGCGAACAGACCGCCCGTGACCACGTTCGCGAGGCCGGTGCGCGCGCCCTCGCCGACGCCCGCCGTGGACTCCACGAAGGCGGTGGTGGCCGACGAGGAGCTGGCACCGCCCGCGGCGACCGCGAGGCCGTCGACCAGCAGGACCTTGTTGATGCCGGGCATGTAGCCCTGGGCGTCGGTCAGCTTGGCCTCGTCGCTGATGCCCATGATCGTGCCCATCGCGTCGAAGAAGCACGACAGCAGGACCGTGAAGACGAAGAGGATGCCGGTCAGCACGCCGACCTTGGAGAAGCCGCCGAACAGGCTGACGTGGCCGACCAGGCCGAAGTCGGGCGTGGCGACCGGGTTGCCCGGCCACTTCGGGACGGTCAGGCCCCAGGACGGGATGGTGGCGACCGCGTTGACGATCACCGCGAGGACGGTCATGCCGACGATGGAGACGAGGATCGCGCCCGGCACCTTCCGGACGATCAGCGCGAAGGTGAGCAGCACGCCCAGGACGAAGACGAGCACCGGCCAGCCGAGGAGATGGCCGCCCGTGCCGAGCTGGAGCGGGACGGTGGTCTGGGCGGCGTCCGGCATCCGGGTGACGAACCCGGAGTCGACCAGGCCGATCAGCATGATGAACAGGCCGATACCGATCGAGATCGCCTTGCGCAGGCCGAACGGCACGGCGTTCATCACGCGCTCGCGCAGCCCGGTGGCGACCAGCAGCATGACCACGAAACCGGCCAGGACGACCATGCCCATGGCGTCCGGCCAGGACATCCGGGGCGCGAGCTGGAGCGCGACGACCGAGTTCACGCCGAGGCCGGCCGCGAGCGCGATCGGCACGTTGCCGATGACGCCCATCAGCAGGGTGGAGAACGCGGCGGTCAGCGCGGTCGCCGTCACCAGCTGGCCGTTGTCCAGGTGGTGTCCGTACATGTCCTTCGCGCTGCCGAGGATGATCGGGTTCAGCACGATGATGTACGCCATCGCGAAGAAGGTGGCCAGACCGCCGCGGACCTCGCGCACGACGGTGCTGCCGCGCTCGGAGATCTTGAAGTAGCGGTCGAGGGCGCCGAAGGCGGGCGCACCGCCCGGCTTCTCGGGGGTGGGGACCTTGGCGGGTGCCGAGGTGGACATGCGTGACCTCATCACCAGCGGGGTTCCCCCGAGCCCCGTTGGAGTTTCATACGAGCGGAAGTGGTCAAAGACAAACGGTTTCAGTATGAAGGTATGAAGCTGAAGATCGCTATCTCCGCGCGTAGACAATGGCGGCGCTTAAGCTGTGCGCATGGCTAAGTGGACTCCCCGGCACGAGGCACCGGAACCCCTGGAGGGACCCGTCGTCGCCACGATCACCGGCGGCACCCTCGTGTGGTTCGTCCTCTTCCTGGTACAGCTCCCCTTCTACGGCTGGTTCGACGACCACGGTCACCTGTGGTGGCTGTGGACCTGCCTGGCCGGGGGCGGACTGGGACTGATCGGCGTCTGGTACGTCCGGAAGCGGGACGCGGCGATCAAGCGCGCGACGGGCGCGGGGCCGGTGGCGGCCGAATAGGCCACCGGCGCGGGGACGGCCGCCGGGGCGGGGTGCGACCAGGGGCCGTGCAGGTGTCGGTGGGCATGGGTGTGGTGACGCACGTACCGTCGAATGCATGAGCCACATAGACGCGGGCGCGGAACTCGATCCGGTGCGTCCGGTGCCGCCGCCGACCACCCGCCCGGCCGGACTGACCCGCGCCGAAGTGGCGAACCGCGTCGCGCGCGGCCAGGTCAACGACATCCCGGTGCGCAGCAGCCGGTCGCTGGGCGAGATCGTCCGGGCGAACGTCCTCACCCGGTTCAACGCGATCATCGGCGTGCTCTGGCTGATCATGCTGTTCGTCGCGCCGATCCAGGACAGCCTCTTCGGCTTCGTGATCCTCGCCAACACCGGCATCGGCATCGTCCAGGAGTGGCGGGCCAAGCAGACCCTGGACTCGCTCGCGGTGATCGGCGAGAGCCGGCCCACGGTACGGCGGGAGGGCCGGGCGGCCGAGGTGGCCACCGACGAGATCGTCCTGGACGACCTGATCGAGATCGGACCCGGCGACAAGATCGTGGTCGACGGGGTGTGCGCGGAGGCGGACGGCCTGGAGATCGACGAGTCACTGCTCACCGGCGAGGCCGACCCCGTCGTCAAACGCCCCGGCGACCCGCTCATGTCCGGCAGCTTCGTGGTCGCCGGCGGCGGCGCCTTCCAGGCCACCAAGGTCGGCCGCGAGGCCTACGCCGCCCAGCTCGCCGAGGAGGCGTCCCGCTTCACGCTCGTCCACTCCGAGCTGCGCAGCGGCATCTCCGTCATCCTCAAGTACGTCACCTGGATGATGGTCCCGGCGGCCGCCGGGCTCGTCGTCACCCAGCTCGTCGTCAAGAACAACGACCTCAAGGACGCCCTGGCCCGCACGGTCGGCGGGATCGTGCCGATGGTCCCCGAGGGGCTGGTGCTGCTCACCTCCGTCGCCTTCGCGATCGGCGTCATCCGGCTGGGCCGCAGACAGTGCCTGGTGCAGGAGCTGCCGGCCATCGAGGGCCTGGCCCGCGTCGACACCGTCTGCCTGGACAAGACCGGCACCCTCACCGAGGGCGGCATGGACGTCACCGCGCTGCGGCCGCTGAACGGGGCGGACGAGGACTACGTGCGCAAGGTGCTCGGCGCGCTCGGCGAGTCCGACCCGCGCCCGAACGCCTCCCTCCAGGCGATCATCGACGCCTACCCGGACAGCGAGGAGTGGCGGTGCGTGGAGTCGCTGCCCTTCTCCTCCGCGCGCAAGTACAGCGGGGCCGCGTTCAGCGAGGGCGACGGCGAGACCAGCACCTGGCTGCTGGGCGCCCCGGACGTGCTGCTGGGCCCCGGCGACCCGGCGCTGGCCGAGACCGAGCGGCTCAACGAGCAGGGGCTGCGGGTGCTGCTGCTGGCCCGCGCCCGCCGCGACCTGGACGACCCCGAGCCGGCCCGGGGCGCCCGCCCCGCCGCCCTGGTCGTGCTGGACCAGCGGCTGCGCCCGGACGCCTCCGACACCCTGCGCTACTTCGCCGAGCAGGACATCCGTACCAAGGTCATCTCCGGGGACAACGCGGTGTCGGTCGGCGCGGTCGCCGCGAAGCTGGGCCTCGCGGGTACGGCGGTGGACGCGCGGCGGCTGCCCGGCGAGCGGTCCGCGATGGCCGAGGCGCTGGACTCGGGCACGGTCTTCGGACGGGTCACCCCGCGGCAGAAGCGGGACATGGTCGGCGCGCTCCAGTCGAGCGGCCACACGGTGGCGATGACCGGGGACGGCGTGAACGACGTGCTGGCCCTGAAGGACGCGGACATCGGTGTCGCCATGGGGTCCGGTTCGGAGGCGACGCGGGCGGTGGCCCAGATCGTGCTGCTGGACAACAGTTTCGCGAGCCTGCCCTCGGTGGTCGGCGAGGGCCGCCGGGTGATCGGCAACATCACGCGGGTGGCCACGCTGTTCCTGGTGAAGACGGTGTACTCGGTGCTGCTGGCGCTGCTGGTGGTGTGCTGGGGGGTGGAGTACCCGTTCCTGCCCCGGCACCTGACCCTGCTGTCCACGCTCACCATCGGCGTCCCGGCCTTCTTCCTGGCCCTGGCGCCGAACAACGAGCGGGCCAGACCGCACTTCACGCGCCGGGTGATGCGGTACGCGATTCCCGGCGGGGTGGTGGCCGGGGCGGCGACCTTCGTGACGTACCTGCTCGCCCGGCACCACTACACCGGGCCCGGCGCCCTGGGCGCGGAGACCAGCGCGGCCACCCTGACCCTGTTCCTGGTGTCCATGTGGGTCCTGGCGGTCATCGCCCGCCCCTACACCTGGTGGCGGGCGGTGCTGGTGGCCTCGATGGGCGCGGCCTTCCTGCTGGTGCTCGCCGTGCCCGCGCTCCAGGACTTCTTCGCGCTGCGGCTGGTCGGCGTGGAGACGCCGTGGACGGCGGTCGGCGTGGCGGTGGTGGCGGCGGCCGGTCTGGACCTGCTGTGGCGCCGGGTCGGCCGCCGCGCACCGGACTAGCGGTTACTGCACGTCGACGTAGTCACCGGCGGCGCTGACGGCGGCCGAGGTGGTCGATCCGGCGTAGCTGTAGCGGTAGTAGCCGTCGTAGCCGGCCGTGACCGTCGTCTTCAGCGCGCCCGTGGCGGAGGAGGTGACGGTCTTGACGGTGGTGTAGGTGGTGGAGCCGGCCTTGCGGAACTGGAGCCGCACCGACTGGCTGGAGAAGGCGCCGTACGTGCCGCGCTCCCAGTCGGCGCGGGTCAGCTTGCCGGTGACCGTGAGCGTGGCGCCCTTCTTCACCGGCTCCGGGGCGGCGTCGGCGGTGAGCTTGGTGCCGCGGCGGACCGGCAGGGTGCCGAGGTCGCTCTGCCACTTCTCGGCCTGGGTCTTCTTGTCGACCGCGACACCGCCCCGCTTCCAGGTGCCGGCGTCGGAGTTGTACAGCTCCTCGGCGGGCAGGGTGATCGTGGCCGAGCAGTTCACGGTGGTCGAGTCCACCGTGGTGCAGCTGCCCGGGGCGTCGCTGCCGACCAGGGTGTCGGCGTCCTGCGCCGAGGTGCCGCGGTACAGGAGCGGACCGGTCTGGACGTTCGTCATCGAGACGGTGGTGGGGTGCGTGACGGTGTAGGTGGCCTTGACCTCGACCGTGGAGGTGGCACCGAGGGTGATCGCCTTGCCGCCGTTGATCTCCACGTGGGAGAAGGTGACGTTCGGCGCGGTGCCGGCCGCGTGGGCGGCGGGCACGGCGAAGGCGGACAGGGCCAGGGCGCCGGAGACGGCGGCCACGGTGGCACGGAAGCGCATGTGTGTTTCCCCTGGAGGGAGAGTGATCGTCGAGTCGGTCGACTCACGCGCTCAGATCCACGAGACAGACAACGGGTTGTACGGCAAGAGCACGTTCCGGCCAGATTTTCCACGCCGATTACCCCCCTGGGGCTGCTCATTACCTGTGCATGGCACGCAGCAGAGGAAACGTTCCGGCTCCGGGGGCGGCACACGCTCCCGGAGCCGGACCGGCACCGCCTACTTCACATCGACGAAGTCACCCGCGGCGCTGACCGCGGCGCTGCTGGAGTTGCCCGCGTAGGAGAAGCGGTAGTAGCCGTCGGCCGTGGCCGTGGTGGTGGTCTTCAGGTTGCCCTTGGCGTCCGCCTTGACGGTCTTGAGCGTGGTGTAGGCGGTGGCGCTCTTCTTGCGGAACTGGAGGTTGACGGACTGCGAGCCGTAGGCGCCGTACTTCAGCGACTCCCAGTTGGCGCGGGTGAGGGCACCGGTGACGGTGAGCGCCTTGCCCTTCTTCACCGGCTCCGGAGCGGCGTTGACGGTCAGCTTGGTGGCGCGCTGGAAGGAGAAGGCGCCGGCCTTCTCCTTCCAGTTGTAGTCGCCGTCGTTCGCGTCGACCCACACGTCCACGTACCAGGTGCCCGCGCTCTTGTTGCTGAGGTAGTCCGTCCTCGGGTCGATCTTCACCGAGGCGGTGCAGGTGGAGGTGGTGGTGTTGACCTTGGTGCAGGCGGGCTTGCCGGTGGAGGCGTACCCGTAGCCGGGGCCGTAGAGCTCGAACGAGTTGGCGCCCTTGATGCCCGAGTTGTCGGTAGCGGTCACGCTGACCTTGACGGTCACCGCGGCCGAGGTACCGATCTGCACCTTGTTGTCGCCGTCCACGACGACCTTGGTGACCTTCGTGTCGCCGTAGCTGCCCGATGCCTGGGCGGCCGGTACGGCGAGGGCGGACAGGGCCAGGGCGCCGGTGACGACGGCGACGGAGGCACGGATGCGCATGTAGAGGTCCCCACGTTCGGATCTGAGGGAGTCGGGTGTGACTCCGCTGATCTGACGCGGGGACAAGGTGAAAGGTTGTACTACTGGTGAGGATTTCGTGAGGAGTTGGCCGGGTGACGGGCCGCCGGGGTCAGTCGAACCAGCGGTCCCGGGCCAGTTCCTCCGTCCGTGACGGGTCCTCCAGCAACGCGGCCACCTCGAACCGCCGCGGCCACTGCCCCGCCGCCCACGCGAGGCCCGCCGCGACCCCTTCCAGCGTGGCCGCGTGCAGCACTCCGTCGTCGGTGAGCCGCCAGTCGATCTCCACGCCGTCCACGACGAGTTCCTCGTGCTCGACGTAGGTCTGCGGCGTCCGCGGCCCGAGCAGCACCCGCACCGCGTCCGGCACGCCGTGCTCGGCGCCCTCGGAGTGCACCGCGCCGGTGACGGACTCGCTCAGCCGCCGCACCTGGAACAGCTCGGCCAGCTCGGCGGCCCGGGCCGGCCGCACCGGCAGCAGCGGCACCCCGGAGGTGAACGGCAGCAGGTCCGGCGAGTCGACCACGACGGCCGACCCGGCGTCCACGACCACCGTCCGCCCGTCGACCACGGCGCGCAGCTCGTCCGGCAGCGTCACCCGGTCGGGGTCGAGGTCCGCCAGCGCGCTGTACAGCCCGTGCAGTTGGGCGGGCGTGACCGGACGCTCCGGGTCGGCGAGCCGGTCCAGCAGCTCGGCGGCGCCGCCGGGCTCGTCCAGCAGCGCGGCGACGGAGGTGCGCACGCCGAGCGCCCGCAGCACCTGCTCGTCCTCGAACCCGGTGGCGTCGGCCTCGTCGTACAGCCCGCGCAGCAGCGGGTCGCCGCCGGCCGCGAGCAGACCGGCCGGGCGCCGCCCGTCCAGCACCGGGTGGCCGCGCAGCCACCACGCGGTGTACGGCCGTACGGCCTCGTGGGTGCCGTCGGGCAGCAGGACGCGCACGGGCTGGGTCAGCGCGTCCCGCAGCGGCGGCCGGGCCAGCAGGGCCAGCGCCTCGGGCCAGTGGTCGTCGTCCACCAGCTCCAGGTCGCGGACGGCGACGAGTTCGGTGGCGACGGGCGGCACCGGGCTGTCCGGGAACCGGTCGAGGATGTCCTCGCACCACACGTCCACGGCGTCCAGCAGCCCGGCGTCGTCGGGCTCGGCGTAGTCGCCCTCCCGGGGCTCCAGCTCGTCCGGGTCGAGGACCACGTCGGTGGCGCGGACCAGCGCGAAGTCCGTGAGCACCCCGCACGCGGCGAGCGGCTGCCCGCCCCACCGGCCGGCCAGCTCGGCGTCCACGGCGGCCAGTTCGTCCGCCCGGATCACCCGCGCGAACGGGCTGCCGGGGAACACCAGCTCGCCGGCGGGCGCCAGTTCGCCGTCCTCGTCGGGCAGTGCCAGAGCGCCCAGCCAGGGTTCGTCGCCCGGTTCCAGGCCCGCGTCCCGGACCAGGGCGAGCACGGTGTCGGCCAGTTCCTCGGCGTCGAGCGCGTCCTCCTCCCAGCCGAGGCCGCCGTCCGCGTCCAGGGAGCCCGCCACGGCGGCCCGCACCTGCGGGGTGGTCAGCACCGCGCGCGGGGTCGCGGGCAGCGCGCCCAGCTTCTCCAGCAGCGGGTGCGCGGCGTCCGGGTGGACGACCTTCAGGCCGAGCCGGCCCAGCACGTCCGGGTCGATCACGGGCGCGTCCGGGGTCGGCAGCAGCACCTGCCGGGGCCCGATGGCGGTGCGTCCCGCCCCGGAGCCGGACCCCTGGGAGGCGCTCCCGGCGAGCGGCACCGGCAGCCCGGACAGCCGCTCCGGGTCGACGCCGGCGAGACTGTCGTACAGCCGCCACCACCAGCCCGGTTCCTTCTCCAGGCCGGCGAGCCGGTCGACCGCGTCGGCGAGCGGCAGCCGGGCGACACCCAGCGTGCGCAGCTCGGTGCGGCGCTCCAGCCCGGCCGGCAGCAGGGTGGGCAGCACCTCGGCCAGCACCCGTACGGTGCCGGCCCCGGCGCCCTCGACCACCTCGGCGTCCCGGGGCCGCAGGGCGTGCGGCAGGTCCTCGTCGCCCTTCGGCTCGGCGGCCGGCGGCAGGAAGGCGGTGCGCGGCAGCCGCTCCAGCACGGCCTGCCGCAGCGCGCCGTCCAGCGCGCCCTTGCCGAGCGGTCCGGGCACGAGGTCGATGATGCCCTCGCCCACCGGCCGCCATCCGGCGAGCAGGTCGGCGTAGGCGTCGGCGGCGCGCTGCACCAGGAAGTCGGTGAGCGGCCCGGGTGCCGCGTGCCGGCGGGTGGTGTCCAGCGGGAACGAGGCGATGAGCAGCGCGGGCACGCCCAGCGGCTCCTCGCTCGGCGTCGGCGCGTGCACGACGGCGCTGGTACGCGGCCGGACCGGGGCGCCGTAGGCGTCGACGGGCACGGCCCAGGTCACCGACCAGTGGGGCCGCAGCCGTTCCTCCACGGGCCGGTCGGCGAGCAGATCGGGCGTCAGCGGCCCGTGCGCGGCCGCGGTACGCCAGTGGGTGACGCCGTGCCGGGAGTCCTCCACGACGGTGAAGGCCCCGTCGGTACGGCGGCTCAGCGTGCGCGGCGCCTGTCCCTCGACCTCCACGACGACCTCCGCCAGCCCGGGCAGGGCGAGCAGCAGCGCGTCGTCCACACCGGCGAGCAGCCGCTCGGCGAGATCGGCGGCGGCGGTGTCGCGCAGCGGCAGGATGACCGCGGTGTCGTACGGCTCCGGGGCGGTGCCCTCGGCGGCGAACGGCAGCCGCAGCACGGGCACGTGGCCGTCCCGGCGCCGCACCTCGTCGCCCAGTCCCGGGCTGTGCCGGGCCGTTTCGGCGGCCAGTTCCCGGGCCTCCGCCAGCGACCAGCGGACCCCGCCGTGCCGTCCCACGATCGCCGGCTCGTCGGTGACGGCGAGCACGGCGGCGAAACCGACGCCGAACCGGCCGACGGCACCGTGCGTGGCCTCGGTGTCCCGCTTCGCGGAGGCGCGCAGCGTGGACAGCGACTCGACGCCGGCCGCGTCCAGCGGGGCGCCGGTGTTCGCGGCCACGAGCACGCCGTCGCGGAGGGTCAGCCGCAGTCGCCCGGGGGTCTTCGCCCGCGCGGCGGCGTCGGCGGCGTTCTGGGCCAGCTCGACGACGAGCCGGTCCCGGTAGCCGCCGAGGACGAGATCCTCCTCGGCGTTGGCGTCCTCCCGGAACCGGGCGGGGCTGGTCGCCCAGGCGTCGAGGACACCGCGCCGCAGCCTGGCCGTTCCGAACGGATCGGCCCCCTCGGCCGCCGGCCGCACGAACTTGCTCACGTTGACTCTCCTCTTCCGCGTGAGGACGAAGGTACAGCGCGCGGGGGCGGCGGCGGAGCGCAGAGGTGGGGCGTGCGGGGCCCGCACACCACCCGGCGTGCGCCGGGGAGTGACCCCGCACAACCCGCTGGTCACTCTTCACGGGGGGCGGACGCGGCCAGGCTGAGGGGTGTGAAACAGGAAACCTCCCCCCGCGTCCTGCCCCGCGTCCTGCCTTACACGGTGCGGCTCTCCCCCACGCCCCGCGGGGCCCGGCTGGCCCGGCTGCTCGCCACGGAGCAACTGCGGTCCTGGGGCCTGCCCGTGGACCCCGGGGCGGTGGTCGTGGCGGAGCTGGCCGCGAACGCCGTCACCCACGGGCGCGTGGCGGGGCGGGACTTCCGGCTGACGCTGTACGCCGCCGGGGACGTGCTGCGGATCGAGGTGACGGACACCCGGGGTGACCGGCTGCCCCGGCGCGGGCCGGGCGGACCGGACGCCGACGGCGGCCGGGGACTGCTGCTCGTGGACGCGCTCGCGCTGCGCTGGGGTACGGCGGCCGGGCCCGCGCCGCTGAAGACCGTCTGGGCGGAGGTGCGGACCGGCAGGGGCGGCACACCGGCGGCGGACCCACCGGGAGCCGACCTCGGAGCCGGGTTCGAGGGCGACCTCGGGGACGGTCTCGGCCGGCTCGGAGAGTTTGGGGCAATCGGAGGGTGCGGACGGGGTGAAGCCGAGCTGGTCTTCTAGAGCGCTCGCGCTCCGCCGGTGACCGCGCCGGGGCGGACGGCGGACGGGTCTACGGCTGGCCTGTGCACCCGGTCCGCGGGCCACGGGCCACGTGCGCCGTCAGCACGCACCCGGGCCCGCCGGGCCCCGCGCACGGTCCGCAGCGTGGGCACCGGGCACGGTAGTGGAGTCCGGAGCCGACACGCGCGGGACCGTCCCGGTCCGGGAAAACCGGGGAGGGCCCGCGGCCCGGCGCGAGCGGGGCCCTCGGGGGGCCGCCGCACGCGGCGCTGGCGGGTCCGGGGCCGTCCGCCACCCGGCCGGGCCGCCGAGGAGGGCGGGCCGGTGACGCCGGGGAGGGGCCGCTGCGGGGGTCGCCCGGCGCGGCCGGAGTCAGGAGTGGCCGAGTTCCGCTGTCTCGTCGTCGCCGGTCTCCGGGACGGAGCCGGAGTCGCGGGCCGGGCGGAGCGGGAACGGGTCGACCCGGGTCTCGTCGATGACCGGCGGCGCCGGCTGCGGCGGCTTCGGCATGACCGCGGCCTCCGAGTGCCCGCCGCAGCCGTAGGCCAGGGAGACCACCCGGCCGTCCGCCGGGGAGAACTCGTTGGCGCAGACCCCGAAGGCCTGGCCCAGGGAGCCGCCGATGCGGGCCAGGAAGCCGCAGCTCACGCAGGTGGCGGGGGCCGCCTGCGCCATGGCGCTCTTGGGGCCGAACGCGTCCTCCCAGCGGTCGGCGGCGACCCGCAGGCCGTACCGGGACAGCACCCGCGCGCGGCGCAGGCCCAGTTCCTCGGCGACGGACGCGATCGTGCCGCGGGACGGCGCCGGCTGGGTGGCCGGGGTGCCCGGCGTGACGTCGGCGTCCTCCGCCTCGGCCAGTTCCCGCATCTCGTCGGAGACCGGCGAGTTCGGCGGCGGCTCCTCCTCGCCCGTGTACCCGGGCTCCAGGCGCAGGTCGTCCTGGTCGGTGGGGAGCAGGTCGCCGGGGCCGAGGTCGCCGGGGCGCAGCCGCTCGCTCCACGGCACCCACTCGGGCGCGAGGAGGGCGTCGGAGCCGGGCAGCAGGACGACCTCGTCCAGGGTCACCGTCTTGGCGCGGGAGGCACGGGCCACCGTGACGGCCCAGCGCCAGCCCCGGTAGCCCAGCTCCTTGCACTCGAAGAAGTGCGTGACAACGCGGTCGCCCTCGGACACGAGACCGGCGTGCTCGCCCACCACACCGGGTGCGGCGGCCTCCTCGGCGGCGGCGCGGGCGAGGTCGACGGCCTCGGCGCACAGGCGGTCGGGGGTGCGGCTTCGCGTTGTCGCTGCGCTCACAGGTATCGCTTCTCTCCTACGCCGTCTCGTCGAGTGCGGCTGCCTCCGGCGGTTTCGCCTACGGAGCGGACCTGGGGACCGCATCGACGTCTGCATCCGCGCGCCCGGGCGCACCTCTGCCATCCATTCTGCGTTATGGCTGAGACAGGCACGCTACACCGGGCGGGATTCGTGCATTTTCCCACCCGGCCCGCCGGACGGCCCACCCGGCCCCCGCGGACGGCCGAGACCGGCCCGGCGGACGGCCGGCGCGGCCCCGGCGGCACCGTGCCGAACGCCGCCATCCGTGCCGTAGCGCACTATCCGCCCGGATCTCGGGGCACTATGAACGTCGTGGCAGCCGCGGACAAGGCGAGTGGTCGGGGCGGCGGTTCGGGCCGGGTGGGCGGTGCCGTCCGCGCGGTGGGCCGTGCCCTGCGCCTTCCGGTCACCGGCGCGGCGCGCGTCATCCGCCGGGTCACGCACGCGCACGGCGCGGGCGAGTCGGGCCTGGGCAAGCTGATCGAACTGCACGCGGTGAACGGCGCGGGCGACGTCATGGTCACCGTGGCGCTGGCGTCCACGGTGTTCTTCTCGGTGCCGACCGACGAGGCGCGCGGGCGGGTCGCCCTCTATCTCGCCATCACCATGGCGCCGTTCACCGTGCTCGCCCCGGTCATCGGACCGCTGCTGGACCGCCTGCCGCACGGGCGGCGGGCGGCGATGGCGGGCGCGATGCTGGCGCGGGCGCTGCTCGCGCTGGTCGTCTCGGGCGCGGTGGCGAGCGGCGGTCTCCAGCTGTATCCGGCGGCGCTGGGCGTGCTGGTGGCGTCCAAGGCGTACGGCGTGGTCCGCAGCGCCGTCGTGCCGCGGCTGCTGCCACCGCGGTTCTCGCTCGTGAAGGCCAACTCCCGGGTGACGCTCGCGGGCCTGCTGGCCACCGGGGCAGCCGCGCCGGTGGCGGCCGGCCTGCACACGCTCGGCGATCCCTGGCCGCTGTACGGCGCCTTCGTGATCTTCGCCGCCGGTACGTTCCTGTCGTTCTCCCTGCCGCCCGTCGTGGACTCGGCCAAGGGCGAGGGCATCGCCCTGCTGGCGGCCGGCGGGGCCCGGCCGCGCGGGCCGGACCGCAAACAGGCCAGGCGGCCCGGGCTGCGCACGGTGGGGCCCGCCGTCACGCACGCGCTCGGCGCCAACGCCGCCCTGCGCTGCCTGTCCGGTTTCCTGATCTTCTTCCTCGCGTTCCTGCTGCGCGAGCACCCGCTGACCGGGCAGAGCGCTGCGGTCTCGCTGGGCATAGTCGGCATCGCGGCGGGCGCGGGCAACGCCCTGGGTACGGCCCTGGGGGCGTGGCTGCGCTCCCGTGCCCCGGAGATGATCATCGTGGCCGTCGTCGCGGTGGCGCTCGGCGCCGGGGTCGTCGCCGCCGTGTTCTTCGGCACCTTCCTGGTGGCGTGCCTGGCGGCGGTCGCCGGGTTCGCGCAGGCGCTGGCCAAGCTGGCGCTGGACGCGCTGATCCAGCGGGACGTGCCGGAGGCGGTGCGCGCCTCGGCGTTCGCCCGCGCGGAGACGCTGCTGCAGATGGCGTGGGTGCTGGGCGGCGCGGTCGGCATCGTGATGCCGCTGGACGGCACGGTCGGGCTGCTGGTCGGCTCCGCGTTCGTGGCCGCCGGCTGGCTGACCACCGCACGGGGGCTGCTGGCCTCGGCCCGGCAGGGCGGCCGGACGGGGCCGAGGTGGCAGGAGGTCGCGGGCGACACCGGCCCGTCGGCCCCGTGACCGGCGGGCCGGCACGGATCCGCCGACCCGCGACCGGTCGGGCGCCAGCGACACGTCGGCCCCGCGCCCCGTGGGCGGCAGCGGGCCCGGCCGGTGCTTGCCCCCGTGGTCCGTGGGCCGGCGTCGGACCGGTCGCCGGGCACGCGTGGCGTAACGAACCGGGCACGCCGTACCCCGCGTGGGCGGGCGGCTCCGGACGCCCGATAGCCTTCGGCCATGACCACGCTGCAATCCGCTGTGCGACGCCGCCGCGCCGTCGCCGCCGCCGGCGCCGTTTCCGCCGGACTGCTCGTCCTGTCGGCCTGCGACAAGCCGAGCCCCGTCGCGACGATCACGGTCGGCGGTAACTCGGTCAACTCCGAGGCCCTCTGCTACAACGACGGCGACAAGCTGACCGCCGACTCGCTGAAGGACTGCGTCAAGAACTCCGGCGACGTGGAGTCGATCAAGGTCGGTCAGGACGAGACCGTCCGGATCGGCGTCGACCCGAAGATCGCCGACGCGGGCTGGATCGTGCTGGTCAACGGCCGCCAGTTCACCGACTCCAGCAAGGAGACGTACCGCACGATCCCGAGCAGCGCCTTCTTCAACGCCCAGTACGGCACGCAGGGCGAGACCAACACGCTCGCGATCCAGATGGGCGACAAGACGAACAAGGGCGTGTGGTCCTTCAAGCTGAAGAAGGACTGACCACGCCCTCCGTCCCGGTCCTCGTCGCCACCGCGGTCCCCGCCGAGCGGGACGCGGTGGCCCGGGCGCTGCCCGGACCGGCCGAGGAGGTACGGTTGCCCGGCGCGGCCCTGTGCCGTACGGCCGCGGGCTGGGACCTGCTCGCCGCCGGGGTCGGACCGGCGCTCGCCGCCGCGTCCACCGCCGGCGCCCTGACCGCCGCCGCGCTGGCCGGCAGGCCCTACGGCCTGGTCGTCTCGGCCGGGATCGGCGGCGGCTTCGCGCCGGACGCGCCGCTCGGCTCGCTCGTCGTCGCCGACGCGATCACCGTGGCCGACCTGGGCGCCGAGACCGCCGACGGCTTCCTGCCGGTCACCGAACTCGGGTTCGGGACCGTCAGCCACCACCCGCCGGAATCACTCGTACGCGCCACCGCCGAGGCCACCGGCGCCCGTACCGGAACGATCCTGACCGTCTCCACGGTGACCGGCACCGCCGCCCGTGCCGCCGCCCTGCGCGCCCGGCACCCCGGCGCGCTCGCCGAGGGCATGGAGGGGTTCGGGGTGGCGGAGGCCGCCGCCGCGCACGGCGTGCCCGTGCTGGAGATCCGCGCGGTCTCCAACCCGGTCGGGCCCCGCGACCGCGCCGCCTGGCGCATCGGCGACGCCCTCGCCGCCCTCACCGGAGGCTTCGGGAAGCTGGCGCCCGCATTGGAGAGTTGGCACCTGTATGACCAGTGAGCAGCAGCGGTCCCTGCGGATCGCGTACTCCCCCTGCCCGAACGACACCTTCGTCTTCGACGCCCTCGCCCACGGCCGCGTCCCCGGCGCGCCCGCGCTGGACGTGACGTTCGCCGACATCGACATCACCAACGGCATGGCCGAACGCGGTGAGTTCGACGTGCTGAAGGTGTCCTACGCCGTCCTGCCGTACGTCCTCGACGAGTACGCGCTGCTGCCGTGCGGCGGCGCGCTGGGGCGGGGCTGCGGACCGCTGGTGCTCACCCGGGAGCCGGGCGCCGACCTCACGGGCCGTACGGTCGCGGTGCCGAGCGAGAAGTCGACCGCCTATCTGCTGTTCCGGCTGTGGGCGGCGGACACCCTGCCGGGCGGGGTCGGCGAGATCGTGGTCATGCCGTTCCACGAGATCATGCCGGCCGTGCGGGACGGCAAGGTGGACGCGGGCCTGGTGATCCACGAGGCCCGGTTCACCTACCAGAACTACGGGCTGCACAAGCTGGCCGACATGGGCGAGCACTGGGAGCGGACCACCGGGCTGCCGATCCCGCTGGGCGCGATCATCGCCAAGCGGTCGCTGGGCGCCGGCACGCTCGGCCGGCTCGCCGACTCCGTCCGGGCCTCCGTGCGGGCCGCCTGGGACGACCCGGAGGCCTCCCGGCCGTACGTCATGGCGCACGCCCAGGAGATGGACCCGGCCGTCGCCGACCAGCACATCGGGCTCTACGTCAACGAGTTCACGGCCGGTCTCGGCGAGGACGGTTACGCGGCGGTCCGGGGACTGCTCACCCGAGCGGCGGCCGAGGGACTCGTACCGCCCCTCGGCCCGGACGCGCTCGCGTTTCCCTGAGGAATACCGCGTGGCCGACGGGGTGCTCAGACGTCCAGTTGGTCGGCGACCGCGCGGAGCAGACCGGCGATCTTCTTGCCCGAGGCCTTCTCCGGATAACGGCCCTTCTCCAGCATCGGAGTGATGTTCTCCAGAAGGGTCGTCAAATCCTGCACGATCGAGGCCAGCTCGTCCGGCTTCTTGCGCTGGGCGGCGGCGACCGAGGGCGTCGGGTCGAGCACGATCACCGACAGCGCCTGGTCACCGCGCTGACCGGCGACGACGCCGAACTCCACGCGCTGTCCCGGCTTGAGCGCTTCGACTCCGGCGGGGAGAACCGAGGAATGGACGAAGACGTCACCGCCGTCGTCGCGGGAGAGAAAGCCGAAGCCCTTCTCGCTGTTGAACCACTTGACCTTGCCGGTAGGCACGTCTGTCCTCGTCCTCGTACTCGTCGGGAAAACCGCTGGGGAAACGGCTCTTGATAGCACTAGAGCGGGTCGTCCACGACCCGCCGCTACCAAGGCTAATGGTCTTCGGGCGGGTGACAAGACGTCCCCCGGTTGTTCTGTCGCGCAGGGAACTACCCTGGTCCGGTGCGTGACAAAACCCAACCGAATTCCGCCGCGCCGGGTGACCGGCTGATCCGCGCCGGTGCCGTCGTCTTCTTCCTCGGGGCCGTGGCCACCCTCGTCACGGTGGCCCCGCTGTTCCTCGGCGCGAGACCATTTCCGACCTACATGTTCGGCCTGAGCATGCTCATGGCCGTGGGATTCCTCGTCGCCGGCGCCGGTGTCCTGCGGTCGGCCGCCGCCGGACGGCGTCAGGCGCGGGGTGCCGCGCCGGGCGTCCCGCGGTAGCCGGCGAGCCACGCCGGGAAGGCGGACAGGTCGGCCAGGACGACGTCCGCGCCGGCCTCCCGCAGCTCGTCGGGCGGGCACGGGCCGGTCGCCACGGCGACCGAAAACGCACCCGCCGCGCGGGCCCCGCGGACGTCTCCGACGTGATCGCCGACGTACACGGCCGCGTCGTACTCGCGCAGCGCCGCCGCCTTCTGCTCGGCCCACAGGTCGCCGACGACCACGTCCGGTGCGATGCCGAGGTGCGTCAGGTGCAGTTTGGCGTTCGGCTCGTACTTCGCCGTCACCACCATCGTCCGTCCGCCGGCCGCCCGCACCGCGTCGACCGCCTCCCGGGCGCCGGGCATGGCGGGCGTCGAGGTGATGGCTATGGACGGGTACATCTCCCGGTACAGCTCGGCCATCTCCGGCACCCGCTCGGCCGGGAACCAGTGGATCAGCTCCTCCACGAGCGGCGGCCCGAGCCGCGTCACCGCGAGGTCGGCGTCGATGAACGTACCCGTCCGCTCGGCCAGGGCCTGATAACAGGCGCGGATGCCCGGGCGGGAGTCGATGAGGGTCATGTCGAGGTCGAAGCCGACGGTGAGGGCCATGGGGGACATTGTGCGGGGTGCCTCCGGCGGTGGGTGGGGCGGGGCGCGTCGTGGGGGGTGCGGGGTGCCTCCGGCGGTGCGTGGGGCGGGGCGTGTCGTGGGGGGTGCGGGTTGCCTCCGGCGGGGGCGGGGCGGCTTGTGTCGCGGGGGGCTGTCGTGTGCCGGGTGCGGGTGCGCGGGGGGGTGCTCGCGCCGTTCCCCGCGCCCCTTCGGGGGCGCGCCGTAGGGGGTGCTGCGGTGTGCCGGGTGCGGGTACGTGGGGGGTGCTCGCGCCGTTTCCCGCGCCCCTTCGGGGGCGCGCCGTAGGGGGTGCTGTGGTGTGCCGGGTGCGGGCCGTTCCCCGCGCCCCTTCGGGGGTTATCTGGTGCGTTGGGAGCGCCAGGTCAGGTAGAGGGCCGATGCCAGCGCTGCGCCGCGGACCACCCAGGGCCAGGTCTCGCCGATCGCGTCCGTCATGGTGCCCTGGGTGACCGGATCCCCCCAGCGGCCGTCGGCGCGGCCCCACAGCCACACCGCGCCGGCGGCGACCGCCGCGCCCGGCAGGAACATCACCGCCCACTTGGTCTCCGCGGGCGTCAGCCGCCGGGAGCCGTAGGCGATCGCCCAGCCGAGGAGCAGCGCGTACCAGTTCCCGAGCACGGCACCGGCGACGAGCGCGACGGCGGCCAGCAGCAGGAGGGGGTTGGACCAGCCGGCCGGCACCAGGACGGGCAGTCCGCGCCGGCGGCGGGCGGCCGGCGCGGACGCGGGTCCGGGCTCGGTTCCCGCTCCGGCCTCCGCCGGGGCGGCCTCCGTGGCGTCGGGCTCCCGTGCCGGGCGGCTGAGCAGTTCCGGGATCTCCACCCCGCCGACGAAACCCGGTACCGGGTCGGCGTCCGTCAGAGGTCCGCTCACCCGCCACCAGTCGGGCGGTGCCGTACCGTCGCCGAGTTCGTGGGCCGGGGCCAGGTGCGGCGGGGCCGGGACGTCGCGGGCCACGGGCGGGCCGGCGGGTCCGGCGGGGCGGGGACGGGGGCGCGGTACGACCCTGCGCAGGCCCTTCGGGCGTTCCGCCCGGGGCATCTCCTTGTCGAGGGCCGGCTCCTCCCGGCGCGCGTCCTTGCCGCGGCCCGCCCCGTCCTGGTGCGCGTCCTTGCCGTGGCCCGGCTCGCCCCGGCGCGGCTTCCTGCCGTAGAGCGCGTCGCCCCGGCGCGACTCCTTGCCGCCGCCCGGCTCGCCCCGGCGCGGGCCGCTGCCGCCTGGATCGCTCTGGCGCGGGTCGTCGCGGCCCGGGTCGTCCCGGTGTGGGTCCTTCTCGCGGGGTGTCGTCTCGCGTCGTGGCCCCCAGGGCCGGTTCCGGTCCGGGCGGCGCGGGCCCTTCGGCCGGGGCCGGGCCGCCGGGTCGGGGGCCTGGTCGCCGGTGACGGGCTGGGCGGGGACGCTCGTGGCGGGAGGCGCGGGCTGCCGGGGCGCGCCGGCCGTGCCGCTCGCCGTGCCGACCACCTCGTCCGGGCTGCCCAGCCGGTCCAGGATGCGGCGGACCGCGGCGGGCGAGTCGACCGTCGCCCGCGCCCGGTGCCGGTCGATCTCGTTGCGCAGCTCCGACACCAGCCGCATCCGGGTCGCCGACGGCAGCTGCCGCTGCTGGGCGATGTCACCGACGCGGCTCAGATACTCGTAGACGACCTGGTCGCTCTCGATCCCCACGGAACCCCTCCGGGGTGCGCCGACTGAACTGCCGTGAGGGACGGTACCGCGTCTTCGCCGCTGCCCTGGGCCCATCGATGTCGGCTACCGTTGGCCGGATGAGCCCCGAGGCCCACCCCGCCCCTCGGTCCCTGGCGGAGGCGCTCCGCGCCCGGGACGACTCCTCCCTGGCCGCGTTGCTGCGCAGCCGCCCGGACCTCGTCACGCCCGTGCCCGGCGATCTCACGCAGCTCGCCACCCGCGCCGGCACCCGCGCCTCGGTGCTGCGCGCCCTGGAGCGGCTGGACCGGTTCGCGCTGCAGACGGCGGAGGCGCTGGCCGTGGCGCCGGACCCGGCGCCGTACGACACCCTGCTCGGGCTGATGGCCGGGGACGACCGCGACGAGACCGTGGCCGCCGCGCTGCCGCGGGCCCTCGCCACCCTGCGCGAACAGGCGCTGGTGTGGGGCGGCGACGACCGGCTGCGGCTGGTGCGCACCGCCCGCGAGGTGCTGGCCCCCTCGCCCCGGCACCCGTCGCCGACCGGGCTCGGGCCGACCGTGCAGGAGGCCACCTCGGGCATGTCCCCGGGGCGCGTCCAGGAGCTCGTGACGGCGGCCGGGCTGCCGTCGACGCACGACCCGGTGTCCGCCGTGGCCGCGCTGACCGCGCTGTTCGGCCACCGGAAGAAGATGGCCAAGCTGCTCGCCCAGGCCCCCGAGGCCGCCCGCGAGGTGCTGGACCGGCTGGTGTGGGGGCCGCCGTACGGGCAGGTCACCGCGGAACCGGCGGCGCACCTGCGCTGGCTGCTGGACCGCGGACTGCTGCTGCCGACCGTGCCGGGCACGGTGGTGCTCCCGCGCGAGGTCGCCCTGCATCTGCGCGCGGGCCGCGCCCACCGCGCGCCCGAGCCGCTGCCGCCCGCCGTGGCACCGGCCGCGACGCACTCCGGGCAGGTGGTCGACGCGACCGCGGCCGGGCAGGCGTACACGGCGCTGGCCACCGTGGAGGAGCTGCTGAAGGAGTGGGACGAGGGCGGTCCGGCCGTGCTGCGGGCGGGCGGGCTGAGCGTGCGTGACCTGAAGCGGACGGCCGTGGCGCTGGACGTGTCCGAGCCGGTCGCCGCCTTCTGGACGGAGCTGGCGTACGCGGCCGGACTGGTCGCCTCCGACGGCGAGGCCGACGAGCGGTACGCGGCCACGCCCGCCTTCGACGAGTGGCTGGAGCAGCCGCCGGCCGAGCGCTGGTCCCGGCTGGCGCAGGCGTGGCTGACGGCCACCCGCACGCCGGGGCTGGTCGGCGGCCGGGACGCCAAGGACCGTACGCTGTCGGCGCTCGGTCCGGGCCTGGACCGGTCCGCCGCGCCCGAGGTACGGCACCGGGTGCTGTCCCTGCTCGCCGGGCTGCCGCACGGCACGGCGCCGGACGCCGGGTCGGTGCTGGACCGGCTGCGCTGGGAGCGTCCGCTGCGCGGGGCCCGCCGGGAGGGCGAGGACGATCTGCGGACCCTGCTGGCCCGCTGGACCCTGTCGGAGGCGGAGCTGCTGGGCGTGACCGGCCGGGGCGCCCTGTCCTCGCACGGCCGCGCCCTGCTCGGCGCGCCCGTCCCGGGCTCTGGTGCACCGGGGTCCGGGCCGGGCTCCCCGGGGTCCGGCTCCGGCTCCCCCGGTTCCGGGTCCGGCTCCGCCGCGCCGAGCGGCCCGGGGGACAAGCTGCCGGTGCACCACCACCACACGCCCGGCCGGCTGGTTCCCCTCGCGGCTGCCGAGCAGGCCGTCGCGGGCGCCGCAGCGGCGCGGCTGCTCGCGCCGCTGCTGCCGGAGCCGCTGGACCACGTGCTGCTCCAGGCGGACCTGACGGCCGTCGCTCCCGGCCCGCTGCGGCGCCCGCTCGCCCAGGTGCTGGGCGTGCTCGCGGACGTGGAGTCCAAGGGCGGCGCGACCGTGTACCGGTTCACACCGGCGTCCGTCCGGCGGGCCCTGGACGCCGGCCGCACCGCCGCCGACCTGCACGCCTTCCTCGCCGAGCACTCCCGCACCCCCGTCCCGCAGCCGCTCGCCTATCTGATCGACGACGTGGCCCGCCGGCACGGCCACCTGCGGGTCGGCGCGGCCTCGGCGTATGTGCGCTGCGACGACGACGCCCTGCTGAACGAGATCCTCGCCGACCGGCGGGCCGCCGCCCTGCGGCTGCGCCGGCTGGCCCCGACCGTGCTGGCCGCGCCGGTCGATCCGGCGGCGCTGCTGGAGGGGCTGCGCGCGATGGGGTACGCGCCCGCCGCCGAGTCCGCCGAGGGCGATGTCCTGATCACCCGCGCGCACGCGCACCGCACCCCGCCGCGCACCGCGCCCGAGCCGGTGCCGGACGGGCCGCCGCCGCCCGACGCCACGCTGCTCGCGGCGGCGGTCCGCGCGATCCGGGCCGGCGACCTGGCCGCCACCACCCCGCGCAAGCCGGCCGGCGAGCCGCCGGCGGGCGGCGGGCTGCCGCGCACCTCGTCCGCCGAGACGCTGGCCACCATGCAGGCCGCCGTGCTGACCGGGGACTCGGTGTGGATCGGCTACGTCAACGCCGAGGGCGCCGCCAGCCAGCGCGTCATCTCCCCGGTCCGGGTGGAGGGCGGCTTCGTCACGGCGTACGACCACACGGCGGACGAGGTGCGGACGTATCCGCTGCACCGGATCACCGGCGTCGCCGAGCTGGCGGACGACTGACTCCTGCCCGGCGGCACACCTGCCGGCGGTCCCTCCCGCCCGGTGGTCTCCTGCCCGGTGGTCTCCTGCCCGGCGGTTCCCCTGCCCGGCGGACCCTCTCGCCCGGCGGTCCCGCTGCTCTTCGGTCCGCTCGTCCTGAGGCGTGCCCCTGTCGTGCCCCTGTCGGGCTCTTGTCGCGCTCCTGCCGTACCCCTGCCGCCGTACCCCTGCCGCCGCGCTCCCCACGGTCGCGCGGTGTCCGGTGTCCCGGCGCGGCGGCCCGGACAGGGCGCTGACCAGGCCGGACAGTGCCCGGCTGTCCCGGACATGTCCTGGACGCCCCGACCCGTTGTCAGCGCCGGGAGCGCCCGGCCAGCCTTTCGGTCGTCAGCCGGACCCACCGGGCCCGGCACCGGACGACGGAAGGAAAATCGGGATGACCGCGATACGCACAGCGAGGACCACGGCCGTCGCGGGGGCGGTCCTGGCCATGTCGCTGGGGGGCCTCGTGACGGCCGGCCCGGCACACGCCGCGACGCCCCCGGGACCGCTGGCCGCCAAGCAGGCGCTGAGCCAGTACACGAGCGACAACGCCGAGGTGCAGAAGCGCAAGTACGAGGGCGACGCCAAGGGCGGCGACTCCGAGCGCAACAACTGCAACTTCTACACCGGCTTCTGGACGGCCAGGGCCAACCTGCGCTGGGACCACACCAGCGCCCCGCGCACCGGGACCATCAACAACCACCAGGCGTGCGGGACCAGCAAGGGCTACATGTACGTCAAGGCCGGCGGCGCCTGGAAGAAGAGGTGGACCAGCGTGAAGTGGACCTCGCGCGCCTGGTGCGCGGACTTCGCCAAGTACGCCTGGTACTGGGGCAAGGCGGACGTCAGCGGCCTGAACGCGGCGGCCGACTCGTTCCGCGCGTACGGCAAGGCGCACCACACCTGGCACTCCAAGGCGCAGGTGAAGGCGGGCGGGTACCGGCCGGCGCCCGGTGACGTGGTCTCCTACGACGACAACGGGGACGGCCGGGCCGACCACGTGGGTGTCCTGACCTCGTACAGCTCCAGCCGGAAGGTCTACCACTCCGTCGAGGGCAACACCTCCCTGGAGCGGCTGACCTACAAGAAGAGCCAGTCCGCCACGGCGGGCCGGGTGATCGGCTACACCACGCCGAAGGCCCGCTGACCTCGGCCACGTTGGCCGGAAAAGGATTGGTTCCCCGGCCGGCTCCCGCACAACGATGGGGGCCATGGACGACAGAGCGCTCGCGTTACGGGAGGTACGGACGGCGGCGGACCTGAACGCCGCCCTGTGCGAGCTGAAGGCGCGCTCCCGGCTGACCTACCGGCAGCTCGAGGAGCGCGCCGCCGAGAAGGGCGAGCCGCTGCCGCGCAGCACGCTGGCCGATGTCCTGCGCAACGGTTCGCTGCCCCGGCAGGAGCTGCTGACGGCGTTCGTCCGGGCGTGCGGGGAGGGCGGGTACGTGGACGAGTGGCTGGCCGCACGGCAGCGGGCCGCCGAGGCGCGGCCTCCGGGGCAGGGGCCCGGGGCCGCGGGGGGCGGCGCGGGGGGATCGGGGGGCCCGGGGGGCCCTGGGGCCACGGGGGGCTCCAGGGACTCCGGGGACCGCGAGGAGGGGGCTGGGCGCCCGGTGCGGCGGCTCCTGCGCGCCCACCCGGCCGGTGTCCTGGCCGGGTCCCTCCTCGCGGCCGCGCTGGCCGCCGCGGCCGCCGTCTGGTCGCTGGGGAACTTCGGGGGCGACGGCCGGCCGGCGCGGCTGCCGCACGGGCAGGTCCTGCTGCGGCCGCTCGGCTCGCCCGGCCTGTGCGTGACGGACGGGCAGGTCCCGGACGGGCGGTACCACTCGCTCGTCGCCGTCCAGCGCCCCTGCGATCAGACGGCACCCCAGACCACCACCCTGGACCCGGTGGGCGAGGACGCCTACCGGATCGCCTGGTACCGCCCCGACCAGGGCAAAGGGTGCCTGAAGGCCCTCACCGAGGGGCCCGGCCGGCACCTGCTCGAACCGTGGGACGCCTGCGAGCGGACCACCGCCTTCCGCTTCGTCCGCACCGAGCCCGCCGGCAGCGGGCAGGCCGGCGGGACGTACACCGGCCCGGGCTACAGCGGCCGCAGCTATCTGATCAAGATCTCCGACGACACGTGCGTCGGCATCCGGGACGGGAGCGGCGCGGAAGGGACCGAGGCCGTGGTGGAACCCTGCACCGGCGCGGACGCCCAGCTCTTCGTCGTCGAAGCCGTGGTGTGAGCGGGCGGCCGGGCCCTGCGCCGGTCCCGGGACTCGCGGTCGGCCCCGCCGCATGAGGCACACTGGACGTTTGGCCGTTGTGGAAAGGGTGTGCCGCGCGTGAATGGTCCACTGATCGTCCAGTCCGACAAGACCCTGCTGCTGGAAGTCGACCACGAGCGGGCCGACGCCTGCCGACGGGCCATCGCGCCCTTCGCCGAGCTGGAGCGCGCCCCCGAGCACATCCACACCTACCGCGTGACGCCGCTCGGCCTGTGGAACGCGCGCGCCGCCGGACACGACGCCGAGCAGGTCGTGGACGCCTTGGTGGAGTACAGCCGCTATCCCGTGCCGCACGCGCTGCTCGTGGACATCGCCGAGACGATGGACCGCTACGGCCGCCTCACCCTCAGCAAGCACCCCGCGCACGGACTCGTCCTGTCCAGCACCGACCGGCCGGTGCTGGAGGAGGTGCTGAAGTCCAAGCGGATCGCGCCGCTGGTCGGTGCCCGGATCGACCCGGACACCGTCGTCGTGCACCCCTCGGAGCGCGGGCAGATCAAGCAGACGCTGCTGAAGCTGGGCTGGCCCGCCGAGGACCTCGCCGGGTACGTCGACGGCGAGGCGCACCCGATCGACCTGCTGGAGGACGGCTGGACGCTGCGGCCCTACCAGCGGCAGGCCGTGGAGAACTTCTGGCACGGCGGCAGCGGGGTGGTCGTGCTGCCCTGCGGCGCCGGGAAGACGCTGGTCGGCGCCGGGGCGATGGCCCAGGCCAGGTCGACCACGCTGATCCTCGTCACCAACACCGTCTCCGCCCGGCAGTGGAAGCACGAGCTGGTGAAGCGGACCTCGCTGACCGAGGACGAGATCGGCGAGTACAGCGGCACCAAGAAGGAGATCCGGCCGGTCACCATCGCCACCTACCAGGTGCTGACGACCCGGCGGAAGGGCGTCTACCCGCACCTGGAGCTGTTCGACTCCCGGGACTGGGGCCTGATCGTCTACGACGAGGTGCACCTGCTGCCCGCGCCGGTGTTCAAGTTCACCGCCGACCTCCAGGCGCGCCGCCGGCTGGGGCTGACGGCCACCCTGGTGCGCGAGGACGGCCGGGAGTCGGACGTGTTCTCGCTCATCGGGCCCAAGCGGTTCGACGCGCCCTGGAAGGAGATCGAGGCGCAGGGCTACATCGCGCCCGCCGACTGCGTCGAGGTCCGGGTGAACCTGACCGACTCCGAGCGGCTGGCGTACGCGACGGCCGAGGCGGAGGAGAAGTACCGCTTCTGCGCGACCACCGAGACCAAGCGGAAGGTCACGGAGGCGATCGTGCGCCGCTTCGCCGGGCAGCAGATCCTGGTCATCGGCCAGTACATCGACCAGCTGGACGAGCTGGGCGAGCATCTGAACGCGCCGGTCATCAAGGGCGAGACGTCCAACGCCCAGCGCGAGAAGCTGTTCGACGCGTTCCGCCGGGGCGAGATCAGCGTGCTGGTGGTGTCGAAGGTCGCGAACTTCTCCATCGACCTGCCCGAGGCCACGGTCGCCGTCCAGGTGTCCGGGACCTTCGGCTCCCGGCAGGAGGAGGCCCAGCGGCTCGGCCGGGTGCTGCGCCCCAAGGCCGACGGCCACCAGGCGCACTTCTACTCGGTCGTCGCCCGCGACACCCTGGACCAGGACTTCGCCGCCCACCGGCAGCGCTTCCTGGCCGAGCAGGGCTACGCCTACCGCATCGTGGACGCGGACGAGATCCTGGCCGAGGGCGCGGCCTGACGCTCCGGGCGGCGCACCGCCGCCCCCGCCAGCAGGACGAGCGCCAGCAGCGGGTACGGCGAGGCCAGCGGCTGCTGCCACCACGGCAGGTGCAGGTCCCGGTCGCCCGCGTGCGGGACGAGCCACAGGGTGCGGGCGGTGAAGACCGCCGCCGTCCCGGCCGCCGTCCAGCGGCGGCCGTCGCCCAGCAGCACCGCGAGCAGCGGCACGCACCACACCCAGTGGTGGGACCAGCTGATCGGGCAGACCAGCAGGCCCGTGCCGGCGGTGAGCAGGATGCCGTGCCGGTCCTGCCCGGCGCGCGCCGCCAGCCACAGGCCGGCGGCGCAGCAGACCGCGGCCGGCAGCGCCCAGCCGAGGCCCGGCGCCGGCTCGCCCAGCGTCCGCGCGACCAGTCCCTGGAGGGACTGGTTGTCCACGATCCACGCCTTGCCGACGCGGCCGGTCTCCCACAGCCGCCCGCCCCAGAAGGAGACCGTCGCGGACGGCAGCAGGACGGCACCGGCCGCGACCGTCCCCGCGCAGGCCGCGAGCGCCGTGACCGCCTCGCGCACCCGGCCGCGCAGGAGCAGGTAGGCGAGGAAGACGGCCGGGGTGAGCTTGATGCCGGCCGCGATCCCGAGGGCGGCCCCCGCCCACCGGGCGCCCGGGGGCCGGGTCAGGTCCCACAGGGTCAGACAGGCGACGGCCAGGTTGATCTGGCCGAACAGGAGCGTCTGGAAGACCGGTTCGAGCCAGAGGGCGAGGGCGGTGCCGGCGCAGACCAGGGCCGGGGCCGGGGTGCGCTGGGCCAGCCGGGCCGAGAGGGCGACGAGGACGGCGAGCAGCAGCGCGTTGACCGCGAGGAAGGCCGCCTTCAGGACGGGCACGGGAAGCCAGGACGCCGGGACGAACAGCAGGGCGGCGAAGGGCGGATAGGTCGCGGGGAGCCGCCACTCGGTGACGGTGAAGCCGTACAGGTCGGTACCGCGGGCCACGGCCGCGCCCTCGGCGCGGTAGACGAGGAGGTCGGCCATGGGCGCTCCGCGCAGGGCGCACAGGGTGCCGAAGGAGGCCAGCGAGAGGGCGAGCAGGAGCAGGGCCGTCCGTTTCCGCACGGACCCGACCTTATGCGGTGATACGCGGCGTACGCCCGCCTCCTCGCCGTAGCCGCCGGGGACGGCCGGGGCGGCGGGCGGCCCCGCGGTCAGGTGTCGGCGGGCCCCGCGGTCAGGGACCGGCCGGTGCCGCGGGCGCCGGTCGTGCCGCCGGTGGCAGCGGCGCGTGGTGGGGGCAGGTCTCGAACGCCTGGACCGCCAGGGCCGCGAAGCGCCGGGAGGCCGCGACCCGGGCGGCGGTGGAGGCGGCGTGGATGCCCTTGTTGGCCATGAGGACGAGAAGGAGGTCGTCCAGGACGAAGTCGGGCCTCAGCCGCCCCGCGTCCTGGGCGCGCCGGGCCAGCGCGGCGACGGCTTTCACCGTGTACGCGCGTCCCGCCACGTCCGGTGCGCCCGGGAGCGTCGACAGGAAGGCTTCGGTGAAGCCCCGGTCGCGTGCGTGCAGCTCACAGATCTTCTCGATCACCAGGCACAGGCCACGCCACGGATCGGGGTCCGCACACCCCTCGTCGACGATGGCGCGGCACGCGTTCAGCCGCTCCTCGAAGGCTTCGGCGATCAGTGTCCGCTTGGCCGGGAAGTGCCGGTACAAGGTGGCGGGTCCCACCCCGGCGCGCCGCGCGATCTGGCGCATGGGCACGTCGAGGCCGTCCGCCGAGAACAGCGCCCGGGCCGCTTCGAGGATGCGGTCGCGGTTGTCCTGGGCGTCGGACCGCAGTTTCTGAGGCAAGCGATCGCTCACCTTCTCACTTTAGCCAAGCGGACGGTGGCGTCCGTATACCGTCCCGGGACACAGCTTCGACAGCATCGAGACCGTGGGAGACGACGTTGAAAGCAGTGGTGATCCGGGCGTTCGGAGGCCCCGAGGGTCTGGCCGTCGTCGATCTGCCGGACCCCGTCCCCGCCGCCGGGCAGGTGCTGATCGCCACCGAGGCGGCCGGCGTCGGCGGGGTCGACGCCGTGATCCGCAGCGGGGCCCTGGCCGCCTACGGCTTCACGGCGGGCCACATCCCGGGCGGCGAGGTGGCGGGCACGGTGACCGCGGTCGGTGACGGTGTCGACGCCTCCTGGATCGGCCGGCGCGTGTGGGGCTTCACCGGCACCGGCGGGGGCTACGTCGAACAGGCCGTCGCCCCGGCCGAGGACGTCGTCCCGCTGCCCGGGGACCTGTCCGCCGTCGACGCGGTGACGCTCGGCAGTTCCGGCGCGGTGGCGCACTTCGGGCTTCGCCACGCCCGCTTCGCCGCCGGGCAGACGGTCCTGGTGCGGGGCGCGGCCGGCAGCATCGGGATCATGGCGGTGCAGCTCGCGGCGCGCGGTGGTGCCGCCGCCGTGGCGGTCACGGCCTCCTCGGCCGGGCGCGGCGAGCGGCTGCGCCGGCTCGGCGCGACCCATGTGCTGGACCGCTCGGGCCGCGGGCAGGACGCTCCCGCGGGCTATGACGTCATCATCGACGTCGTCGCCGGTGCGGACCTGCCGTCGTTCCTCGACAGGCTCAACCCGAACGGCCGCATGGTGGCCGTGGGCGCCGTGGCGGGGCAGCCGCCCGCGGACTTCGGCACGAAGCTGATGGCGGCCTTCCAGAAGTCGCTGTCCTTCGCGACGTTCAGCGCGGCCACCGTCCCCCGGGCCGAGCTGCGTGCCGTGCGCGGCGAGCAGTTCGCCGAGGCCGGCCGCGGCGGGATCGAGACGGTGGTGCACGAGGTGCTGCCCCTGGACCAGGCCGTGCGGGCGCACCGGAAGATGGCCGCGGGCGAGGTTTTCGGCAGAATCGTGCTGACCCCGTGACCGGGTGCGCGTCCGTCCTGGCCGGACGCCGGCCAGGGCCGGGAAGCGATCGTCACGGCAGCGATCATCGCGGCAGCCGAAATCCAGTGGACCCGCTCCGTCGGCCCGCCTAGAATCTCCGCCCTTGCCCGCCTCCCTCACGGAGTGCCGTCGTCCGGCCGGAAACCGGACGGCATCGTCGTAGCCCACGCAGCTGGTCCACCGGAGGCACCCCCTTGTCCACGCCCGCCCACGCCCCGCTCGGCGACCCGCCCGACGATCCGCTCGCCCGCGAGCGCTCCCACCTCGCCGCGTCCCGGGCCGCCCTGCGGGCCATGCGCGAGGACGTGGAGGCCCTCGACATCAGGGACGTCACCGCGAACTGGGTCAACGCCGAGGTCCTCGCCCGCCAGATCGACGAGCGCGTCAAGGCGCTGGCCGACCTCAGCGACACCCCCCTGTTCTTCGGGCGCCTGGACTACCTGCGCGCGCCGGGCGCGGAACTGGCCGAGGGCGCGCGGGGCGAGCGTTTCTACATCGGGCGGCGGCATGTGCACGACGCCGACGGCGACCCCATGGTCATCGACTGGCGCGCCCCGGTCGCGCAGCCGTTCTACCGGGCGTCCGGCAAGAACCCCATGGACGTCGGGCTGCGCCGGCGCTTCGGCTACACCGGCGGCGAGCTGACCGCGTACGAGGACGAGCACCTGTCCGACCCGGCGCAGACGGCCACCACCAGCAAGCTGCTCCAGCAGGAGATCGAACGGCCGCGCGTGGGCCCGATGCGGGACATCGTCGCCACCATCCAGCCGGAGCAGGACGAGATCGTCCGCTCCGGTCTGTCCGGCACGGTCTGCGTGCAGGGCGGCCCGGGCACCGGGAAGACCGCCGTCGGCCTGCACCGGGTCGCGTACCTGCTGTACGCGCACCGGGACCGGCTGGCCCGCACCGGCACCCTGGTCATCGGGCCGAACCGGTCCTTCCTGCACTACATCGAGCAGGTGCTGCCCGCGCTCGGCGAGCTGGCCGTCCGGCAGGCGACGGTGGACGACCTCGTCGCGCAGGTGGAGGTGCGCGGCACGGACGACGCCGCCGCCGCGACGGTCAAGGGCGACGCCCGGATGGCCGAGGTCGTCCGGCGCGCCCTGTACGCGCACGTGACGGCGCCCACCGAGCCGGTCGTGGTCGTGCGCGGCTCCCGGCGCTGGCGGGTGCCGGCGTACGAACTCCAGGAGATGGTCCGCGAGTTGCTGGAGCGGGACATCCGCTACGGCGCGGCCCGTGAGGCACTGCCGCAGCGCATCGCGCACGCGGTGCTGGTGCGGATGGAGCAGGCCGGGGAGGCGCCGGACGACCGGGTGCAGGACGCGGTCGCCCGCAGCGGCCCGGTGAAGGCGGCCGTGAAGGAGGTCTGGCCGGCCGTGGACCCGGCGAAGCTGGTGCTGCGGCTGCTGACCGACGCGGACTTCCTCGCCGAGCACGCCGCCGGGATCCTGGACGAGGACGAGCGCAAGACGATCCTGTGGACGAAGCCGGCGCGCAGCGTGAAGTCGGCCAGGTGGTCGGCGGCGGACGCGGTACTGATCGACGAGGCGGCCGATCTGGTCCAGCGCACCCCGTCGCTCGGGCACGTGGTGCTGGACGAGGCGCAGGACCTGTCCCCCATGCAGTACCGGGCCGTGGGCCGGCGCTGCACCACCGGCAGCGCGACCGTGCTGGGCGACCTCGCGCAGGGCACGACCCCGTGGGCGACCCGGAGCTGGGCCGAGGCGCTGCGGCACCTGGGCAAGCCGGACGGGGCCGTCGAGGAGCTGACGGCGGGTTTCCGCGTGCCGTCCGACGTCATCGCGTACGCCTCCCGGCTGCTGCCGCACATCGCGCCCGGCCTCACGCCGGTCGCCTCCGTCCGCGAGAACCCGGGCTTCTTCGAGGTCCGCACGGTCACGCAGGCGGCCGAAGTCGTCGCCGCCTGCGCGGAGTTGCTGCGCAAGGAGGGTTCGACGGGCCTGATCGCCGCCGACGCCCGCGTGCCCCGGCTCGCCGAGGCGCTGACGGCGGCCGGGATCTCCTGGCTGGCCCCCGGCGAGGAGACCACCCGGGAGACCCGGCTGACCCTGGTCCCGGCCTCGCTCGCCAAGGGCCTGGAGTACGACTACGTGGTCCTGGACGAACCACAGGCCGTAGTGGACGGCGAGCCGGACGAACGCACCGGCCTACGACGCCTGTACGTAACACTGACCCGCGCGGTCTCAGGCCTGATCCTCACCCACGCGACCTCATTGCCCGCACAGCTCACGACGGAGGAGACACCTTCTCCACAGCCGGTGCCCAGCGTTTAGCCGGCGTCCTCGTCCAGTGTCGTGCGCCACTGGGCTACCGCGTTGGCCGAGACCGGGCCCTGCCAGCCGTCCGGGCGGGCCGCGCCGCCGATGTGGAACGCCTCGATGCCGCCCGCGCGCAGCGGGGCCACGTGGTCCAGCCGCAGTCCGCCGCCGACCAGGATCTGCTGCTCGTAGCCGGGGCCGGCGCCGCGCGCGGCCTCGGCGAGCAGCGTGGGCAGTCCGTCGTCCACGCCCGCGGCGGAGCCGGCGGTGAGGTAGGTGTCCAGGCCGGGCAGGCCGGCGAGCTGCTTGCGCAGGAGGTCCCGGTCCGCGGCCCGGTCGATCGCCCGGTGGAAGGTCCACGCGGCGCCGTCGAGCGCGCCGACGACCCGCTCCACGGCGGCCAGGTCGGCGGCGCCGTCCGCGGCGAGGAAGCCGAGGACGAACTGGTCGGCGCCGGCCTCCCGCAGTTCGCCGGCCACGCCGACCAGCCGGTCCACGTCCCCGGCCGCGAACCCGTCCGCGAGGCGGAGCATCACGCGCAGGTCGATGTCGACGGCGGCGCGGACCGCGGCGACGGTGGCGGGCGCGGGGGTGAGCCCGTCGGCCGCTATCTCGGTGACCAGCTCCAGCCGGTCCGCGCCTCCGGCCTGGGCGGCGACCGCGTCCTCGACGTCGAGGGCGATCACCTCCAGGACTGCACGCTTGCTCATGGCACCCCAATTCGTCGGCGTTCGTCGGGCGACTACAGGTCTAGTCCAATTCAAGAGTACGCCGGTACCGGGGCGCCACGGGGCCGCACTCATCCGAAGACGTTCAACTCCGCCTCCGTGACCCCGGTCAGTTCATAGGACGCACCCGTCAACGGGCGCCCCGCGTACAGCCGTACCAGCGTGGCGGCGTCACCGGCGTACCGGGCGGGCGCGCGGTCCGCGGCCTCCGCCCCGAGCCGCAGCGGCCCCTCCGCCCCGGCGAGGTCGGCGCGCAGCGGCACGTGGTCCCGCTCCCGGGTGAGCCGGACCAGCAAGGTCAGCGCGTCCGGCAGCCCCGCGCCCGCGTACGCCCCCGGCTCCCGCCACGCGTCCCGCACATCCCCGGCGTGCACCCACTCCGCCAGGGCGAGCAGGTCCAGCCACGGATCGCCCCCGGCGATCACCGGCCCGGCCTTCCGCATGCCGTGCTCCAGCTCGTCCACCACCCGGGCGTGGGTCCAGCCGGCCCGCTCGGCGATGTCCCGGTCGTTCGACTCGGCGGAGAACACGCCCTCCTCGAACCGGTTCTCCAGCACCCGGGCCAGCGCGGCGGAACCGTGCGCCAGCACGTCCCGCACGGTCCATCCCGGGCACGCGGGCACCGGCAGCGCGAAGTCCGCGTCGGGGCGGGAACGCAGCAGCGGTACGAGGGCGTCGCACTCCGTGGCCAGCAGCCGGCCGGGCAGCCAGGGATCACGCTCGTCCCTGTGGGGGGTGATGTCCGTCATGCGGCCCACGCTAGGCACCCTCGCGCACCCCCCGCGGACGGCACGGCGACGGGGAACCCGCACGAGGGATGCCGGAAGCCTGATGCCAGATGCCAGATGCCGGGGACGGGTCGGCGGGGGGCGCCCAAGCGGCGGCGGGCTGGCGACCCCGTCCGGCGGGCGGGTCCGGCGGGCGGATCCGGCGGCGGGGTCGGCCGCCGGGGGCGCGGGCGAGGCCGGCGACCGGAGGCGCGGCCGGGGCCGGCAGGCGGGGGCGGCGACCGGGTCCGGCGGGCGGGACCACAGGCGAGGCCGGCGGGCGGGGGCGCGGGCGGCGACCGGTCCGGCGGCCGGGGGCGGCGACCGGAGGCGTGGCCGGGCCCGCGGCGGCCGGGTCCGGCAGGCGGGGGCGCGGGAGAATGGGGGCCATGGCCGATCTCGACGACCCGCGTCCGCACGACACGCCTCCGCACGACCTGCGTTCCCGTTTCGTCCGAGCGCTGACGGCGGTCCGCTCCCCCGGCGGCGGTCCCGACCCCGCCCCCTACGCCGACAACCTGCTCGCCCGCTGGCAGGAGCCCCAGCGCCGGTACCACACGGTGGCCCACCTCACCGCCGTACTCGACCACGTCGACGCCCTGGAGAGCTGCGCGGCCGATCCGGACGTGGTCCGGCTGGCCGCCTGGTTCCACGACGCCGTGTACCTGCCCGAGCGGTCGGAGAACGAGGAGCGGTCCGCGCGGCTGGCCGAGCGCGCCCTGAGGGAGGCCGGCGTCCCGGACGCGAAGACGGCCGAGGTGGCCCGGCTGGTCCGGCTCACCGCCGGCCACGACCCGGCCGAGGACGACCGCGACGGCCAAGTGCTGTGCGACGCCGACCTGGCGATCCTGGCCGCGCCCCCGTCCGCGTACGCCGCCTACACCGCCGCGGTCCGCGAGGAGTACCACTTCGTGCCCGGCGACGCCTTCCGCGCCGGCCGTTCGGCGATCCTGCGGCAACTCCTCGGCCTGCCCCGGCTGTTCCACACCCCGTACGGCCGGGAGCACTGGGAGGCCACCGCGCGCTACAACCTCGCGGCCGAGCTGGAAATGCTGTCGACCTGAGGGAACCGGCCCCCTAGGGTTCGCCCATGCGACCGATAAACGGGGACGACGTGACCGAGGCCGTCGCGAGCTGCATCGCGGCCCTGCGCCCGGCGGTGGACCGCGACTGGAGGGCCGTGCCGGCCGGCGGACTGGAGTGGGACTGCCACACCACCGCCGTGCACGTCGCCGACGACCTCGTCGCCTACGCCGCCAACCTGGCCGGACGGGCCGAGGACGCCTACTTCCCCTTCGGGCTGACCCTCGGCCAGGGCGCCGGCAACGCCGACCTGCTGGACGTCGTCGGGGCGACCGGCGCCCTGCTGGCCGCGGCCGTGCGCAGCGCGCCGCCCGGTGTGCGCGGCTACCACACCTACCCGTTCGGCAGCGCGGACCGCGAGGGCTTCGCCGCCATGGGCATCGCCGAGGTGCTGCTGCACACCCACGACATGGCCCGGGGCCTCGGCCTGCCCTACGAACCGCCCGCGGGACTCGCCGAATCCGTGCTGGCCTGGCTCTTCCCGCACGTCCAGCCCGGCTCCGCGCCCTGGCCGACCCTGCTGTGGGCCACCGGCCGCGGGGAGCTGCCCGGCCGCGCCCCGGTCACCGAGTGGCGCTGGCGCAACAACCTGGTCATCCCCGCCGGGCGCGTCACCCTGACCGGCGTCCGCCCGGCCGTCGCCCGCGATCTGGGCCTCGGCGGCGACGGCGGCTTCGACTGGCTGGACGGCGCACCGTTCGACGGCACCCGGGAGGCCGCCGGCTATCTGGTGAAGGCGTACGAAGCGGGCGTGCACCGGCCGGAGTTCGGCGTCTTCGTGCTCGTCCGGGAGGAGGACGGCCGCGCCCTCGGCGGCATCGGCTTCCACGGCGCCCCGGACGAGGAGAGCCGGGTGGAGATCGGCTACGACCTCGTCGAGAGCGCCCGCGGCCAGGGCTACGCCACCGAGGCGCTGCGCGCGCTGGCCGAGTGGGCGCTGGCCCGGGAGGACGTCGGCCTGGTCACGCTGACCATCGAGCACGACAACGTCGCCTCGCAGCGCGTCGCGGACCGCGCGGGCTTCACCCGGGCGACCGTGGAGGAGGAGCGCACCGCCCACGACGAGCAGGGCATGGAGTCCGGCCTCCGCCTCTACCTGCGCCGCGCCTGAGCACCCCGCGGCCGGCACGGCACCCGCGTCCCGGCCGCGACCTCACTCACACCGGACCGCGGTCTCACCCGCGCCCCGGCCACACCCGCACCCCGGCCCCGGCCTCACCCGCACCGGCATCCGCGCCCCGGCCTCACCCGCACCGGCATCCGCGCCCCGGCCTCACCCGGACCGCACCCGCACCGGACCCCGCGGCCGCACCCGCACCCCGGCCCCAGCCTCACCGGACCCCCCGGTCTCACCCGCCCCGTGCCCGCAGTCCCTTCGGGCGGCGCAGGCCCGAGGCGCGCAGCAGCCGTACCACCTCGCGGCTGCCGACCTCCACCGCCCCGGCGGCCACCGCGTCCGCGTACCGGTGCGACGGAAGGTCGTAGTGGTCGCCGTCGAAGGCCCGCCCCGGCAGGCCCAACCGCTCGGCGAAGGCGTGGAGTTCGGCGTACGACACATCGCTCACCAGGTGCGACCACATGCGTCCGTGGCCGGGCCAGGCGGGCGGGTCGACGTACAGCGTCACGAGGAGGCCGCCGGTCCGGTGGCCGAGCCCAGCGAGCCCACCGACGCCACCCGGACGCCCGCCTTGTGGCACACCCAGTGCGGATCGGGGCCCAGTTCCGGTTCCACGTCCAGCGCGTGCGGGTCGCCGGAGCCGCACACCGGGCACAGCGGCCAGCGGCCGTACCGGTCCAGCAGCGCGTCCTGCACGTCCTGGGCGACCAGCCCGGCGACGAAGCCCGCGCCGTCCGGCCACTGCTCGACCCACCAGCGCCGCTGCGCGATGGAGTCCTCCACCAGCGAGACCACGTCCGCCTCGGCGGCCCGGCCCGCGACGAGGTCGGCGAGCACCAGGGCGCGGGCGGCGTGCAACGCCTGTTCCAGAGGGCTGATGGGGTCCATGCACCCCATTGTGCGCACTCTTGACCCCGGCACCGAACCGAAAATATCTTTCATTCGTGACCCAGGACGTGAAGGAAAGTTTCGGCAGCCCGGGCGGCTCGCTCGCCGCCAAGGTGCGCACGCTCGCCCCCTCCATGACCCGGTCCATGCAGCGGGTCGCCGAGGCCGTCGCCGGCGACCCGGCCGGCTGCGCCGCGCTCACGGTCACCGGCCTCGCCGAACTCACCGGCACCAGCGAGGCCACCGTGGTGCGCACCGCCCGGCTGCTGGGCTATCCGGGCTACCGCGACCTGCGGCTCGCCCTGGCCGGACTCGCCGCCCAGCAGCAGTCCGGCCGCGCGCCCGCGATCACGACCGACATCGCGGTGGACGACCCCATCGCCGACGTCGTCACCAAGCTGGCCTACGAGGAGCAGCAGACCCTCGCCGACACGGCCGCCGGGCTCGACACCGGGCAGCTCGGCGCGGCCGTCACCGCACTGGCCGCCGCCCGGCGCACCGACGTGTACGGCGTCGGCGCCTCCGGGCTGGTCGCCCAGGACCTCACCCAGAAGCTGCTGCGGATAGGGCTCATAGCCCACGCGCACAGCGACCCGCACCTCGCGGTGACCAACGCGGTGCAGCTCCGTTCGGGTGACGTGGCGCTCGCCATCACCCACTCCGGGGCGACGGGGGACGTCATCGAACCGCTCCGGGTTGCCTTCGAGCACGGGGCGACGACGGTGGCCATCACCGGCAGACCCGACTCCGCCGTCACGCAGTACGCCGATCTCGTGCTGACCACGTCCACCTCTCGGGAGACCGAGCTGCGGCCCGCCGCGATGTCCTCGCGGACCAGCCAGCTGCTCGTGGTGGACTGTCTGTTCGTGGGAGTGGCGCAGCGGACGTACGAGACGGCGGCGCCGGCGCTGGCGGCGTCGTACGAGGCGCTGGCGCACCGGCACCGCAACACCGCGCGGTAGACCGCAGGACCGACCGTTCGTGGGGATCCGCGGGTCCGCCGTGGCGGACCGCGCTCCCCGTACTGGAGAGAGCCGCCCCCCAAAATGACCTCTTCCGACCTCCGCAGTCAGCTGGCCTCCCTGACCACCGAGGCCTTCCGTCCCGAGCTGGCCGACATCGACCGGCTGCCCACCCTGGAGATCGCCCGGCTGATGAACGGCGAGGACGCGGGCGTGCCCGCCGCCGTGGCCGCCCGGCTGCCGCGGATCGCCGCCGCCATCGACGCCGTCGCCGAGCGCATGGCCCGCGGCGGACGCCTCGTCTACGCCGGTGCCGGCACCGCCGGCCGGCTGGGCGTGCTGGACGCCTCCGAGTGCCCGCCCACCTTCAACACCGATCCGGAGCAGGTCGTGGGCCTGATCGCGGGCGGGCCCCCGGCGATGGTCGCCTCCGTGGAGGGCGCCGAGGACTCCGCCGAGCTGGCCCGCCGGGACCTGGACGCGCTCAAGCTGACGCCCGACGACAGCGTGGTCGGCGTCTCCGCCTCCGGCCGCACCCCCTACGCCGTCGGCGCCGTCGAGCACGCCCGCGCCGTCGGCGCGCTGACCATCGGGCTGGCCTGCAACGAGCACAGCGCGCTCGCGGCCGCCGCCGAGCACGGCATCGAGGTGGTGGTGGGCCCGGAGCTGATCACCGGCTCCACCCGGCTGAAGGCGGGCACGGCCCAGAAGCTGGTGCTGAACATGCTGTCGACGATCACGATGATCCGGCTCGGCAAGACGTACGGGAACCTGATGGTCGACGTGCGCGCCTCCAACGCCAAGCTGCGGGCCCGCTCGCACCGGATCGTCGCCCTGGCCACGGGCGCGGACGACGCCGAGATCGACAAGGCGCTCACGGAGACCGGCGGCGAGGTCAAACACGCCATCCTGGCCCTGCTCACCGGGGTCGACGGGCCGACGGCCGCCCGGCTGCTGGAGGAGTCCGCCGGCCATCTGCGGGCCGCGCTGACCCGGGGCGGCGGTCCGCGTCAGGGAGCCCGCCAGACCAGGGTGTAGCGCCAGAACAGCCGGCGGCGCAGCCGGGCGCCGGGCAGCAGCCGGCGGGCCGTGCGGGAGATCTCGGCGAAGCTCTCGGCCGGCTCCCGGGTGCGGGCCGTCATGGCGGCGGGCCGGTGCGGGGCCGGCCGGCCGCGGTTCTTCGCCCAGCCCAGCAGCGCGTTCGGCGGTACGGCGGCCAGGGCGAGCGCGTGGTCCGCCGGGCCCGACGCCCGCGCGCAGCCGACGACGACGAGCGTGCCGCCGGGCGCGAGATGGCGGCGGAAGCGGGTGAGGGTCCCGGGGAGCGGGAGGTGGTGCAGCGCGGCGACGCAGGTGATGACGTCGTAGCGGCCGGCGGGGAGTGCGCGGGAGGCGTCGGCCACGCTGTAGCGGACCCGCGCCGACCCGGGCGTCGCCGCGCGGGCCCGGGCCAGGATGTCCGGGTCGGCGTCGATGCCGTGCACCTCCCGGGCGCGCCGGGCGAGCAGCCGCACCAGGTCGCCGCTGCCGCAGCCCACGTCCAGGGCGGTGCCGAAACGGCGGGGCAACTGCCGTAGCAGCCACGGGTGGTAGTGGGCGTTGTGGTCCCATGGGTGGGCCGCGTTGAAGCGGTGGAGGGCGTCGAGCGGGCGGGCCGCGCGGGTCGT
Source organism: Streptomyces sp. NPDC017095 (assembly GCF_044332325.1). NCBI lineage: Bacteria > Bacillati > Actinomycetota > Actinomycetes > Kitasatosporales > Streptomycetaceae > Streptomyces > Streptomyces sp. NPDC017095. Next base: position 357,589 of record NZ_JBIROU010000004.1, read on the forward strand.
CGTCACGGATGCCACTCCACCACGGGCGCCGCCGGCGGGGACACCGGGCGGCCGGTGCCGGACGCGGCGGGGCACCATGGAGGGAAGGAGGCGACCGACCCATATGAACCACGCCCAGCTCACCGCCCTCGGACGGGCTCTCCGGCTGCTCGGGGAGCACGGAGAGGCCCTGACCGCCGACACCCCGGACGCCCGGCTGCACGAGATCAAGGACGATCTGCGGCGCGCCCTCGACCTGCTGGAGGAGAGCGTCGGCGCGGGCGCGCCCGCCACCCGGTGCCGCGAGCACCCGCAGGGGCCCGTGGACGAGAGCGCCCCCGATCTGTGCCTGCTGTGCGAGACCCGGCGCCGGGCCGCGCGCCGCTCGGAGTTCCAGGGCACGCGGCCCCGCCCGGGGGAACCGGTCCCCACCGCGCCCTCCCGGTACGGCGTGCGCGGCGACCGCCCGCAGCCGCAGCAGCGGTGGCTGCCGGAGCTGTGGAACGGGCAGGAGTGGCAGCTGTGCGGGACGCCGCGCCGGGACCGGCGCGAGGCGGAGGCCTATCTCGCGGCCCAGCGGCACGGCTCCCGGCCCGCCATGGCGTACCGGCTCGTCCACGAGTTCACCGACTACGAGGTGCTGCGGGTGTGGGGCACACCCGTGCGGGTCGACATCGAGCCGATGGGCAACCTCTGACGGGCGGCCGGAGCGGTCAGCTCAGGGTGTTGACCGCCGAGGCGTCGTACGGCTTCAGCTCGTCGAACCGGTCGTCGAGGACCTTCGCCGCCCACTCGGGGTCCTGGAGCAGCGCGCGGCCGACGGCCACCAGGTCGAACTCGTCGGCCTCCAGCCGGTCCAGCAGGTTGTCGATGCCCTGGACCGGGGAGTCCTCGCCCTGGAAGGCGTTGACGAAGTCGCCGTCGAGGCCGACCGAGCCGACGGTGATGACCGGCTTGCCGGTGAGCTTCTTCGTCCAGCCGGCCAGGTTGAGGTCCGAGCCCTCGAACTCGGGCAGCCAGTAGCGGCGGGTGGAGGCGTGGAAGACGTCGACGCCGGCCGCCGTGAGCGGGGCGAGGATGGCCTCCAGCTCGCCCGGGGTCTCGGCGAGGCGGGCGGTGTAGTCCTGCTGCTTCCACTGCGAGAAGCGGAAGATGACCGGGAACCGCGGGGACACGGCCGCGCGGACCGCGGCGACGATCTCCGCGGAGAACCGGGCGCGGGCCACCGGGTCGCCGCCGTAGGCGTCGGTACGGCGGTTGGTGCCCTCCCACAGGAACTGGTCCAGCAGATAGCCGTGGGCTCCGTGGATCTCCACGCCGTCGAAGCCGATGCGCTCGGCGTCGGCCGCGGCCCGGGCGAAGGCGGCGACGACGTCGTCCACGTCCGCCTGGGTCATCGCCTTGCCGGTGGGCTCGGCGCCCGCGGTGACCAGGCCGGAGGGGCCGACGGCGGGGGCGTCCGGGAAGGGCGGCCGGCCCTGCTCGCGGACCATGCCGATGTGCCAGAGCTGCGGGACGATCGTGCCGCCCGCCGCGTGCACGTCCTCGGCGACCTTCGCCCAGCCCGCGAGCTGCTCCTCGCCGTGGAAGCGCGGGACGCGGCTGCTCGTGCCGGCCGACTCGTGGCCGACGTAGGTGCCCTCGGTGACGATGAGGCCGACGCCGGCGGCGGCGCGGCGCGCGTAGTAGGAGCGCACGTCCTCACCGGGGACGCCGCCCGGGGAGAACATCCGGGTCATCGGCGCCATCACGATCCGGTTGGGCACGCTGAGTCCGTTGAGCGTGATCGGGCGGGACAGCACGCGGGCCGCGCGGGAGGCGGGAGGCGTGGTGACGGTCATGGGGGCTCCTCGCGGATAACGGGTTACCGACTGGTATGTGCGTGCGCATTGTTACACCTCCTTAAGCAATGCCGACAGCCCGGTCCGGCATTCCCGCGCCGGCCCGCGGGGCGGTGTGACACCCGCCATAGGCACAGAGACCGGCAACCGGGTGAATCACCCGCGGCCCGCCGCCGCACCGCCCGGAAGACGGAGCCATGAACTCTAAATAAAACAAAGCGACCATTACGCAACACATCGCTGGCAACGGAGGGGCCCGGGAGGCAGGCGCCGGTCCCGGCCTCGCCCGCTGGACCGGCCGGCTCGACGCGGACGACGGAACCAGCGCCGCCTCCCTGGCCGGACTCACCGTCGCCGTCGTCGGTCTCGGCTATGTGGGCCTGCCCACCGCCCTCGGCCTGCTGGACGCCGGTGCCACCGTCCTCGGCGTCGACACCAGCGAGCGCCGGCTGGCGGACATCCGCGCCGGCGACGTGGACCTGCTCCCGGCCCAGCACGCCGCCCTGGCCTGCACCCAGAACACCGGTGCCTTCCTGCTCACCACCGACGCCGGCGCCCTGCCCGGCGCCGGCGCCGTCATCGTCTGCGTGCCGGCACCGGTCACCGAGGACCACCGGCCCGACCTGCGCGCGCTGCGTGCCGCCTGTGCCACCGTGGTCGAACGGGCCGTCCCGGGCCAGCTGATCGTGCTGACCTCCACCAGCCACGCCGGCACCACCCGCGAGTTGCTGCTCGCCCCGCTCGCCGCCCGCGGTCTGACCGCCGAACAGGACGTCCTCGTCGCCTTCGCCCCTGAGCGCATCGACCCGGGCAACGCACACCACACCCCGGAGACCACCCCGCGGATCGTCGGCGGCACCGGACCGCTCAGCGCGCGGGCCGCCGCCTTCCTGCTGCGGGTCACCGCCTCGCACATCCACCAGGTGCCCGACCCGGAGACGGCCGAGATGGCCAAACTCTGGGAGAACATCTTCCGCGCGGTGAACATCGCCCTCGCCAACGAGCTGGCGGAGGCCTGCGCGCACCTCGGGCCGGCACCGGTCGAGGTCATCGAGGCCGCCGCCACCAAGCCGTACGGCTTCATGTCCTTCTACCCGGGACCCGGGGCCGGCGGTCACTGCATCCCCTGCGATCCCTACTACCTGCTCGACCGGCTGCCGCCCGGCGGACCGGCCGCGCCGGTGCTCGGCGCCGCCATGAGCGCCCTGCGCGAGCGGCCCGCGCGGATCGCCGCCCAGGCCGCCGCCCGGCTGCGCGCCGACGGCGCCCGGCTCGACGGCGCCCGCGTCCTGGTCCTCGGCGCGGCCTACAAGCCGGGGGTGTCCGACGTACGGGAGCCCGGCGCTGCGGCTGCTCGGGCTGCTCGCCGAGCGGGGTGCCGACGCGCACTACAGCGACTGCCACGTGCCCCGCCTCACCGTGGGCGGCCGCCGGCTCACGTCCGTGGCCGACCCGCACCGGCTCCACTGGGACCTGGTGATCGTGCACACCGCGCACCCCGGTGACGACCTCGGCTGGCTGGACGCGGTGCCGCGGGTACTGGACACCCGGCACCGCATCCGTCCCGCCGGCCCCGTCCCGGTCCGGTGAGCGCCGCACCCGGCACCCTGGCGACGGTGCCCGCCCCGGCCGGCTCCGCCCCGCGCCACCGGCTGCGCGCCCGCCTGGGCGGTGCCCTGCACAGGATGGACCCGCGCGGGCGCGCCGGACTCGTCCGGCTGCTCGGGCTGGTCGCGCTGCTGCTGCTGATCGCCCGGCGCTCGGTCCGGCTGCCGTACGCGCCGAGCCTGCTCACCTGCTACGGGCTGGCGGTGCTGACCGGCACCGCGGGCCTGCTCCACCTCGCCTACACCCAGTACGACGACCCCGCGGTGCGCACCCTGCGCCGCCGGGCGCGCGGCCACGAGACGTTTCCGGCGCTGCCCGAGCGGTCGAAGGTCAGCTTCCTGCTCGCCGTCAAGGACGAGGCCGGCAACGTCGAGGCGTGCGTCCGCTCGATGGCCGCCTCGGACTACCCCGGCCTCCAGATCATCGTGGTCGACGACGGCTCCCGGGACGGCACCGGCGAGATCCTCGACGGCCTCGCGGACGAACTCGGCGTCACCGTCGTCCGGCTGGACCGCAACATCGGCAAGAAGGCCGCCCTGGTACGCGCCTGCGCCCTGGCCGACGGCGACGTCCTGGTGTTCACCGACTCCGAAGGGCACGTATGTGCCGGCCGTCCACCTGCCCCTGGCCACGGCGGGCTGGGACACCTACCGGGTGACCGCCACCGTGGGCCGGCTGAGCGGGACCGGGACGAGCGCGTCGGTGCGGACCGGGTACGGCAGCCTGGTGCCCGTCACCGTCACGGTCTCGGAGACCGGGCTGCGGGTGGCCGAGCGGCGGGGCTCCGCGCGTCACGGTCCGCAAGCTGGTCCCGGCGGCCAGGCACCGGCTGAGCCTGGAGGTCTCGCCCGGCGGGGTCCGGATCACCGTGGACGGCGGCGCCCCGCTGGTGGCCCGGGCCATGGCAGACCCCGATCCCGCGCGCACCGGCGGCGGTCCGGCGCTGGCCGTGCGCGACGAGGCGAGGGACACGGCCTGGCCGCGGTTCACCTCCCTGCGCATCGCTCCCTGAGCGGCGCGGGCGCAGCGGGCACAACGGCCGAGGGCGGCACCTCCTGTCGGAACAGGAGGTGCCGCCCTCGGTTCGTACAGACGACGATCAGCGCTCAGGCCGATCAGAAGTCCATGTCACCGCCCGGCATGCCGCCGCCGGCCGGCGCGGCGGCCTTCTCCGGCTTGTCGGCGATGACGGCCTCGGTGGTGAGGAACAGCGCGGCGATGGAGGCGGCGTTCTGCAGCGCGGAACGGGTCACCTTCGCCGGGTCGATGATGCCCTCGGCGACCAGGTCGACGTACTCGCCGGTCGCGGCGTTCAGGCCGTGGCCCGGGGTCAGGTTGCGCACCTTCTCCACCACGACACCGCCCTCGAGGCCGGCGTTGACGGCGATCTGCTTCAGCGGGGCCTCCAGGGCGACGCGCACGGCGTTGGCACCGGTCGCCTCGTCACCCTCCAGCTCCAGCTTCTCGAAGACCTGGGAGGCCTGCAGCAGGGCCACGCCACCACCGGCGACGATGCCCTCCTCGACGGCGGCCTTCGCGTTGCGGACGGCGTCCTCGATGCGGTGCTTGCGCTCCTTGAGCTCCACCTCGGTGGCGGCACCGGCCTTGATGACCGCGACACCGCCGGCCAGCTTCGCCAGGCGCTCCTGCAGCTTCTCGCGGTCGTAGTCGGAGTCGCTGTTCTCGATCTCGGCGCGGATCTGGTTGACCCGGCCGTTGACCTGCTCGGAGGAGCCGGCACCGTCGACGATGGTGGTCTCGTCCTTGGTGATGACGACCTTGCGGGCGCGGCCCAGGAGGTCCAGGGTCGCGTTCTCCAGCTTGAGGCCGACCTCCTCGGAGATGACCTCGCCGCCCGTGAGGATGGCGATGTCGCCGAGCATGGCCTTGCGGCGGTCGCCGAAGCCCGGGGCCTTGACGGCGACGGACTTGAAGGTGCCGCGGATCTTGTTGACGACCAGGGTCGACAGGGCCTCGCCCTCGACGTCCTCGGCGATGATCAGCAGCGGCTTGCCCGACTGCATGACCTTCTCCAGCAGCGGGAGCAGGTCCTTGACCGAGGAGATCTTGGAGTTGGCGATGAGGATGTACGGGTCCTCGAGCACCGCCTCCATGCGCTCCATGTCGGTGGCGAAGTAGGCGGAGATGTAACCCTTGTCGAAGCGCATGCCCTCGGTGAGCTCGAGCTCCAGGCCGAAGGTGTTGCTCTCCTCGACGGTGATGACGCCTTCCTTGCCGACCTTGTCCATGGCCTCGGCGATCAGCTCGCCGATCTGGGTGTCGGCGGCGGAGATGGAGGCCGTGGAGGCGATCTGCTCCTTGGTCTCGACGTCCTTCGCCTGCTCCAGCAGGGCGGCGGAGACGGCCTCGACGGCCTTCTCGATACCGCGCTTCAGGGCCATCGGGTTGGCGCCGGCGGCTACGTTGCGCAGGCCCTCCTTGACCAGGGCCTGGGCGAGCACGGTCGCCGTGGTCGTACCGTCGCCGGCGACGTCGTCCGTCTTCTTGGCGACTTCCTTGACCAGCTCGGCGCCGATCTTCTCGTACGGGTCCTCGAGCTCGATCTCCTTGGCGATGGAGACACCATCGTTGGTGATCGTGGGCGCGCCCCACTTCTTCTCGAGGACGACGTTGCGGCCCTTGGGGCCGAGCGTCACCTTCACGGCGTCCGCGAGCTGGTTCATGCCGCGCTCGAGGCCGCGCCGCGCCTCCTCGTCGAACGCGATGATCTTGGCCATGTGAAGTGGTCCCTCCAGGACTGGGGGTGATTCCTTCGGACCGCGCCCGCGCCCGCGACGGACGGCTCGCCGGCCGTGTGGTTCCTTGCCCCACCTGACCCGCGGGCCTCACCGACCCGGTCCTTCGCTGTCACTCTCACCTTCAGAGTGCTAACGCAATGATTAGCACTCGGCATGCCCGAGTGCAAGCGCCTGGGCCGGTACGGGGGCGCCGTCAGCCCCCGGCGAACACGCCGGGCCCGGGCATGGCGAAGGGCCCGCACCCTCTGCGAGGTGCGGGCCCTTCACGCGAGAAATGTTCAGGCGGTGACGCGAACCATATCGGCCTGCGGACCCTTCTGGCCCTGCGAGATCTCGAACTCGACCCGCTGACCCTCTTCCAGGGTGCGGTAGCCGTCCATCTGGATCGCGCTGTAGTGGACGAATACGTCCGCACCACCGTCGACCGCGATGAAGCCGTACCCCTTCTCCGCGTTGAACCACTTGACGGTGCCCTGAGCCATGCCTAACTCCCCTATTACTGGCCCTTGCACAGATCCACACTTCGCGGACCCGGGTCAGACCTCACCCCCCAACCGGTCTGGGGGCGTGCGCCGGAACGCGTCGACCGCGGCTGAATGTATCTGTCCAACTGCCGTCTGCAACAGGTCAATCGGACGAGAAATCTGGACGCGAGGGGTCCGGAATGTGGCGAGAATTCACCTGACTTCAGGGCAAGTCGGGCCCCATGAAAGCCACAAAAGCCGCAAAGAACCTGCACACTTTGGCTACTTCTTGTCGGGCAGGCGGCATGAATCCAGGGCCCGCGGCGCGACGGCCGCGACCGTGTTCCCCAACTCTACCGCGCTCAATCACACAGAATTGCCCCCTCCGTTTCTCTTACGGAGGGGGCAATCCGATGAACGCTCGGTTACCGCGGTGACCGGGGGCGACGATCAGCCGCCGGCGACCGCCGGGATGATCGAGACGCCGGCGCCGTCGGGGGTCGCCGTGTCCAGGCCCTGCTCGAACCGCACGTCGTCGTCGTCGACGTACACGTTGACGAACCGGCGCAGCTTGCCCTGGTCGTCCAGGACCCGGGCGGCGATCCCGGTGTGGTTCTTCTCCAGGTCGGCGATGACCTCGCCGAGCGTCCCGCCCTCGGCGGCGACCTCGGCCCGGCCGCCGGTGTAGGTGCGCAGGATGGTGGGGATGCGAACGGTCACGCTCATGCGAGGCCAGCCTCTCGGAAGGAGTCCAGGGTCGGGCGGATGGTGGCGGTCAGACCGGTGCCGGCCACCGCGTCCAGGGTCTTCAGGCCGTCGCCGGTGTTCAGGACGACCGTGGTCTTCGCCGGGTCCAGCAGGCCGTCCTCGAGCAGCTTGCGGGCGACGCCGACGGTGACCCCGCCCGCCGTCTCCGCGAAGATCCCCTCGGTGCGGGCGAGCAGCCTGATCGCGTCCACGACCTGCTCGTCCGTCACGTCCTCCACGGCACCGCCGGTGCGGCGCGCGATGTCCAGGACGTACGGCCCGTCGGCCGGGTTGCCGATCGCCAGGGACTTGGCGATGGTGTCCGGCTTCTGCGGGCGGACCACGTCGTGGCCGGCCTTGAAGGCGGTGGACACCGGCGAGCAGCCCGCGGCCTGGGCGCCGAAGATCTTGTACGGCCGGTCCTCGACCAGGCCCAGCCTGATCAGCTCCTGGAGCCCCTTGTCGACCTTCGTCAGCTGGGAGCCGGAGGCGATCGGGATCACGAGCTGGTCGGGCAGCCGCCAGCCGAGCTGCTCGCAGATCTCGTACGCCAGGGTCTTGGAGCCCTCCGCGTAGTACGGCCGCAGGTTGACGTTGACGAAGCCCCAGCCCTCGCCGGCCGGGTCGCCGATCAGCTCGGAACAGAAGCGGTTGACGTCGTCGTAGTTGCCCTCGATGCCGACGAGGTCACCGCCGTAGACCGCGGCCATGACGATCTTGGCCTGCTCCAGGTCGTGCGGGATGAACACACAGGAGCGCAGACCGGCCCGGGCGGCGGCGGCGCCGACGGCGCCGGCCAGGTTGCCGGTGGAGGAGCAGGAGAGCGTGGTGAAGCCGAAGGCGCGGGCGGCCTCCAGGGCCTGGGCGACGACCCGGTCCTTGAAGGAGTGGGTCGGGTTGCCGGAGTCGTCCTTGATGTACAGGCCGCCGGTCACGCCCAGTTCGCGGGCCAGGTTGTCGGCCTTGACCAGCCGGGTCCAGCCCGGGTTGAGGTTGGGCTTGCCGGCCACGTCCGCCGGGACCGGCAGCAGCGGCGCGTACCGCCAGATGCTGGCGGGGCCGGCCTCGATGCGGCGCCGCAGTTCCTCGGTGTCGTAGGCGGAGAAGTCGTAGGCGATCTCCAGCGGGCCGAAGCACTCCTGGCAGGCGAAGACCGGTCCGAGCGGCACCCGGTGGCCGCACTCGCGACAGCTCAGGGCGGCGGCGGGGCCGAGGTCGACGGCGGATTCGCTGGTGGTGGCAACTGTCTGCACAGCCATGTGAGGCGAGGCCCTTTCTCCTCATCTTCCTCACGACGCATCTCGTCGCGAGACGGATTTGGCACCTTCCCTAGCCGGGAGCCTCGCGTGGAAGACGAGTACCGGCTGGAGGGTTGCCGGGGCTTCATCGGGCCGTGTCCCTCTGCCCCTCTGGATGAGCTGTATGCGGTTGTGTGAACGCCCGCCGACCCCGACATGCGATGGTCACCGGCGTTGTTCAAGACTGTAACCGACGGCCAGGACAGTTGAGATAGTCGTCCGAACCGCGAGATGCATCACACGGAGACGTGTGGTCGTGACAGTGAGGAGCCGCCGACCGTGCTGGAAGAAGTCGAGCGCTGGCTGAGCACCCGCTCCTGGTCCGTGGCCGACCGCCCGCTGCACCAGGTGCTGGCCGCCAAGCAGCGCACGGGCCGGACGATCAGCGTCGTCCTGCCCGCCCTCAACGAGGAGGCGACGGTGGGCGACATCGTCACCGTCATCCGGCACGACCTCGTGGAGCGGGTGCCGCTCGTCGACGAGATCGTGGTCGTCGACTCCGGCTCCACCGACCGCACCTTCGAGGTCGCCGCGCGCGCGGGCGCCCGGGTGGTCCACCGCGACGAGATCCTGCCCCGCCTCCCCGCCGTCCCCGGCAAGGGCGAGGTGCTGTGGCGCTCGCTGCTGGTGACCCGCGGGGACATCCTGTGCTTCATCGACGCCGACCTGCGGGACTTCTCCTCCGACTTCGTCTCGGGGATCGTCGGACCGCTGCTCACCGACCCGGACGTGGACCTGGTCAAGGCGATGTACGACCGTCCGCTCGCCGGTGCCGCGGGGCAGGGCGGCCGGGTCACCGAGCTGATGGCCCGGCCGCTGCTGAACATGCACTGGCCGCAGCTTGCCGGGTTCGTGCAGCCGCTGGGCGGCGAGTACGCGGCCCGCCGCTCCCTGCTGGAGCAGTTGCCGTTCCCGGTCGGCTACGGCGTGGAGCTGGGCATGCTGGTGGACGCGCTGCACCTGGCCGGCCTGGACGCGCTGGCCCAGGTCGACGTGGGCGTGCGCAAGCACCGCCACCAGGACGGCCAGGCCCTCGGCCGGATGGCCGCCGCGATCTACCGCACCGCACAGCTACGGCTGGCCCGCGGCCATCTCATCCGGCCCGCACTGACCCAGTTCGAGCGGGGCGAGGACGGTTTCGAGCCGCGCACGTACTCGGTGGACACCGAGGAGCGGCCGCCCATGGCGGAGATCGCCGAGTACGCCGAACGGAAGGTGGCGTGAACGGGCCGTATACGGTCGGCTCCGCAGGTGGATCGCACGTTTGAGGGTTTACGGGCCGGGCTAGGTTGAGGCGTATGGCTCCCACGCACGATCCTGCCGAGAAAGCCCGGGTGCTGGTCGCGTCGAATCGCGGCCCGGTGTCCTACCAGGTACACGAGGACGGCTCACTGCACGCCAGAAGGGGCGGCGGCGGACTGGTCTCGGGGCTGTCCGCCATCGGCTCGGACGCCGGCTCGGTGTGGGTGTGCGCCGCGCTCGGCGACGGCGACCGGGCCGCCGTCCGGCGCGCGGACGGCGGGCTGCTGCCGGCCGGGGACACCGGCGGGCAGCGGGTGCGGATGCTCGACATCGACGCGTCCGTGCACGCCGACGCGTACAACGGCATCGCCAACTCGGTCCTCTGGTTCGTCCACCACATGCTGTACCAGACCCCCCTGGAACCGGCGTTCGACGCGGAGTTCCGGCGGCAGTGGGCGGCGTACCGGGAGTACAACCGGGCCTTCGCCGAGGCGCTGGCCGAGGAGGCGGGCGAGGGCGCGGCGGTGCTGATCCAGGACTACCACCTGGCCCTGGCCCCGCGCATGCTCCGCCGGCTCCGGCCGGACCTGCGCATCGGCCACTTCTCGCACACGCCCTGGGCCCCGCCGGACTACTTCCGGCTGCTGCCCGACGACATCGCGGCCGAGCTGCTCGACGGCATCCTGGGTGCGGACCGGGCGGCGTTCCTCACCCGGCGGTGGGCGGACGCCTTCACGGCCTGCTGTCACGCGGCGCTCGGGCCCGACAGCCTGTCCGGCACCCGGATCGGGGTGCACGGGCTGGGCGCGGACGCGGACTTCCTGCGCGAGCGGGCGCACCGCGAGGACGTGGCCGAGCGGATGGCGGCGCTGCGCGAGGAGATCGGCCCCGGCCGCAAGACGGTCGTCCGGGTGGACCGCACCGAGCTGTCCAAGAACATCGTGCGCGGGCTGCTGGCGTACCGCCAGCTCCTCGACGACCACCCCGAGTGGCGGGAGAAGGTCGTCCACGTGGCGTTCGCCTACCCGTCCCGGCAGGACCTCGCCGTGTACCGCGACTACACCGCCGAGGTGCAGCGGCTCGCGGACGAGATCAACGAGCGGTACGGCACGCCCGGCTGGACCCCGGTGGTGCTGCACGTGAAGGACGACTTCGCGCGCTCCCTGGCCGCGTACCGGCTGGCCGACGTGGCGCTGGTGAACCCCATCCGGGACGGCATGAACCTGGTCGCCAAGGAGGTCCCGGTCGTCTCGGACCACGGCTGCGCGCTGGTGCTGTCCCGGGAGGCCGGCGCGCACGAGGAACTGGGCGAGGACGCGTTCACGGTGAACCCGTACGACATCACGGGCACGGCGCAGGCCCTGCACACGGCACTGAGCCTGCCGCCGGAGGAGCGCTCGGCCCGCAGCAAGCGCCTGGCCACCGCCGCGACCGCCCTCCCGCCCGCCCGCTGGTTCCTGGACCAACTCGCAGAACTGACCAACGACCCGAACTGAGCGACGCGCGGACCGACGACGACTGGACCGGCGACCACCGGACCAACCACCCGCGACCGGCCGGCCGGATGAGGCGACCGGCGCGCCGACCAGACGGTCGGCTTGCCGGCGGCGGACTTGCGGCCGATGGGCGAGCGATCGCCCGAAACGGGTCGCTGACCAACCGACCGGACGCCCGGCGGCGGTCGGCGGACCGGCGGCCGGTCCACGGTCCGACCGGACGACCGAGCCGGCGTCAGCCAGCCGGCACGCGGCCTTCGGCCGGGTGAGGCCGTCAGCCGGGCCGGCCAGAGGGCCGGGCCAAGCCGTCGGCGTACGGTCGGCGGCTCGCCGGACCTCGGGCCGGTCGGGCAGCCGGGCCAGACGGTCGGCCGGGCCGGAGGGAACGGCCGGTCGGCCGGGCAGCCCGGCCAAGCCGTCAGGCACGCTGGCCGGGCAGCCCGGACGACATCTTCGGTGCGGGCAGGTGGGTGTCAGGCGTCGAGGTGGCGGGTGAGGTCGCGGAGGAGTGCCACCACTCCTTCGGGGCCGTCGACCACCAGGTCGGCTCGGTCCGCCAGCTCGGTGACCTCCGTGCTGCCGCTGCAGACCAGCAGGCCGGGCGTGCCGTTCTTGCGGAGTTCCTCGACCGCGGCGAAGGCGGGCAGGTCGCCGAGGTCGTCGCCGGCGTAGACGACGCAGCCGGCGCCGGTGGCGCGGACGTGGCCGAGCAGGGCCACGCCCTTGTCCATGCCCGGCGGGCGCAGCTCCAGGACCAGCCGGCCGGGTTCGACGATCAGGCCGTGCCGGGCGGCGAGAGCGGTGAGCGGGCCGCGCAGGGACTCGAACGCGGCCTGCGGGTCGGCGGCGCGGCGGGTGTGCACCGCGAGGGCGCGGCCCTTCTCCTCGATCCGGATGCCCTGGTCCGCGCCGGCGCGCTCCAGCAGGCCGGGCAGTTCGGCGCGGGCGGCGGCGACGCCGGGGTGCGGGGGCGGGGCGGTGACGGTGCCGGTGGCCGCGTCCCAGCGCTCGGCGCCGTAGTGGCCGAGGACGGTGAGGTGCTCCAGGCCGGGGACGTCGGCGAACCCGCCGTAGCGGACCGCCACCTCGGGCGGGCGGCCGGTGATCACGGCGACGGAGGCGACCTCCGGGGCGAGCGCGGCCAGCACGGGTACGGCCTCGGGGTGGGCGCGGGCCTGCTCGGGGTCGGCGACGATGGGGGCCAGCGTGCCGTCGAAGTCCAGGCCGATCAGCGCGGAGCGGGGCCGCGCCAGCAGCGCGGCGAGCCCGTCGCGGCCGGGCCGGGTCCGCGGGACCGGCAGCGGGTGCGGGGGTTCCGTCGTGTGGGTGCCCATACAGCGACCCTATCCACGAGGGCCCGGGTCCACTCCTCGGCGTTCGGCGCGGCGGGCCTCGCGCAGACGGCGCAGGCGGTTGACCGTCACGGGGTCGTGGGCGAGGGCCCGCTCGTCGTCCAGGAGAGCGTTGAGGAGCTGGTAGTAGCGGACCGGGACGAGGCCCAGTTCCTCACGGATCGCCCGTTCCTTCGCGCCGGCGCCGGGAAAACCCCGGCGCTCCAGCGCGAGGACGGCCTTCTCACGGCTGCCGAGTTCCATGCGGCCACGGTAGCGCCGGGCACCGACAGCCGGAGCCGGCCGGGGTCAGCCCTGGCTGCTGCTGTCGGCCGCCGTGGCCGTGGACTGCAGCCGGCTCAGGACGGCGGAGGGGTTGCCGCCGGGGGCGACGGCCTGGCCGATGTTCTTCTTCACGGCCGCGCTGACCGCCGCCCAGGAGGTCTTGCCGACGGGGTACAGCCCGGAGGTGGGCAACTGGTCCAGGAAGGGACGCAGGGCCTTGTCCCCGGCCGCGTCCGACGCGCTCATGGCGTTGGAGGCGGAGCTGGTGACCGGCAGCAGGCCGTAGGTGCGGGAGAAGTCGAGGACGTTCTTCTCGCTGTAGACGAAGTCGAGGAAGTCGCCCGTCTGGTCGGCGTGCCCGTTCCTGAACGCCATCATCCAGTCGGCGACGCCCATGGAGGCCCTGGCCCTGCCGTCCCGGCCGGGCATCGGCACCATGCCGAACTTCACGCCCTTGCGGGCGGCCTGCTGGATCAGCGTGGGATGCCCGTTGACCATGCCGACCTGGCCGTCGGCGAACGCGGCGAAGGCGTCCGCGCGGTTCAGCTTGCCGGGCGCGACCGGGCCGGTCAGGCCCTTGCCGACCAGCTCGTCCTTGAGCCAGGCGAACGTCGAGACGTTCGCCGCGGAGTCGATCGTGTAGGTGCCTATGTCGTCGGTGTAGCCGCTGCCGCCGTTGCCGCCGGCGAGCAGCCACTGCATGGTCTCGGCCTGGGCCTCCTCGGGGCCGAGCGGCAGGGCGTAGGGGTACTTCACGCCCTTGTCCTTGAGCGCCTGGGCGTCGGCGGCGAGCTGGTCCCAGGTGGTGGGCGGGGTGATACCGGCCTTGTCGAAGAGGGTCTTGTTGTAGAAGAGCACGCGCGTGGAGGCGGCGAACGGGATGCCGTACTGGGTGTGCTTCCACTCGCCGGCGTCGGAGAGCTGGGAGAGGAAGTCGGCCTGGGTGCGGATGGAGAGCAGCTCCGAGGCCGGGTACAGCTTGCCGGCGGCGGCGTAGTCGGCGTAGGCGCCGATCTGGGCGAGGTCGGGCGCGTGGCCGGCGTCGACCATCTCCTTGACCTTGCGGTCGACGTCGTTCCAGGAGTAGACGCTGACCTCGACCCGTACGTCGGGGTGCTTGGCCTGGTAGTCCTTGGCCAGGGCGTCCCAGTACTTCTTGGAGCTGTTGGCGGCGGAGTCGCCGTAGTCGGCGGCGACCAGTCTGAGGGTCACCCCGGAGGAGCCCGTGCTCCCGCAGCCGCCGAGGGCCGCCGTCATGCCCAGTGCGGACACCACCGCGATCGTTCCTGCTGTACGCCGACGCACCCTCAAAGCCCCAACCCTGCTGTCTGACCGTTCAACATATGGACACATAAGGTCTACACCACGCGAGTGGACTAGACCTCTCGCGGGTGGGAGGGCCACACTAGGCCCCGTGGTGAGACATGTCATCGCCCTCGACGTGGGCGGTACCGGGATGAAGGCCGCCCTCGTCGGCGACGACGGCACGCTGCTGCACCGCGCCCGCCGCGCCACCGGCCGCGAGCGCGGCCCCGAGGCGGTGGTGGAGGACATCCTCGACTTCGCCGCCGAGCTGCGCGCCCACGGCGTCGCGCACTGCGGCGAGCCGGCCGGTGCGGCCGGCATCGCGGTCCCCGGCATCGTCGACGAGGCCGCCGGCACCGCCGTCTACGCGGCCAACCTCGGCTGGCGGGACGTACCGCTGCGCGCCCTGCTCGCCGACCGGCTCGGCCTGCCCGTCGCGCTCGGCCACGACGTCCGCGCCGGCGGTCTCGCCGAGGGCCGGATCGGCGCGGGCCGGGGCACGGACCGGTTCCTGTTCGTGCCGCTGGGCACCGGGATCGCGGGCGCCATCGGCCTGGACGGGCGGGTGGAGGCCGGCGCGCACGGCTTCGCGGGCGAGATCGGCCATATCGTCGTACGGCCCGGCGGCACGCCCTGTCCCTGCGGGCAGCGCGGCTGCCTGGAGCGGTACGCCTCCGCGTCCGCCGTCAGCGCGGCCTGGGCGGCGGGCGGCGGCGACGCGGACGCGGACGCGGCGGACTGCGCCCGCGCCGTCGCGTCCGGTGACCCGAACGCCGTCCGGGTCTGGCGGGAGGCGGTGGACGCGCTCGCCGACGGCCTGGTCACCGCCGTCACCCTGCTGGACCCGCGCACGCTGATCATCGGTGGCGGGCTGGCCGAGGCGGGGGAAGTGTTGTTCCGACCGCTGCGGGACGCCGTCCGGCAGCGGCTCACCTTCCAGAAACTGCCCGCCATCGTCCCCGCCGCCCTCGGCGACAGCGCCGGCTGCCTGGGCGCGGGACTGCTGGCGCGCGACCTGCTCACGACCGCTTCATCGACTCCGGAGGTAAGCACCTGATGGCTCCCAGGTTGGTTCTCGCAGGTGCCCGGGTGGTGCTGCCCTCCGGGATCGCGGACGGCGCACGCCTGGCCGTGGAGGGCACGAGGATCGCGGCCGCGGCACCCGAGGACACCGACGTGCTCGACGTGACCGGCCACTGGCTGGTCCCCGGCTTCGTCGACCTCCACAACCACGGCGGCGGCGGCGCCTCCTTCGCCGGCACCGCCGAGGAGATCCTCACCGCCGTGCGCACCCACCGCCGGCACGGCACCACCACGCTCGTCGCCTCCACCGTCACCGACGAGATGGACCTGCTGGTGCGCCAGGCCGGGCTGCTGAGCGAGCTGGCCGAGCAGGGCGAGATCGCGGGCATCCACTTCGAGGGCCCGTTCATCTCGCCGTGCCGCAAGGGCGCGCACTCCGAGGCGCTGCTGCGCGATCCGGACCCGGCCGAGGTCCGCAAGCTGATCGACGCCGCGCGCGGCAAGGCGAAGATGGTCACCCTCGCCACCGAGCTGCCCGGCGGCGTCGACTCCGTACGGCTGCTCGCCGAGCACGGCGTGCTCGCGGCGATCGGGCACACGGACGCGACCTACGAGCAGACGGTGCAGGCCATCGACGCGGGCGCCACCGTCGCCACCCACCTGTTCAACGCCATGCCGGCGCTCAACCACCGCGCGCCCGGCCCGATCGCCGCGCTGCTGGAGGACGAGCGGGTCACCGTCGAGCTGATCAACGACGGCACCCATCTGCATCCCGCGACGCTGGAGCTGGCCTTCCACCACGCGGGCGCGGACCGGGTCGCCTTCATCACCGACGCGATGGACGCGGCCGGCACCGGCGACGGCCGCTACATGCTCGGCCCGCTGGAGGTCGAGGTCAGCGAGGGCGTGGCCCGGCTGGTGGAGGGCGGCTCGATCGCGGGCTCCACGCTCACCCTGGACCGCGCCTTCCGGCGGGCGGTGACCGTCGACAAGCTGTCGGTGCCGGACGCGGTGGCCGCGCTGTCCGCCAACCCGGCCCGGCTGCTCGGCCTCTCCGACCGCGTCGGCTCCCTGGAGCCCGGCAAGGACGCCGACCTCGTCCTGCTGGACGCGCGGTTCGAGGTGAAGGGCGTGATGCGCCGGGGCGAATGGGTGGTGAAGCCCCAACTGCCCTGATCCGTCACCCGGTCCAGAGACGGTGACCGGCCCGCGCACTGGGCCCGCCGCCGTCTCTTTGGCATGATCGAGGCCCCGGAAACCGCAGACAGGCGCAGGCACTTCGAGGGAGGTCGGCCCGGGTGATCCTCACGGTCACACTGAACACCGCTCTCGACCTCACCTATCGCGTACGGTCCCTGCGGCCGCACACCTCCCACCGTGTGGCGGCGGTCGCCGAACGGCCCGGCGGCAAGGGCGTGAACGTGGCCCGGGTGCTGGCCGCGCTCGGCCACCCGGTGACGGTCACGGGGTTCGCGGGCGGCGGGACCGGCCGGGAGATACGCGACCGGCTGGCCGGCACGCCCGGTCTGACGGACGCGTTGGTGCCGGTCGCCGGGGCGAGCCGGCGCACGATCGCCGTGGTCGACGAACTGTCGGGCGACACCACCCAGCTCAACGAGCCGGGCCCGCAGATAGCGCCGGGCGAGTGGGGCGCCTTCCTGGACCGGTACGGCGAACTGCTGGCGGACGCCTCGGCGGTGGCGCTGTGCGGCAGCCTGCCGCCGGGGGTGCCGGTGGGGGCGTACGCCAACCTGGTCCGCACGGCCCGCTCGGCGGGCGTTCCCGTGCTGCTGGACACCAGCGGTGAGCCGCTGCGCCGCGGGGTCGCCGCCCGTCCGGACATCATCAAGCCGAACGCCGACGAACTGGCCGAACTCACCGGCTCGCACGAGCCGTTGCGCTCCACCCAGGACGCCCGCCGGCGCGGCGCCCACGCGGTCGTCGCCTCCCTGGGCGCCGGCGGCCTGCTCGCCGTCACCCCGGAGGGCCGCTGGCGCGCGGTCCCGCCCGCCCGCGAACTCGGCAACCCGACCGGCGCCGGCGACTCGGCGGTGGCCGGCCTGCTGTCGGGCCTGCTGGAGCAACTCCCCTGGCCGGACCGCCTCAGCCGCGCGGCAGCCCTGTCGGCGGCGACGGTACGGGCCCCCGCGGCGGGCGAGTTCGACCACGCGGCCTACGACAAACTCCTGACACGGGTGTCGGTGACGGCGGCGTGACGGCCGCGCTCCCCGCCGGTGACGCGAGGTGCGCCAGAAGTGCTCCGCCATCATGGGCGGAGCACGATTCCAGGGCTCAGCCGCGGCCTAGACCCACCCCTTGACCAGCCACATCTGGTCGATGAGCGCGTCGCACTGGTTGCCCTGCTCGCACGAGAGCTTGATGGTGTTCGTGCCCTTGTCGAGCTGGACCCAGTTGTACGTCTTCGTCCAGCCCTTCTCGTAGTCGCCCGCCGGCGCGCCCGCCCAGTTCTTCAGGTTGACGGTCTTGTCGGACGTCGTGCCGTTGACCGTGAGAGTGGCGTTGGCGTCCTTGCCGGGGACGCTGTAACCGACGTAGACGCTGTACTTGCCGGACTCGGGCACGCCGGTGACGCTCCAGGTGACGGAGGCTCCAGGCTGGTTGAAGCCCGTCACGTAGGTGCCGTCGTCCGACCTGGCTCCCTTGACGTCCGACGCCGTCGTCATCCCGGTCCCGAGGGACAGGCTCTTGGCGTCGGTCTTGGGCAGCTCGGTGCCGGTCGGGCTGGCGCTCGCCGACCGGCTCGGCTCGGAACTCTGCGACGTGGACGGCGCCGCCGAGGCGCCGCCCTCCGTCTTGTCGCCCGCGTCGTCGTTCATCATCGCCACGCCGATGCCGATGACGACCGCGGCGACCACCGCGATCGCGCCGATCAGCAGGCCCTTGGTGTTCGGGCCGCGGCGGGGCGGGGCCGGCTGCGGGGCGCGGCCGCCGGACTGCGGGCCGCCCGGAAGAGTCTCCGGGGCCTGGTAGTGGGTGTTCGGCTGGCCGTAGGCGCCCCGCTGGGGCGCGCCCTGGCCGTACGCGGGCGGCTGCTGCTGGCCGTACTGGCGCTCGCCGACCGCGCGCACCCTGGTGACGGAGTTCGGATAGCCGTACCCACCACCGGACGGCGGCTGGGCTCCCCGGGCCTGGCCGTCTGCGTACAGGTAGCCGAACGGGTCGTCGTCCTCGGGCGTGCTCGCGCCGTTGTCGCCGGGCGTCATCCCTTGGTACTCCTCAACAGTGCGGGCGGATGCGGTGTACGGGTTGGAATGGCGAGCCTACCCGCTCTCACTCGGCCAAACGGGTGACCCAGCCCGCGTCAAACCGCTGACCTGCGGTTCATCCGGCACGGCGGTGCTGTTTGGGACGAGATCGTTTCTCTACGTACATCCGCTCGTCAGCGGACTTCAGCACTTCGTCCGCCGTCATGCCGCAGTGCGCCCACCCGATGCCGAAGCTGGCGCCCACCCGGACGGACCGGCCCTCGGCCCGGATCGGCTGGATGATCTCGTTGCGCAGCCGTACGGCGAGGTCCTGGGCGTCGGCCCGGCCGAGGCCGTCGGCGAGGATCACGAACTCGTCGCCGCCGAGCCGGGCGACCGTGTCGCCGTCCCGGACGCCGTTGCTCAGCCGCCGGGCGACCTCGATGAGGACCGCGTCGCCCGCGTTGTGCCCGTACCGGTCGTTGATCGACTTGAAACCGTCGAGGTCGCAGAAGAGGACCGCGAGGCCCTTGGTGCCGTCGTCGCGGCCGTCCGCGGGCGCCGCGGTGTGCACATGGTGGTCGTAGGCGTCGTAGCCCTCCGCGCCCGGCGTGAAGTCGAAGCCGTGGCCGGCCGGTACCTCGAAGCCGGGGCCGGCCGGGGTGTCGAAGACCGGGTGGCCGTAGGCCGCGTCCAGGGACTCCAGGGCGCCGGCGTGCGCGGGGCGCTGACAGAGCCGGGCGGACAGCCGCGAGCGCAGCTCGGCGGAGTTCGGCAGGCCGGTCAGCGAGTCGTGGGAGGCGCGGTGGGCGAGCTGGAGCTCGCGCCGCTTGCGTTCCTCTATGTCCTCGACGTGGGTGAGCAGGAAGCGGGGGCCGTCGGCGGCGTCCGCGACGACGCTGTTGCGCAGGGACACCCACACGTACGTGCCGTCGCGGCGGCCGAGCCGCAGCTCCGCGCGCCCGCCCTCGGCCGAGGTGCGCAGCAGGGTGCCGATGTCCTCCGGGTGGACGAGGTCGGCGAAGGAGTAGCGGCGCATCGCGGAGGCGGGGCGGCCGAGCAGCCGGCACAGGGCGTCGTTGCTGCGCAGGATGCGGCCGTGCTGGTCGCCGCCCATCTCGGCGATGGCCATGCCGGACGGCGCGTACTCGAAGGCCTGCCGGAAGGACTCCTCGCTGGCGCGCAGGGCCTGCTGCTCGCGCTCCAGGCGGACCAGGGCACGCTGCATGTTCGAGCGCAGCCGGGCGTTGCTGATGGCGATGGCGGCCTGGAAGGCGTACATCTGGAGGGCCTCGCGGCCCCAGGCTCCGGGACGGCGGCCGTTGCGCGGCCGGTCGACGGATATCACGCCGAGCAGTTCACCGGAGGAGCCGCCCTGCACACCGGGGGTGTACATCGGCGCGAAGAGCCGGTCGGAGGGGTGCCACTCGTCCTCGAAGCGCGGCGCGGGCCCGTCGGTGTGCCACTGGGGCACGTCGTCGTCGTCCAGGACCCAGCCTTCGGTGTGCGGTATGAAGACCAGGTCGCCCCAGCGTTCGCCCATGCCCAGCCGGCGGTCCCAGGACTCGCGGGAGCCGGCCCGGCCGGTGATCAGGGCCTCGGCGACGGAGTTGCCGGAGAAGGCGGCGACCACGAGATCGCCGTCCTGGCGGACCAGGTTGACGGCCGCCATCTCGTACCCGAGGGCGTTGACGGCGCCGTCGGCGACGCTCTGCAGTGTGTCCGCCAGGCTGCGGGCCGTGTTCATGTCGGCCATGACCTGGTGCAGCTGTCGCAGGGACGCAAGACGGACGTACGGCTCCGACTCGGTCTCCATGCTCGCCCTCCCCCCGAGACCTCGCAGCGAATCAAGGGTTGTCTCCGGCGCTGCTTCCGCGTTGCCGCGGTGGCACTTCGTATTGCCGTGCAGTTGCTCTTGCCGCTCCTCCCGCCACTGAATCACAGCGCGCTGCCCACTCGGTACACAGGGTCAACAATTCCTGCCCCTTGTGACTCAAGTCACAGCAGAACATGAACAATTGAGTGGAGTTTCTGCGTTTGCCCCCCACGTCGCGCGAACACATACCGTACCCATGTCTTCACATGATGCACGCGCTCCTGCGCCGCCGGACCTAGGACCCGGCTCGGACGAAGGCCCGATGCGCGCCGCGCCGGGCGAAGACTAGCGTTTCCGGCGTGCTGAACACTCCCTCTCCCACGACCCCCCAGGCCACCGGGCATGCTGAGGGGGTGAGCAACGACGAGTTCCGGGCCGCGATGTCCCGGCTGGCCGCGGGCGTGGTCCTGGTCACCGCGCAGGAACCGTCCCTGGACCCGGACGACCCGACGGCGCCGGCCGTGGAGGACGTCGGCATGACCGCCACCGCCTTCCTGTCGGTCTCCCTCGACCCGCCGCTGGTGCTGGTCAGCCTGCGCGAGGGCTCCCGCATGGACGACCTGCTCGCCGAGCAGCCGCTGTGGGCGGTGTCGGTGCTCGCCGAGAGCCAGCGGCACATCGCGGGCCGCTTCGCCATGAAGGGCCGGATCAGCGACCGGCTGCTGTTCGCGGACATCCCGTACGTGCGCGGCGAGGTCACCGGCGCCCCGCTGGTCGGCGGCGCGCTGGCCACGCTGGAGTGCCGCACCGAGCAGCGGGTGACCGCCGGGGACCACACCCTGGTCGTCGGCCGCGTCCTCACCGCCCACGTACCGAGCGCACAGGGCGGCCCCCTGCTGTACTTCCAGGGCCGCTACCGACACCTCGGCTGAGCCGGCCACCCGCGACGCGGGCCGGCCATCCGCGGCCCGGGCCGGCCACCCGCGGCCCGGGCCGACCGGGCGCCGGTGCCCCTCTCGCCCGGGACACCACCGCTGCCGACCGGCCCTCGCGCCGGTTCCGCGACCCCGCCCGAGCGCACGGGGCCGCTCGCCCGACCGGCCCCGCCGGCCCCGGCCCGAGCGCACTGGCCGCCCGCCCGTTCGGCTCCGCGCCCCCGGCCCGACCCACACGGGGCCGCCCGCCCGCGCCGACCCCGCCGGCCCGGCCCCGCCGGTCCGGCCCCGCCTGCCACGGACCCGCCCGCGCCAGCCCCGCGACCCCGCCCGCCCGGTTGGCCACGCGAGCCCGGCCGACCCGCACGCACCCGCCAGCCCTGCCTGACCCGCACGCACCCGCCCGCGCCAGCCCCGCCAGCCCGGTCCAACCCGCACAGACCCGCCCGCCCAGCCAGCCCCGCGAACCCGGCCCGACCCACACGGGCCCGCCACTCACGCCGACCCCGCCAGCCCGGCCCCAGCGCACGGACCCGCCCAGCCGGTCCGCCAGCCCGGCCCGACCCGCACAGACCCGCCCGCCCAGCCAGCCCCGCGAACCCGGCCCGACCGCACCGCAGCTCCTAGACCTCCTCCACACTCAGGTCCGCCAGTCGGGTCGGGGCGGTGATGATGTCGATCGCGGCGATGCGGCCGGACACGAAGGTGAAGGCCAGCACCCGCTCCGGGCGGCCGTCGGCGAACACCGCCAGGCCGGTCGCGCCGTCCACCAGCACCGGGCGCGCGACACGCGCCAGGTGCGCGAACGCCGCCGCGCCGGCGGCGACCCGGGCCGCGCCGCTGTTCACGCCCTGCTCCGTGCGGGCCACCACGTCCGGGTCGAGCACCGCGAGCAGCCCGTCGAAGTCGCCGTCCCGGGCGGCGGCCAGGAAGGCGTCCACCACCTCCCGCTGGCGGGCCAGGTCGGCCTCCGGGGCCCGCACGCCCCGCACCCGGCGCCGGGCCCGGCTGGCGAGCTGCCGGGCCGCGGCCGGGCTGCGCCCGAGGATGCCCGCGATCTCGGCGAAGGGCACGCCGAACAGGTCGTGCAGCACGAACGCCAGCCGCTCGGCCGGTGCGAGCGTGTCCAGGACGACCAGCAGGGCGAGCCCCACGGAGTCGGCGAGCAGCGCGCCGTGCGCCGGGTCCGGCCCGGTGTCCGGCGCCGGCCGCCAGCTCTCCAGCGGCTCCTCGCCCCGGGAGCGGCGGGCGCGGAGCACGTCGAGGCAGACCCGGCCGACGACGGTGGTGAGCCAGCCGCCGAGGTTCTCCACCTCTGCGGTGTCGGACCGGCTCAGCCGCAGCCACGCCTCCTGGACGGCGTCCTCGGCCTCGGCGACGGAGCCCAGCATGCGGTAGGCGACGGCCCGCAGGTGTCCGCGGTACGCCTCGAACCGCTCGGCGAGGAAGTCGTGGTCGGTCATCGCTGCTCAGGCCTCTTCCGTCATCGTCCACGGGCGCGCTCGTACGACACCCTGACGCCGGAGGACCCGGGAATGTGACTCGCCCGCGACATCCGTCCCAGCCGGTGGCCGCGGGTCACTCGCGCGAAGGCGCCGCGACCTCCGTCCCAGCCGGCGACCGCCGGCCACCCGCGCGAAGGCGCCACGGCCGCCGTCCCAGCCGGTGACCGCCGGCCACCCATACGAAGACGCCGCCGCGCGCCCGCTACCCCCAGTCGCGGCCCGTGCGGCCGCGCTTGGTCTCCGCGCGCTGCTTCTTCTCGCGCAGCCGCCGCTCGTTGATGCCGCGGGGGATGCGGGTGGGCCTGCGGGGCTTCGGCGGCGGCGCGGTGGCCTCCGCGAGGAGCGCGGCGAGGCGTACGGCGGCGGTCTCGCGGTTGCGCCACTGCGAGCGGTGCTCGGAGGCCCGTACGGACACCACGCCGTCGACGAGACGGCCGGCCAGCCGGTCGAGCGCCCGTTCCTTCCACACCGCCGGCAGCGCCTCGGTGCGGGCGAGGTCGAACCGCAGCTCCACCTGGGAGTCGCTGGTGTTGACGTGCTGTCCCCCGGGCCCCGACGACCTGGAGAAACGCCATATCAGCTCGGCCTCGGGAAGCGAGACGGAGCCACGGATGAGATAGGGCCCGGACATGTGCTCCATGTTCCCGGCCCGACCCGGCGCACGTCACCCCGATTTCGCGCGCCGGACCCCGGCTCGGTAAAAAAGGTAAAGCGAGCCGGAACCCACGGGACCCTCCGCGACGTTGTCCCGGGTGACGGTAGCTTCGTCGGTAGCTTCCGTCGGCACAGATCGTGCCCGGATATGCACGGTATCTAAGGAAGGGACTCCCAAATCATGGCTGTAAGCCTGTCCAAGGGTGGCAACGTCTCGCTCACCAAGGAGGCTCCGGGCCTGACCGCCGTCACCGTGGGCCTCGGCTGGGACGTCCGCACCACCACCGGCACGGACTTCGACCTGGACGCCTCCGCCATCGCGGTGAACGGGCAGGGCAAGGTCTACTCGGACGCCCACTTCGTCTTCTTCAACAACAAGCAGACCCCGGACAGCTCGATCGTCCACACGGGCGACAACCGCACGGGTGAGGGCTCCGGCGACGACGAGGCGATCAACGTCAACCTGGCCGCGCTCCCGGCCGACATCGACAAGATCGTCTTCCCGGTCTCCATCTACGACGCGGAGAACCGCAGCCAGAACTTCGGCCAGGTCCGCAACGCCTACATCCGCATCGTCAACCAGGCCGGCGGCGCCGAGATCGCGCGCTACGACCTGTCGGAGGACGCGGCCACCGAGACGGCCATGGTCTTCGGCGAGCTGTACCGCAACGGCGCGGAGTGGAAGTTCCGCGCGGTCGGCCAGGGTTACGCCTCGGGCCTGGTGGGCATCGCGCAGGACTTCGGCGTCAACGTCTGAGCCCCTCCCGCGCGAGGGCTGTCCGGCACCGCCGGGGAGCCCTCGCGGCCCCGGCGGGCCTCACCCCACCCGCGGGAAGCGGGCCTGGAGGGTCCAGACGGCCGGGTTCTCCGCCAGGCCCTCGTGCAGGTCGGTGAGGTCGGCGAGCAGGTCGTGCAGGAAGTCCCGGGCCTCCCGCCGCAGTTCGGCGTGGGAGAAGGTCAGCGGGGGTTCTTCGGCCGGGCTCCAGTCGGACGTGATGTCGACCCAGCCGAAGCGGCGCTCGAAGAGCATCCGGTCGGTGGACTCGGTGAAGTCCAGTTCCGCCCGCTGCGGCCGGGCGGCCCGCGAGCCCATCGGGTCCCGGTCCAGCCGCTCCACGATGTCGCACAGCGCCCACGCGAAGTCCAGCACCGGCACCCATCCCCAGGCTGTGGACAGTTCCCGGTCGGCCTCGGTGTCCGCGAGATAGACGTCCCCGCAGAACAGGTCGTGCCGCAGCGCGCGCACGTCCGCGCGCCGGTAGTCGGTCTGCGGCGGGTCCGGGAACCGGTTGGAGAGGGCATAGCCGATGTCGAGCACGGTGAGATGGTGTCACGCCCGCCCTCCGGCCCCCGTCTCCGATCCGCCCGGCCCGGCCGGGGGCCCGCCTAAGATCACTGACATGTCCAGGTCCGTACGCCGTGTTCCGGCCGTCGCCGTCCTGCTCGCCCTCGTCCTCACCGGCACCGCGTGCGACGGCGGGGTGCGGGGCACCCCGGGCGCCTCCGGCCTCGGCGACCCGTACTTCCCCCGGGCCGGCAACGGCGGCTACGACGTCGACCACTACGACATCGCCCTGGACTACACCCCGGCCACCCGCCGTCTCACCGGCACCGCGGTCATCACCGCCCGGGCCACCCGGGACCTGTCCGCGTTCCGCCTCGACCTCGCCGGGCTGCGCGTCGGCTCCGTCCGCGTCGAGGGCGCCGCCGCCCGGTGGAGCCGCGCCGGCCAGGAACTCACCGTACGCCCGCGCGACGACCTCGCCCAGGGCGAGACCTTCCGCACGACCGTCCGCTATTCGGGCACCCCGCGCACCCTCACCGACCCCGACGGCTCCGAGGAGGGCTGGCTGCCCACCGCCGACGGCGCCCTGGCCCTCGGCGAACCCGTCGGCTCCATGACCTGGTTCCCCGGCAACCACCACCCCTCCGACAAGGCGTCCTACGACATCACGGTCACCGTCCCCCAGGGCCTGCAAGCCGTGTCCAACGGCGAGTTGACGCAAGCGACCACGCGCGGCGGCCGCACCTCCTACCACTGGCATCCGGCCCAGCCCATGGCGAGCTACCTCGCCACCGTCGCCATCGGCCACTACGACATCGCCCGCACCACCGGCCCGCACGGCCTGCCCGTCCTCACCGCCGTCGACCCCCGCCAGGCCCGCGCGAGCGCCGGGGTGCTCGCCGAACTGCCCGGGATCCTCGACTGGGAGGAGTACAACTTCGGGCCGTACCCGTTCTCCTCCGCCGGGGTGATCGTCGACCGCCCCGGGGACACCGGCTACGCCCTGGAGACGCAGACCCGGCCCGTCTTCCCCGGCGACCAGTTCGACACCGGCACGCTCGTGCACGAACTCGCCCACCAGTGGTACGGCGACTCGGTCGGCCCCGCCTCCTGGCGGGACATGTGGCTGAACGAGGGCTTCGCGACCTACGCGGAGTGGCTGTACGACGAGGACCACGACGGGCCCACCGCCCAGGAGACCTTCACCCGCCTGTACGAGGGCGACCACGAGGCCGTCTGGGCCTTCCCGCCGGCCAGGCCGTCGAGCGCCGCGCACATCTCCGACAGTCCGGTCTACGAGCGCGGCGCGATGGTCCTGCACAAGATCCGCCAGAAGGTCGGCGACGACACCTTCTACGACATCATCCAGGGCTGGGCCGCCGCCCGCCGCCACGGCACCGCCGGCACCGCCGCCTTCACCGCGTACGTCGAGAAGAAGGCCCCGGAGCGGGACTTCGGCGAGATCTGGCGGGACTGGCTGTACGGGGACGGCAAGCCGGACCGCCCGTGACCAACCGCCCGGCCGCCGCCCCTCAGCCCTCCACCCGGATTCCCAGCTCCGCCGCCAGCACCGGGGCCAGATCCAGCAGCTGACCGGTGCTGACCACCGCCCCGGACAGCCGGTCCAGACCGCGGGTGATCTCCAGGGGCGCGGCGCCCCGCAGGTCGACGTCCGTCAGGGCGACGTTGCCGAAGTCGGCGCCCGTGAGCGCGCAGTCCACGAACTCCACCCGCTCCAGGCGCGCGCCCGCGAAGTCCGGCTCGACCAGCACGCAGGACTCGAAGACGACGTCCTTCAGGCGGGCCTCGCGCAGATTCAGGAAGTCGATCTTGCCGCCGCGGACCACGACCCGCTCCAGCACGGCGCCGTGCATCTGGGCGCCGCCCAGGCGCGCGTCGACCAGCTCGACGTCCCGGAACGCGGACTCCGCGAGCTGGGTGCCGACACCGCGCAGCCCGGTCAGCACCGAGTCCAGCACCCGGGCCCGGCCCAGTGCCGTGCCGTCCACCGCGCAGCCCGTCAGCGCGCAGTCCATGAACCGGGCGCCCCGCGCGTCCTGCCCGGTCAGGTCCCGCTCCCGGAACTCCAGCCCGTCGTAGTCGCCGTCCGGCTCCAGCGCGTCCCCGTCCCAGGGGTCCAGGGCCGGCAGCCGCACCTCCGCCCGCCGCGCGCCCCGTACCGCCGTCCGGTCCGCCGCCCGGTTCCCGCTCGTTCGCCTCACCATGCCCCCATGCTGCACCCCGCCACTGACAGTCCGTCCCGAGCCCGCGGAAGGCGGGGATGTCACACACGGCGAGGCACCGGCCGTCCTCCCCGTGGAGCAGGTGGGCCGACCCGCGCGGCCGTCCGGCCGGTCGCGCCGTAGCGCCCCGCGCGCGGTCCGGTGGCGTCCGCCGGAGGTCAGTGCCGGCCCGCCACCCGGTCCGCCGCTCGCGCCAGCCGGGAGGACCGCAGGCCCGGGCGCAGGCGTTCGCGCCGGTCGGCGGCGCGGTAGGTGGCGTACATGCCCTGGACGCCCAGCCAGCGCAGCGGTTCCGGCTCCCACCTGCGCACCTTGTGGTCCACCCAGGGCAGTTCCGTCAGCTCGGTCCGCCCGCCCTGGCCGGAGTCCCGCCGGAGCAGGTCGCGCAGGGTGCGGGCGGCCAGGTTGGCGGTGGCGACACCGGAGCCGACGTAGCCGCCCGCCCAGCCCAGACCGGTGGAGCGGTCCAGCGTGACGGTCGCGCACCAGTCGCGCGGCACGCCGAGGACGCCCGACCAGGCGTGCGCGATCCGGACGCCGGCCAGCGACGGGAAGAAGCGGGTAAGGATCTCGCGCAGCGCCTCGACGGTCGCCTCCTGGGTGCGGCCGTCGTTGTCGGTGCGCGAGCCGAAGCGGTACGGCACCCCGCGCCCGCCGAGCGCGATCCGGCCGTCCGCCGTGCGCTGGGCGTACATATAGGCGTGCGCCAGGTCGCCCAGGGTCTCCCGGCCCGCCCAGCCGATCGCCGCCCACTGCTCCTCGGTGAGCGGCTCGGTGGCGATCATCGAGGAGTTCATCGGCAGCCAGGTCCGCTTCTGGCCCTTCAGGGAGGCGGTGAAGCCCTCGGTGCAGCGCAGGACGTAGGGCGCGCGGACCGTGCCGTAGGGCGTGACCGCGTGCCGGGGCCGGATCTCCGTCACCGGCGTCGACTCGTGGACCGTCACGCCGAGCGCCTCCACGGCCGCCGCGAGTCCCTTCACCAGCTTCACCGGGTGCAGCCTGGCGCCGTGCGGGGTCCAGGCGGAGCCGACCGCGTCCGCGACCCGGATCCGCGCGGCGGTCTCCCGGGCGCCGTACAGCTCCCGGTCCTGCTCGCCGAAGGCCAGCTCGTGCTCGTGGAACGCCCGCAGCCGGGCCCACTGCGCGGGGGTGGTGGCCACTTCCAGGACACCGCCCTGGTGCACGTCGGCGTCGATGCCCTCCGCCGCGGCGACCCCGACCACCTCGGCCACCGTGTCGTTCATCGCCTTCTGGAGCCGTACGGCGGCCTCGTGGCCGTGCAGCCGCGCGTACCGGTCCCGGCCCGCGATCCCGTTGTACAGCCAGCCGCCGTTGCGGCCGGAGGCGCCGTACCCGCAGAACTTCTGCTCCAGCACGGTGATCCGCAGGAAGGGCGCCGCCTTCTTCAGGTAGTACGCCGTCCACAGGCCCGTGTACCCGCCGCCGACGATGACGACGTCCGCGCTCGCGTCCCCGGACAGCGGCTCCCGCACCGCCGGAAGACCGTCGTCCGCGTACCAGAACGAGACACCGCCGTTGACGGCACCGCTTGCCGAGCTGCTCATGGCCGGGACGTTAACCCCTGGGCCCGGCCGGTGTCTCCTTCGGATTCCATGCTTTTCCCCGCCCTCTGACCAGCGGATAGCAGGCGAGGCCGATCAGCGCCGCGACGAAGTGGCCGATATCGGTGAAGGTCGGCCCGGCGGTCAGCGGCAGGGCGAACACGGCGAGCACCGCCGCCAGGTACGCGTACCGCCAGGGCGCCGCGATCCGGTAGCCGAGCACCGCGATCACCCCGGCCAGCGCGTAGCTCACCCCGATGTCCAGGGTGTGGACCGCCGTGAGCGGCGCCCGGCCGCGCCGGATCGCCGTCAGCAGCACCGCCTCGCTGACCAGCGAGGCCAGCACGTGGGCGAGCGCGCACACCGCCAGCCAGCGGGCCGTGCCCAGCCGGCGTTCGGCCGGCGCGTGGAACACCGTGTACAGGACGGCGTACGGCAGCCAGTGGCCGCTCTCGTTCCACATCGCGCTCGCCACCAGCACCCGCACCGGGTCGCGCGACAGCTCGTGCAGATTCGTCGACCGGTGCCGCAGGAAGTGCTCCTCGAACTCCGGCGGCATGTGATGCAGCACCACCGTCGTGATGAAGAGGACACTCAGCCACACATAGGTGCCGGGAGCACCGCGGACGAACGCCCACACGCCGCCCAGGGCCCGGTGAATTCGCATGGTCCGATTCACACACGGCGGTATCGCCCGGCCCGTGACCGACATTCCCGCGGGGCCGGCCGGGGCACCGGAGCGGTACCACGGCCCGCCGGGGCGGGAGTTCGCCACCGCGCCGCCGGCAGAAAAAGGCCCCGGTGGAAGCGGATTCCACCGGGGCCTGCGCGAGCCCCCTGTCGGATTCGAACCGACGGCCTTCGCTTTACAAGAGCGGCGCTCTGACCAGCTGAGCTAAGGAGGCGTGCACCGGGGTGCTCGTGCAGTCTACCCAGGTCTCCGGGGCGCCCCGGAGAGAATTTCCGTGAAGTTCACCTCGGCCGAAGTACTGACAGAGCGTGTGAACGCCAGGTACCGTCTCGATCCAGTTCACCCCGGTGGACTACACCAACCACCTTCCTACAACGGATCGTCCGGCACGTTCCTGCCGGTAGAAGGGGGCCCATCACCATGGCCACTGTCACGTTCGACAAGGCGACCCGGATCTACCCGGGTTCCACCAAGCCCGCCGTCGACGCGCTGGAGATCGCGATCGAGGACGGCGAGTTCCTCGTCCTGGTCGGCCCGTCCGGCTGCGGCAAGTCCACCTCCCTGCGGATGCTCGCGGGTCTGGAGGACGTCAACGGCGGCGCCATCCGCATCGGCGACCGCGACGTCACGCACCTGCCGCCCAAGGACCGGGACATCGCCATGGTGTTCCAGAACTACGCCCTCTACCCGCACATGACGGTCGCCGACAACATGGGCTTCGCGCTCAAGATCGCCGGCGTCAACAAGGCGGAGATCCGGCAGAAGGTCGAGGAGGCCGCGAAGATCCTCGACCTCAGCGAGTACCTGGACCGCAAGCCGAAGGCGCTCTCCGGCGGTCAGCGCCAGCGTGTCGCCATGGGCCGCGCGATCGTCCGCGAGCCGCAGGTCTTCCTCATGGACGAACCGCTGTCCAACCTGGACGCCAAGCTGCGCGTCTCCACCCGTACGCAGATCGCGTCGCTCCAGCGCCGGCTCGGCATCACCACCGTCTACGTCACCCACGACCAGGTCGAGGCCATGACGATGGGCGACCGGGTGGCGGTCCTCAAGGACGGTCTGCTCCAGCAGGTCGACTCGCCGCGGAACATGTACGACAAGCCCGCGAACCTCTTCGTCGCCGGCTTCATCGGCTCGCCCGCCATGAACCTGATCGAGGTCCCGATCACCGACGGCGGCGTGAAGTTCGGCAACAGCGTCGTGCCGGTCAACCGGGACGCCCTGAAGGCCGCCGCCGACAAGGGCGACCGCACGGTGACCGTCGGCGTCCGTCCCGAGCACTTCGACGTGGTCGAGCTGGGCGGCGGCGCCGCCGCGTCCCTGTCGAAGGACACCGCGGACGCCCCGGCCGGCCTCGCCGTCTCGGTGAACGTCGTCGAGGAGACCGGCGCCGACGGCTTCGTCTTCGGCACCGTCGAGGTCGGCGGCGAGCAGAAGGACCTCGTGGTCCGCGTCAACAGCCGCGCCGTGCCGGAGAAGGGCTCCACGCTGCACGTGGTGCCGCGGCCGGGCGAGATCCACGTGTTCTCCACGTCCACGGGCGAGCGGCTGACCGACTGACCCTCGCGGCGCGAGACGCCCCGTCGTGAAAGGCCCCGCGGTCCGACCGCGGGGCCTTCCGCGTCGGCGGCGGAAAACCCCCGGCGCGGTGATCATTCCGAGCGGCGGAGTCAACCCATTACCCCGAAAACAGCCCGTTCTCATCCCCCATAAGGGTGACGCATTGTCCTCACGCCATTACCGGGCGCTAACCTCACACGCGTGAAGCACTCCACCACCCCACAGACGCGACGCGGCCACCGGGGCGGCCCTGCCCGCCGTATCGGCCGCACTCTCGCCCTCGTCCTGCCCGTCGTCCTGGTGCTCTCCGGGACCCTCGCCGTCACCCGGGTCAACTGGACGGGGAGCCCCGCCGGCCCGATGCTGGCCGCCTCCGACATCTCGGCGGCGAAGGCCCCCGCCAAGACGGCCCGCGCCCCGCAGGACGTGCTCCGCGACCAGCTGCTGAGCGAACTCCGGGAGCAGGACCCGGGCGTGGCGCTCACCCACCTCCAGCGGGCCGTCAACGGACGCCCCGCGCTGGCCCGGCACTGCTCCTCCATCGCCCGCGCCCTCGGCACGGCCGCCGTCCGCATCTACGGCGCCACGCGCGCCCAGTCGTACGCCCGGCCCGTGTGCGACACCGCCTTCGCCTCGGGCGTCCTGGCCGCGCACAGCTGAGGCGGGAGTCCGGCGACGGGCCCGCCGGGGAACCCGTTGCCGACCGCACACCGTGGCGGGGCGCCACGTACAGTGCGGTCATGACCCATCCGAGCGCCGCGTCGCGCCCCACTCAAGCCGTGGTCCTGGCCGGTGGCCAGGGCTCGCGGCTGCGTCCGTACACCGACGACCGGCCCAAGCCGATGGTCGAGATCCCCGGTACGGGCACGCCGATCATCGGCCATCAGCTGACCTGGCTCGCCGAGGAAGGCGTGACGGACGTGGTGGTCTCCTGCGGCCACCTCGCCGACGTCCTGCAGAAGTGGCTGGACTCGGCCGACCTGCCCGTCTCCGTCACCACCGTCGTGGAGACCGAGCCCCTCGGCCGCGGCGGCGGCCTGCGCTACGCCGCGGCCCGGCTGCCCCATCCCGACCGGCCCTGGTACGCCACCAACGGTGACATCTGGACGCGGTTCTCCCTGCGGGACATGGCCGACTTCCACACCGAGCGGGACGCGGTCGCCACGCTGGCCCTGGCCCGGCCGCGGATTCCCTGGGGAGCCGTGCGGACCGACGGCTTCGGGCACATCACCGACTTCATCGAGGCGCCCCCGTCGACGTTCGAGATCAACGCGGGCGTCTATGTGTTCTCCCCCGAGTTCACCTCGCTGCTGCCCGAGCGGGGAGACCACGAGCGGACCACGTTCCCCCGGCTGGCCCGGGAGCGGAAGCTGGCCGGGTTCACCATTCCGCAGGGTGCGTACTGGCGGGCCATCGACACGGCGAAGGACCTGACGGAGGCGGCCAGGGAACTGGCCGCCCTGGGACGCTAGCCGGCGCTGTCGCACCACGCGGAAGGGGCCCTGTACCTCCTCGGTACGGGGCCCCTTCGCCGGTGTGCTCCTCAGCCCAGCAGGCCGCCCACCAGGCCGGGCTGGCCGGTGGCCGTGCTGCCGCCCGTGGTGCTGGTGCCACCGCCGCCGCCCGTCGACGTGGTGCCGCCGCCGGTCGTGCTCGTGCCGCCCGTGCCGGTCGGGCCCGCCGTGGTGCTCGGCGCGCCGCCGCCGGTGGGGGCGCTCTGGCGGGGCGGGACCTGGCCCGTGGTGCCCTGGGTCTGGCTGGGGGCCGCGGTGGTGGCGCCGGTGGTGGCGCGGCTCGGACCGGTCGGCGTCGCCGACCCGGTGGGACTCGCGCCGGCCGTGGCGCCGTCCGTCGGGGCGGTGGAGGCCGCCGGGGCCTTGCTGGGCCGCTTGCCGGGCTCCTGCGGGAGCGGGGAGCCGGGCAACTGGTTGCGCGGGGCCTCGCCGGGTCCGGGGACGACCACGCGGCCGGAGTCGCGGACCGCGCCGCCCAGCACGGAGCCGATCAGCAGGGTCAGGCCCACGGTGACGGACGTGATCAGCGCGCCGCGGCGCAGCACGTAGCGGCGCAGCTCCCAGATGTCGGAGCGGGGGCCGAGCCGGCGCCAGGCGCTGCCCGCGAGCCGGCCGTCCACGGAGTAGACGGGGGCGCCCGCGATGATCAGCGGGGACCAGGCGGCGAGGTAGATGATGTCCGGCGCGTCGTAGACCTGGACCGTCTTCCAGCTGACGGTGACGATCAGGGCGGCCGACAGGAGCGCGCCGACGGCCGCGGCCACGCGCTGCCAGCAGCCCAGGACGGTCAGGACGCCGACGACGACCTGGAGGAAGGCGATGACCAGGCCGGAGCCGACCGGGTGGTGCAGCGCGAACTGCCGCAGCGGCTCGGCCGCGTCCCACGGGTGCAGGGTGTTCAGCCACTTGACCATGGAGCCGCGTTCGCCGCCGTCGAAGTAGACGGGGTCGCACAGCTTGTTCATGCCGGCGTAGCCGGAGATGAAGCCCAGGAAGACGCGCAGCGGGAGGAGGACCACGCCCAGGTTCATCCGGCGGCCCGGGTAGTAGGCGTGCCGGGCCGGGTCGTCGCCCTGGCGCCTGGCGGGGCGCAGACTGACGGTGTCCGTGTCCGTGTCCGTGTACGGCTCCGGGCCGGTCCCGGGGCCGGCCGGGTACGCGTCGTACGCGTAGGCGTCGTACGGGTCGTGGCCGGTGTCGGCCGGCGGGTCGTAGGCACCGGTGGCCGTGCGCATGTGCGGCAGCAGGCGGGTGCCGTCGGCGTCGGGGGCGGTGCGCTGGTGGCCGACGACCGGGGTCTCGACGGTCTGGTCGAGTGCGGCGTAGCTGTCGGCGTAGCCGGTCTGGAGGCGCGGGATGACCTGGGTGGCGCCGGGCTCGGGCTCGTCGGCGTGGCGGACGCTGCCCCGCACGGCCTGGAGGAGGCGGTGGGCGCCGGTGTCGTCGGGGGCGGACCTGCCGCTCCACACGACGGGGCGGCGGCGGCCGGCGGGCCCGGCGGTCCGGCCCGCGGTGCCCAGGACGGGCTGGCGGGCGGTGTCCTGGCCGGCGCTCAGGTGCCGGGCGATCCGCGGGGACTGGACGCCCCTGGCCGTCGCGCCCAGCTGCACGCGGAAACTGGCGTGATTGACGATGACCTGCGCCGGATCGCTCGGCACCTTCACCATGCTCAGCGCGGGAGCGTCGTCGTAGCCTGACGAGCGGTCCCCCGTGGGTGTGCGGGGTGTTCTGGTGTCCACACTCATCTAACAGAGTGACGTGGTGTTAGGACACTGCTTTGACCGGCCCGATGTGTCCGGACCGCGTCAAAGCCGTCCCGGACGCCACCCGCACGCCCGGATCGGCCCGCGCGGGTGACGTCCCGGACGGGTGTCCGGTCCGCCGGGGGCGCTCGTCAGCCGCGCATGCGCGCCGTCTCGTACAGCACGACGCCCGCCGCCACACCGGCGTTGAGCGACTCCGCGCCGCCCGGCATCGGGATGCGGACCCGGATGTCGCAGGTCTCGCCGACCAGGCGGGACAGGCCCTTGCCCTCGCTGCCGACGACGATGACGACCGGGCCGCTCAGGGCCTCCAGGTCGCCGAGTTCGGCCTCACCGTCCGCCGCCAGGCCGACCACCGTGAGACCGGCCTTCTTGTACGACTCCAGGACCCGGGTGAGGTTGGTGGCGCGGGCGACCGGCGTACGGGCGGCGGTGCCGGCGGAGGTCTTCCAGGCGCCGGCGGTCATACCGGCCGAGCGGCGCTCGGGGACGACCACGCCGTGGCCGCCGAAGGCGCAGACCGAGCGGACGACGGCGCCGAGGTTGCGCGGGTCGGTGACCCCGTCCAGCGCGACGACCAGCGGGTCCTCGCCCTCCTCGGCGGCGGCGTCGAGCAGGTCCTCCGGGTGCGCGTACTCGTACGGCGGGACCTGGAGGACCAGGCCCTGGTGGTTCAGGCCGTTCGTCATGCGGTCCAGCTCGGGGCGCGGGGCCTCCATGAGGTTGATGCCGCCGCGCTCGGCGGCGAGCTGGAGGGCCTCGCGGACGCGCTCGTCGTTGTCGATGAACTGCTGGACGTAGAGCGTGGAGGCAGGGACGCCGCCGCGCAGCGCCTCCACCACCGGGTTGCGGCCGACGACCATCTCGGAGGCGGACCTGCCGCCGCCCCGGCGCTGCGGCGCGCGGGTCTGCGCGCGGCGGACCTTGGCCGCTGCGGCGCGCTGCTTGGCGTGTCCCTTGCGCATCTCGGCGGGCGGGGTCGGGCCCTTGCCCTCCAGGCCCCGGCGCCGCTGGCCGCCACTGCCGACCTGCGCGCCCTTCTTGCCGGACAAGCGACGGTTGTTCGCGGCCATGACCTACCTGTCTTCGTGAGCGTTCGTACGTACGTCTTATGCAGTGTGCCGCCCGGGGGGCCGGGCGGCACAATCGATCAAGGGGACGGCTAGCGCGTCCCGAGGCTCCAGCGCGGCCCCTGCGGGCCGTCCTCGATGGCCAGCCCGGCCTGTCCGAGCTGGTCGCGGATGGCGTCGGCGGTGGCCCAGTCCTTGCGGGCGCGGGCGGACTCGCGCTGGTCCAGGACCAGGCGTACGAGGCTGTCGACCACGCCTTCGAGGTCCTCGCCGCGGTCGGCGGCGCCGCCGGCCCAGTGCGCGTCGAGCGGGTCGAGGCCGAGGACGCCGAGCATGGCGCGCACCTCGGCGAGCCGGGCCACGGCGGCGTCCTTGTCGTCGGCGGCGAGCGCGCTGTTGCCCTGCCGGACGGTGGTGTGCACCACGGCGAGGGCCTGCGGGACACCCAGGTCGTCGTCCATCGCCTCGGCGAAGGCGGGCGGGACCTCGGCGGCCGGCTCGACGGTCTTCCCGGTCAGCTCGGTGACCCGCTGGACGAAGCCCTCGATCCGCGCGAACGCGGACTCGGCCTCGCGCAGGGACTCCTCGCTGTACTCGATCATGGAGCGGTAGTGCGGGGTGCCCAGGTAGTAGCGCAGCACGATCGGACGCCACTTCTTGACCATCTCGCTGACCAGCACGCTGTTGCCGAGCGACTTGGACATCTTGTCGCCGGCCATGGTGACCCAGGCGTTGTGCACCCAGTACCGCGCGAAGTCGTCGCCGTAGGCCTTGGCCTGGGCGATCTCGTTCTCGTGGTGCGGGAAGATCAGGTCCAGGCCGCCGCCGTGGACGTCGAAGGCGGAGCCCAGGTACTTGTGGGCCATCGCCGAGCACTCCAGGTG
Source organism: Streptomyces sp. NPDC017095 (assembly GCF_044332325.1). NCBI lineage: Bacteria > Bacillati > Actinomycetota > Actinomycetes > Kitasatosporales > Streptomycetaceae > Streptomyces > Streptomyces sp. NPDC017095. The sequence continues at coordinate 393,652 of NZ_JBIROU010000004.1, forward strand.
CCAGCCGGGGCGGCCGGGGCCCCACGGGGTCGGCCAGGTCGGCTCGCCCGGCTTCGCCGCCTTCCACATGGCGAAGTCGCGCGGGTCCCGCTTGCCGGTCTCGCCGTCGCCGGACGGCTGGAGCAGGTTGTCCAGCTCCTGGCGGGACAGCTCCAGGTAGCGGGGGAAGGAGCGGACGTCGAAGTAGACATTGCCGTCGGCCTCGTAGGCGTGCCCGCGCTCGATGAGGCGCTGCATCATCTCGACCATCTCGGGCACGTGGCCGGTCGCGCGGGGCTCGTACGTCGGCGGCAGGCAGCCGAGGGCGGTGTAACCCTCGTTGAACGCGCGCTCGTTGTCGTAGCCGATCGACCACCAGGGCCGGCCCTGCTCGTGGCTCTTGGCGATGATCTTGTCGTCGATGTCGGTGACGTTGCGGATGAACGTCACCTCGTAGCCGCGGTAGGCGAACCAGCGGCGCATGATGTCGAAGTTCAGGCCCGAGCGGATGTGGCCGATATGGGGTGCCGCCTGCACCGTGGCGCCACACAGGTAGATCGAGACACAGCCCGGCTTGAGCGGGGTGAAGTCACGGATCTGCCGGGCGCTGGTGTCGTACAGGCGAATCGTCACGACTCCAGAGTAGTGGGCGCCGACCAGTGCGATGCGCCTTCCCCGGCGGAACGCGCACCGCACCGCCCGGCCCGGCCTACCACGCGCCGGCCGGCCGGCGTCTCACAGGCGCCCGACCACCTTCCGCGGCCGGACCCGGACCACCACCCGCTGGGCGTCCTGGCCCGCGGACGGGTTGAAATCGGCGTAGTCCTTGCCGGTGTACTTGCGGCTGAGTTCGTCGATGAGTTCCTGGCCGCCGTCCGTCGTCGTCTCGGCGATGCCGCGGATCTCGGCGTACTCGTAGGGCTCGTCGGGGTTGAGGACGGCGACCGTCACCCGGGGGTCACGCTCCAGGTTCAGGTGCTTGCGGCGGTCGACCGTGGTGGAGAAGAGGAGGTCGTCGCCGTCGCGCGTCACCCAGACCGGGGACAGCTGCGGGCTGCCGTCGGGCTGGACGGTGCCGACGACGATGAACACCTTGCCGTCGAGCACGGACTTCAGGCGGTCGGACAGTACGGCGGACATGGGCACCCTCCGGAGTCCAGGGATCACTGGTGGTCGTGAGGGTACCCTCGCACGCGCTCAGCTCACCCGCACGACGAGTGCCGTCGCCACCGCCATCAGGCCCTCGCCCCGGCCCGGGAAGCCCAGGCCGTCGGTCGTGGCGCCGGAGACGGACACGGGCGCGCCGGCCGCCTCGGACAGGATCTTCTCGGCCTCGTCCCGGCGCTTGCCGATCTTCGGCCGGGGCCCGACCACCTGGACGGCGACGTTGCCGACGGCGAAGCCCGCCGCGCGCACGATCCGGGCGGCCTCGGTGAGCAGCGTGACCCCGGACGCGCCGGACCACTCGGGCCGGCCGGTGCCGAAGTGCTGTCCGAGGTCACCGAGTCCGGCGGCGGAGAACAGCGCGTTGCAGGCGGCGTGCGCGACCACGTCGGCGTCCGAGTGGCCGGCCAGGCCGGGTCCCTCGCCCTCCCACTTCAGGCCCGCGCACCACAGTTCGCGGCCCTCTTCGAAGGCGTGGATGTCGGTGCCGATGCCGACCCGGGGAAGCGGCGGTGCCTCAGAAGCCATCGGTCAGCCTCCTGCGGGCCAGCACCGCCTCGGCGAGGACCAGGTCCAGCGGGCGGGTCACCTTGAAGGCCTCCTCGTGGCCGGGGACGGCGACGACCGTCAGCCCCAGCCGCTCGACCATACCCGCGTCGTCGGTGACCTCGTCGGTGACGGTCTCGTGGGCGCGGACCAGGGTGGCCCGGTCGAAGCCCTGCGGGGTCTGCACGGCGCGCAGCCGGGCCCGCTCGGGTGTGCCGGCGACCGGCTCCGGGTCACCGGGCACGGCCGCGGGCTCGACCTCCTTGACCGTGTCGGCCAGCGGCAGCGCGGGCACCACGGCGGGGGCACCGTCGCGTACGGCCTCGACGACCGCGTCGACCGTGTCGACCGGGACGAGCGGCCGGGCCGCGTCGTGGACCAGCACGATCCCGTACTGCGGCGGCAGCGCCTCCAGGCCGAGCCGGACCGACTCCTGGCGGGACTCCCCGCCGGGTACGACGAGGAAGTCCGTCCGCTCGGGCAGCGCGTGCGCGTCCAGCAGCGACTTGACCTCGGTGGCGCCCTCCGGCGGGGCCACGACGACGACCAGCGAGACATGGCGGGACGCGGCGAGGGCGCGGACCGCGTGGATGAGCATGGGAGTGCCGTTCAGCGCGCGGAGCGCCTTGGGGGCGCCCGGGCCGAGGCGCACGCCTCGGCCGGCGGCGGGAATCACGGCGGCGACGGGGCTCTGCGCGGGCGTGGCGCGCGATTCGTCAGACATCGGTTCCTGTCAGGTTTGTGTGCTCGACCTACGTGGGTATGGCCTCAGGAGTGCCGGGCGCGACGCCTTGACCGGACCCTTTCCGTGACCCTGGTCGAGCCATCCGCCCGGGCCCGGCACGTCGAGTATCGGGGGGTTGATCCGCAGGCTTCCCGGGGGACACCGAGCACGCGCCGCGGGGACGAAGATGCCGCAGCGCCCGGCGACAGGATCAGTGTCATCGGGCACCGCGGCATCTTCACTGTGCTGAGCGTGCCGGAAGCGAGGGTTCGCTGCCGCTGCGCGTCAGGAGGCGAGCACCTCGTCGAGCAGGGCCTCGGCCTTGTCCTCGTTCGTGTTCTCCGCGAGAGCCAGCTCGCTCACCAGGATCTGGCGGGCCTTGGCGAGCATGCGCTTCTCACCGGCGGACAGTCCGCGCTCGCGCTCGCGACGCCACAGGTCACGCACGACTTCCGCGACCTTGATGACATCGCCGGAGGCGAGCTTCTCCAGGTTTGCCTTGTAGCGACGGGACCAGTTCGTGGGCTCCTCGGCATACGGCGCGCGCAGTACCTCGAAGACCCGGTCCAGTCCGTCCTGACCGACCACATCACGCACGCCGACGAACTCCGCATTGTCCGCTGGCACACGCACCGTGAGGTCACCCTGGGCGACCTTCAGCACCAAGTAGGTCTTGTCCACGCCTTTGATCTGGCGAGTTTCGATAGCCTCGATCAGCGCGGCCCCGTGATGGGGATAGACCACGGTGTCGCCAACCTTGAACGTCATGTGACAGGTACCCCTTCCGTGGCTATCCAGGGTAACACGGATACGGCGTCTTCTGAATGGCGTTTTCGCAGGTCAGGGCATATCTCGGGGCTTGACAACAGTCACCGGGACGTGCTGCGGGGCCCCTGCGGAAGCGGGTAATCGCAGGTCGGAGGGGCTCTGCGGGCAAGGGGAAACGCGTACGTTACACGCTCCAGGAGGTCGCTCCAAGTGGCGGAACGTCCCGGTTCGTCCCGCCTCAAGCGTGCGACTTCCACTACTCCGTTCGGTGGCGGCAGGCGGATGTGAGCCGTTTCTGAAATTGATCAGCGACCACGGGTCGGGTGTCCCGTGATCAATTTCGGGAGGGTCGCGCATTCCTTCACGGAAAATCCGCGCGGGCCGTCGAGAGGCGCCCGCCGTCGCGTTATGTGAATGACAGACGAGCGGCCCCGCAATGTGGCCGCGGCGTCACTCGGCCCCCTCCGGGTACCCCCACCTGGAGGGAAGGCCGGGCCTTGGGGGAGGGTCGGGTGCGGCCGCCCGGGAACGGCTCGGTAACCTAAGCCCGCTGACAGACACTTAGGGCGGCTTTATCAGGGGAGCCGTCCGCGCGTTCAAGGAGTTGCCGCCGCCGTGAGCAGCAGCCTTCGACGCGGCGCCCTCGCCGCCTCCGCCATCGCCTTCTCGATCGCCTCGCTCGCCGCCTGCGGCGCCGGTAACAACGCCCAGACCCTGGAAGTCAAGCCGGACAACGCGGCGATCCAGGTGGGCACCATCAAGATCCAGAACGCCGTGGTCATCACCCAGCCCGACCTGAAGTCGACGGGTCCGGCGGTGGTCTCCGCGGCCGTGTTCAACAACGGCCGCAGCGCCGAGACCCTCCAGTCCGTCACCGTGGGGGGCAACGGCACGTCCGCCGAGCTGAAGCCCGCCAAGGGCCAGAGCCTGACCATCCCGGCGGGCGGCTCGCTGCTGCTCGGCGGCAAGGACAACGCCTCCGCGTCCCTGCCCAGCGGCCGGGAGGCCGTCCAGGACGGCAACGCCGAGAAGGTCACCTTCACCTTCAGCAAGGCCGGCAAGGTGACCCTGCGCGCGTTCGTGGTCCCGGCCACCAGCTACTTCGGCAAGTGGGGCCCGTCCGACATCCCGTCCGCCTCGGCGTCGGCTCCGGCGTCCGCCTCGGCGTCCGGCAGCGGCGCGCCCGGCTCCAAGCCCTCCGGCAGCGCCAAGCCGGGCAAGACCGGCGAGGCGTCCCCGTCCGGCAGCGCCTCCGGTACGCCCGCGACCCCGCTCGACTCGGCGTCGCAGTCGGCCGCGGGGCACTGAGCAGCGGCTTCTGCGGGCCGGGGCGGGCCGGCCGGGGCCGACCGGTCCTGGAGCGGCTCAGCCGGCCTCCGGCTGGTCGTAGACCCCGGTTGGTCGTAGATCTCGGCATGCGGCCCCGGCCGGTCGCGGGACGGCTCGTCGCCCGGCCCCGGCCGGTCGCGGGCCGGCGATACCGTCCCGGCCGTACGTATTGCAGGCGTCCGGCGTCGGCCGTACGTATTGCAGGCGTCCGGCGCCGTGACCCGGCCGCAGGACAGGCACGCAGCCGCCGACCGGCCGTAGACCAGACACCCAGCCGCCGACCGGCCGTAGACCAGACACCCAGCCGCCGACCGGTCGCAGGCCAGGCGGCTTCCGGTCCGGCCGGCCGGTCGTACACGCGAGGGCGGCGCCCCCCAGGGGGCGCCGCCCTTCGTCGTACCCGTACGGCTGGCCGCCGGCCTACGGCTCGAACTTGTAGCCCAGGCCCCGGACCGTCACCAGGTACCGCGGCGCGCCCGGGTCCGGCTCGATCTTGGCGCGCAGGCGCTTGACGTGGACGTCCAGGGTCTTGGTGTCGCCCACGTAGTCGGCGCCCCAGACGCGGTCGATGAGCTGCATGCGGGTGAGCACGCGGCCCGCGTTGCGCAGCAGCATCTCCAGCAGGTCGAACTCCTTCAGCGGAAGGTCGACCTTGGAGCCGGCGACGGTGACCACGTGGCGGTCGACGTCCATGCGGACCGGACCCGCCTCCAGCGCGGCCGGGGCGACCTCCTCCGGCTCGCCGCGCCGGCGCAGCACCGCGCGGATACGGGCGACCAGTTCCCGCGAGGAGAACGGCTTGGTGACGTAGTCGTCGGCTCCTATTTCGAGACCGACGACCTTGTCGATCTCACTGTCCTTGGCGGTCACCATGATCACCGGGACGTTGGAACGGCCGCGCAACTGGCGACAGACCTCGGTGCCGGGCAGGCCCGGCAGCATCAGGTCGAGGAGGACCAGATCGGCGCCGTTGCGCTCGAACTCGTCCAGACCGTCGGGACCGGTCGCCGCGACGGCGACCTCGAAGCCCTCCTTGCGGAGCATGTACGACAGGGCGTCGGAGAAGGACTCCTCGTCCTCGACGACGAGCACACGGGTCACGGAAGGACCTCCGGGGCGGGAAGCGAAGCGTACGGGGATGAGTCGGTGAGGCCGGCCTCGTCGTCGAGGCCGGGGTGCTGCTGTGCGCGGTCGCGGGCCGCGCCCGCCTCCGGCAGCCTGAGGGTGAAGGTGGAGCCCTGGCCCTCGGCGCTCCAGACCGTGACCTCCCCGCCGTGCGAGGCGACCACGTGCTTGACGATCGCGAGACCGAGACCGGTGCCGCCGGTGGCCCGGGAGCGGGCGGGGTCGACGCGGTAGAAGCGCTCGAAGATGCGCTCCTTGTCCCTGTCGGAGATGCCGATGCCCTGGTCGGTGACGGCCAGCTCGATCATGTCACCGCCCGGGGCGGCGATCCGCCGGGCGACGATCCCGACGCGGGTGCGGGCCGGGGAGTAGTTCACGGCGTTCTCGACCAGATTGCCGAGGGCGGCGGCCAGCTGCCCCCGGTTGCCCCAGACGCGCAGGTCCTCCACGTCGGCCTCGCCGCGCCCGCCGCCCTGGTCGGGCCCTTCGGCGGTCCACACGTTCGAGGCCATGGTGATCTGCTTGGTGCCGGCCTGGTGGCGGCAGCGGTCGATGGCCTCGGCGACCAGCTCGTCCACCCGGACGGGCTCGGCATCCTCCAGCGGGTCGTCGTTCTGCACCCGGGAGAGGTCGATCAGCTCCTGGACCAGGTTGGTCAGGCGGGTCGCCTCGATCTGCATGCGGCCCGCGAAGCGCTGTACGGCCTCGGGATCGTCGGAGGCGTCCATGACGGCCTCCGAGAGCAGGGAGAGCGCGCCGACGGGCGTCTTCAGCTCATGGCTGACGTTCGCCACGAAGTCGCGTCGTACCGCCTCGATCCTGCGGGCCTCGGTCAGGTCCTCGACCAGCAGCAGCACCAGGCGGGAACCGAGCGGGGCCACGCGCGCCGAGACGGCCAGGGCCTCGCCGCGGCCGGTGCCGCGCCGGGGCAGGTCCAGCTCGACCTGGCGTATCTCGCCGTCGCGTCTGGTGTCCCGGGCCATCTGGAGCATGGGGTCCACGGACAGCTTGCCGCCGCGCACCAGCCCGAGGGCGTAGGCGGCGGAGCTGGCCTTGACCACGGCGTCGGCCTCGTCGAGGACGACGGCGGAGGAGCGGAGCACCGACAGCACGGTGTCCACGCCGGGCGGGAGTACGGGATCGGTGTGCAAGGAAGTCCTGGTGGGTCGCTTCTGGTCGCGTTCGCTCCAGCGGAACGCCAGCATGGCGATGACGCCGGTGAGCACCCCGGCGATCGCTGCCGCTGCGGCGACCGCCGCGTTCACGTCCATGCCTCAAGGTTAGGCATGGGGTACGACATGCCCACAGCCGCCGAGGGGCGACCTCGAACACTCGTCGCCCAGAGTTCACCTGGGAGCCAGCACTGGTTCATTCGGGGTGGCGGAAACAGACGCGTACGGGGCACAGCGTGGAACGTGGGGGTCGTACCGCCGGTTTCACCAGGGGCGCACACATGACGTGACCGCGCCCGAACCCACAGGACACCCGAGATCTCCGAGCACCCGAGATTTCCGAGCTTTCCGAGCATCCGGGATCTCCGAGCACCCGGGATCTCATCGCCTCCGGGATCTCATCGGATCCGAGATCTCCAGGCAGCCGAGACCCGGGACCCCGAGACCCCCGAACGACGACGCACGAGAGGGAACCGACAATGCGGGACGCGTACCACGAGGAACTGGACTCGATCGGCGACGGACTGGTGGAGATGGCCCGGCTGGTCGGGTCGGCCATCGGGCGCGCCACGACCGCCATCCTCGACGCCGATCTGAAGCTGGCCGAGAGCGTGATCGAGGCCGACCAGAAGGTCGACGAACTCCAGCACGACCTGGAGGCCCGGGCGATAGCCCTGCTGGCCCGGCAGCAGCCGGTCGCGACGGACCTGCGCATAGTCGTCACGTCGCTGCGCATGTCCGCCGACCTGGAGCGCTCCGGGGACCTCGCCCAGCACGTGGCGAAGCTGGCGCGGCTGCGGTTCCCGGCCCGTGCCGTTCCGCAGGACCTGCACGCCACCATCCTGGAGATGGGCCAGCTCGCGCAGCGGCTGATGGCGAAGGCGGCCGAGGTGATCGTGACCAAGGACGTCGACCTCGCGCTCCAGCTGGAGCAGGACGACGACGAGATGGACCTGCTGCACCGCACGCTCTTCCAGCACCTGATCGACGAGCGCTGGAAGCACGGCATCGAGACGGCCGTGGACGTCACGCTGCTGGGCCGCTACTACGAGCGGTACGCCGACCACGCCGTGGCCGTCGCCAAGCGCGTCGTCTACCTGGTCACCGGCGAACACGCGGACGAACTCCAGCCGGACATCCAGCCGGCCACGGGGGTGGAGGGCGCGTAGCCCTCCGAGGGGCGGGCGGCTGGAGGGTCTCACGGCGCCGGTGTGGGGGTGCGCGGGTGTGCCGGTGCCGGTGCCGGTGCCAGTGTGCGGGTGGCCGGCGGTCGGCGCGCAAGACGGTCGACGGCCGCCGGCCACGCTGCTGCCGGACGCTCCGCTGCCCGGTGGTCCTGCCGCCGGGCGCCTCCGTGCGCCGTTGATGCGCCCGGCCGGTCGGGCATGGAATGGGCGAGGGCACCCCTGCCCCGAGGTATAGGAGGGACCCATGGCCGAATCCCCCGGCACCACGTCCGACCCGACGCAGGAGCGCGACACCGAGCAGTCCGCCGAGATCAGGAGCCTGCCGCTGTTCGGTGCGTGCGGCTGCGGCTCGGGCTGCGGCTGCGGGTGCCAGTCGGGCAACCCCTGCCAGTGCGGCTGAGCGACGACCCAGGGGCTGGTGTGAACGAGGTTCACACCAGCCCTCCGCCGTACCGGGCGCACCGGATGCCGTGCCCGCCGGCCGGGCGCAGCATGGACACGGGGGAAGCAACCGGAAGGCGTACGGTCATGGCCAGGTTCATCGACATCCACCGCGGCATGCGGGGCATCACGGCCGACCAGCTCATGGAGGCGCACCAGGCCGACCTGGCCGTCGAGAAGGACGAGTCCGTGCACTTCGAACACGCCTGGGCGGACCCGGAGTCCGGCACGGTCTACTGCCTCTCCGAGGCCCCCTCGGCCGAAGCGGTCCAACGCGTCCACGAACGCGCGGGCCACCGGGCGGACGAGGTGCATCCGGTGCCGCTGGAGGCGTGAGCGACCGGGGGCGCACGCTCCTACACAAAGTGGTACACGCACTACTCTCGGCGAATGTCCCTGAAGCGCACGAACGTCTATGCCGACCCCGAGGACCTGGCCATCATCAAGGAGGCGGCCAAGCGCCGGGGCATAAGCGAGGCGGAGATCATCCGGCAGGGGATCCACCTCACGGCGATGGCGCATCGCGTCTGGGACGAGCCGCTGTTCTCCCGCACCTTCGAGGGACCGGGACGTACGGCGTCCAAGGCCGAGGTCCGTGACGTCCGTGCGGCACGGCCCCTGGGCCGGCCCAAGGCATCCCGCGTCCTGCCCGACGACCTGCCTCTATGACGGACTTCATGCGCTACGTCCGCCGGCTCTCGGCCAAGGGATTCGGGCGGCGCCTCCGCCCCCTGACCGCCGGCACCGTGCGAGCCATCCGCGAACGGGCCCGCAAGTGGGGTGTCCCGGCGTACCCGTCGAATGCGGCACAACGCCGGATCGAGCGGGCCGACCTCGCCGAACTGATCGCGGACTTCGACAAGGTGCACGGTCCCGTCGCCTCCGAGGCGGTAACGGCCAAGCGCTCCCGGCTGACCGACACCACCTCCGACGCCGGGACGACCCCGTGAGCGGTGCCCTGGGTCTCCACGAGAAGCACCGCAACCCGCTTCCCCAGGTATTGAGTCACCGGCCAGCCACCTTGCCGCTTCGGCAGCCCAGGCACTCGCAGGAAGGGAAGGCGGAGCTGAACGGCGGTGGCTCTTCGGCGGGCGAGACGGTGACCGTGCCGCACTCCCGTGTGACCGTGCCGTGGCGGTCCACCTGGTACACCCTGATCGTCATCTTGGCGGCAGGCCGATCGTCCTCGGGCGGGCATGTAGCGTTCGCCATGTCGACGCTCCTTCGCAGCGTTGGCCGGCCCCGGGGCCGTTCGCGCGGCCGCCGGGGCGCATCTCACTTCGTCGCCCTCACATTTCGGTGACGACGCGTGAGTAAAGGGTGACAAGCTGCGAGTGGAGCAACGCTCACAGTTTTGCGAGCGTTGTGAGCGCCCCTACAGGCCGACCCAGGCCGCCATGTGATGGAGCGTTTCCGGGGTGCGGCGGGACTGGTGCACCAGACCGGTGATCGTCTCCCGGGCGGCGGGGTGGTAGCGCGTCTGCTCGGGAGCCAGACGGCGGGCTTCCACGAGTGACTTCAATGCGGCGTCGGTGTGCCCGGTCTCCATCTCTGCGCGGGCCCGGTCGATGAGGAAGTGGGCGCGGCGGGAAGCGGGCAGACGAGATGACAGTTCGACGTTCCGGGCTTGCGTGAGAGCGTCGTCGTACTGACACATCTCCACAGCGGCGGACATCTTGTGCAGGGCAACGTTGGCTGGACCGAAGCTGAGCCAGTGCACGTCGGAGGAGTCACCGATGCACTGTGCGATCCGGTGTGCTTCGGTGATGTGCTGTTCGACGGCCGACCGCTGTTCGGCTCGGGCGGCGATGACGGAGCCGCCGAGGTGCAGTTGTCCGGTGACGGCGAGTGCCTCCCGGGATCTTTCCTCTTGTGTGATCACGTCGTGCCCGGCAGCAACGAGGCGTTGTCCGATCCGGTACTCGCCTTCGCGGAAGTAGACCAGGGCCCGCATGTACTGCCGTACGGCCGCCAGGCAGGCGTCGGAAGCGCGTCGTGCCGCCCAGCCCATGCGGTCCAATGCGACTGCGGACAGGTCGTAGTAGCCGAGTTTGACGCTGATGTCGTGTGCTGTGCGGTATGCGGATGCCAGCGCCTGCCACAGTTCGGTGGAGGGTGCCGACCATGCCGTGTGGGTCAGCTCGGTGATGAGTTCCGGCAAGTCGCGGGCCGCGTTGCGCAAGTGGGCTGCCCGCACTTCGGCGCAGAGGTGGTCGGCCGCCGCGATGAGTTGTTGCGCCGGCCGGGTGCTCAGGTCCGGGTTCGGACCGAGGTCGTACAGGTCGAGGGATTCACGGATCGGTCGGACCAGTTCCGCGAGACGGTCACGCTGCAGTTCGGTCACGTACGGCTGCCCGGTCAGGACCGTGACGTCGATGGTGAGGGCTCTGGCACAGGCGGCGACGAACGCGGCGGTCGCCGGACGCGCCCCGCATTCGACCTGGTTGAGATAGCTGTAGGAGTAGGGAAGTCGCTCGGCCAACTGCCGCTGGGTCAGTCTGGCCAGTCTGCGTTGTTCCTTGATCCGCGCGCCCGTGTGGTCTTCGTCCCGTGTGGGCATACGGCCTCCGTTCTGAGCACCCGCCGGGAACCGTACCCACGCGGTCGTACGGCTACCTGCCCTCCGTGGCTTACTCACCCGTGGGAGCGAGTAGTTGGCATGTGATCCGATGGATGCATGACGACGACGCGCCCTGTCCTCTATCTATTCGGTTCCGCAGCTCCGCCGGTGCTCGACGTGGCGAAGGTCGTCGCGGACGCGCGGGATCGGGGGTTCGACGTGTGTCTGGGCCTGACCCCGACTGCGGCCCGCTGGCTGGAGCCGCAGCGCGGCGAGTTGGAACGGCTGACCGGGCACCCGGTGCGCAGCGCGTACAAGCTGCCCGGAGAGCCGGACGTGTGGCCGAAGGCGGATGTGATCGCGGTCGCGCCCGCTACGTTCAACACCCTCAACGCGTGGGCCCTCGGCATCACTCGGGACTTCGTGGTCGGTGTCGTCGCCGAAGCCATCGGCAAGGGCATCCCCATGGTGGCGATGCCCTGCGTAAACGCCGCCTACGCGCAGCACCGGCAGTTCGAACGGAGTGTCGCCGAACTACGGGCGATGGGGGTGCGGGTCCTGTACGGCGACGGCGGATTCACCCCGAACCAGCCCGGCCAGGGCAAGCCGCACGAGTATCCATGGCACCTGCTGCTGGACGCGACGGAGGAGCTCGCCGCGGCGCGGTAACCGAGGAGCCTGCCGCTATCCGGTCCGTCCAAGGGCGGCCGGTTACCGATCCGGAAAAGGAGAACGCCGACCGTGACGGCCCTCGCGGTGACCGGACACATGGACCTCACTGAGGACACCGTCCCCCTGGTCCGTGCCGCCCTGGAGCACCTGCTTGAGCAGTACGCCGATGACGGCCGCCTCGTCGGCATCTCCTGTATCGCCAAGGGCGCCGACTCCCTGTTCGCCGAAGCCGTTCTCGCCCTCGGCGGGCGCCTCAGTGTCGTCATCCCCTCGCGGGACTACCGCCGCAACAAGGTCAAGCCCGACCACGCGCCCCTCTTCGACCGCCTGGTCGAGTCCGCCGGCGAAGTCCTGGTCCTCCCGTACGACACCGCCGACCGGCAGGCGTACGAGGCCGCCAACACCGTCCTCATCGAACGCGCCGACCGGCTCGTGGCCGTCTGGGACGGAAAGCCGCCGAACGGCAAGGGCGGCGGCACCGCCGACACCGTCCTCCAAACACGAACCGCAGACCTCCCCGTGGACGTCATCTGGCCGAACGGGGCGACCCGCAGGGGATGAGCTTTGCCACTGCCGGGCGCCTGATCAGGGAGGCGGCAGAGGGAAGCCCCCTTCCCGCAGGACAATCCGCGGGAAGGGGGCTCACCAGCCAGCCGGGGCTACTTCTTCTTCCCATGGGTCTTGCCGGGGATCTTGGTGAGCTGGGTTTTCCCTGATCAGGTGCGGTGGGCTCGTGCGGCTGGTGGTCGTCATTGGTCATCCTTGGCCACTGTCGAGCGGCCTCCGCCGGCCCAGAGAAGGCCCAGACTTGAGCGGCATCTCCTCTCGTAAGGAGCGGTCGGGAACCTATGCCACAAGGCTGTCGAGGGAGCCGTACGCAACATCAACGAAGGCATCCCGGACTGCCTGAAACCGCTCTAGCGAGTTCGTGCACGGTAGGGGGCGAGACGTCGAGGGCTTCGGCGGGGGTTGGCGTTCACATCTGCCGTGCCGAGGTCAGGTCCGCGGTCTGCTGGTGGGACAGCAGGCCGGCGACGGCCTGGACGATATCGCTGATGTGTTCGCGGCGGCCGAGGTGGCGGGCGAGTGCCCGCCAGTTCTTCAGGTGGGCGATGCCGTGCTCGACCCGGATACGTCGCGAGGAGTGCGCTTTGCGCTGCCGCTCGTGCATTTCCTCGTACCAGTCCGGGGCGTTCTTCTTGAACTTGCGGTGCGGGGGCGTGATCACGCGCCCGCCGGTCTGGGCGCCCAGGCCCTGGTAGCCGGCGTCGGCAAGGATGTCGACCGCCGGCCCGTCGGCCAGGAGCTGGACCAGCCCTGACTGGCGGGCCTGGGTGATGTCCGCGCAGCTGCCGGGCCTGGTCGGGCTGCAGAACAGCACGCGGCCGTTCCCGTCCGTGACGACCATGGTCTTGACGGCGTTCTGCCTGCTCTTGCCGGAGATGAACCTGTCCCGGTCCTTGCGGCCGGCCGGCGGACACGGATCTCGGTTCCGTCGATGATCCCCATCTTCCCGTCGGCACCGAGGTGGTGGACGACCTCGGCCAGGGTCCGCAACCGCACACCCGAGCTGACGGTGCACCCTCGCCCGGCGAGCAGGGGACGCACCTCGCCGATGGCACGGGTGATGGTGGAGCGGTCCACACCGAACCAGCAGGCCAGCACGTCATGAGTGACCCCGTGGCGCAGATGCACGAGCGTCGCCAGGAGCCGGTCGACGAACACCAGCCGGTGCTTCGCACCCCCGCCCACAGCACGCTTCCGCGGCCGCGACGCGAGCTTGGCCTGGTGTCGCTCGTGCCACAACGGCCCTAGCTCGGCTACCAGTTCGCCAATCACGTCGGCCGACAGGCCCGTGATCCTCCGGTCGCTGATGATCGCTGCACGAGACGCGTTCCCCACCACCACACGACCATGATCGACGATCGAAAGCTCGACGTCTCACCGCCTACCGTGCACGAGCTCGCTAGGAGTTCGATCTGGAACGGTCTCTTACTGGGCGGTCTGGCACCGCTGAGGTCGGAGGAGAGCACTAGGCACTGTTTCTCGGATCATGTTCTGAGCCAGATGACGAGTGCTGCGAGCGTGACGGTACCGAGGTAGATGTAGGCGCGTTTCTCGTAGCGGGTGGCGACGGCCCGGAAGCCCTTGAGGCGGTTGATGGTGCGTTCGACCGTGTTGCGTTTCTTGTAGCGCTCGCTGTCGAAGCCGGTGGGGCGACCGCCTCGGGAGCCTCGGTTCTTGCGGTGTCTTTGCTGGTCGAGGCGTTCGGGAATCGTGTGCGGGATACCGCGTCGTCGCAGGTAGCGGCGGTTTCTGCGGGATGTGTAGGCCTTGTCGGCCAGGACCCGGTCGGGCCGGGTGCGAGGCCGGCCGACTCCGGTCCGGGGCACCGATACCTGCTCCAGGACCCGCTCGAGCTGGGGTCCGTCACCGTAGTGTCCGGGTGTCAGGACGAGGCCGAGGGGTCGGCATCGCCCCTCGGCGGCAAGGTGGATCTTGGTAGTGAATCCGCCGCGGGAACGTCCCAGACACTCGCCGATCTGACCACCTCCTCCAGACGGGCGACCAGTTTCCGCAGTACCGGATCGACCTGGTTCGTCCCCCGCACGGCCCCCTTTTGAGAAATGGCGGCCGGAGGAGCCTTCCTCGCACCGGCGGCGTGCTGGTGGACTCGTACTGCTGTCGAGTCCACCGACACGTCCCAGTCGATCCCACCCGCGGCGTCCTCGGCTGCCTGAATGCGGGACAGCAGCATCTGCCAGGTCCCATCAGCCGACCAGCGGCGATGTCGTTTGTAGACCGTCTCCCACGGCCCGAACCGCTCGGGCAGATCCCGCCACTGCACGCCGGTCCGCACACGGTAGAGAACCCCGTTGATCACCCGCCGGTGGTCACTCCACCGACCACCACGCGCACCACCACGAGGCAAGAACGACTCCAGCCGATCCCACTCCGCATTCGTCAAATCCCCACGGCCCATGCAGCCAGCATGGCCTCAACACCTCACCCAGGTAAGGAGATCCGAGAAACAGTTCCTAGTGTCCCCTTCGTCCCGCATCGTTGCTGTCGGACGTGGATGTCAGGGGCCGGCGATACGAACAATGGACGGACCGGTTGTGGAGGCTGGCAGGGCCAGCCTAGGGAGTTATGACGTGTTCAACGGCCAGCGTGCTTGGGCGGGTGCTGAACTCGACTGCTGCACTGAAGAACTCTAATTGATCGGGTTGAAGCTATGCATCGATAATGCCGACTCGGAGGCCGCCCTGCGCCTATAGGTTCCAGACACGGTCCAACGCGTCGTCCGCCAACAAACGCGCTCTTGCCTCAATCTGGGCGTCAGACGGAAAAATCGTGGCACTTTCTTTCCACTTGGCAAGTTCCGAATCGAAATACGCTCTCCCCTTCTTAAGTGCCGCAGCCTTGGATGACAACGGAGCGTCTCCAAGGGAACTGTTAAGTCGAGTGGTGAGCAGCGTGAGATTGCCAATCGAGTAGACCGGATCGCGATAGTTCGCCGACGCTGTTGCCTGCGGCTTGATGTGCTCTATCGACCAGGTCGTAAGGTTCTGTCCCGCCGGCAGCAAGCCTTCCAGCTTCGCGAACGACATGAGTACGTAAGCGATAAAGATCTTGCGAGATCGAGACTTCTGTGCCTGAGTCAGTTGAAGTGAGGGCGCATAGAACAAGGAACAAAATGCTTGGCGAGCTCTCGTGCGATCAGGCAGGCTGGCACGAAGTTTTTCTTTCAAGTCTTGGATAGCCAACGCCACGTCACTGGCAGATGTGGCCTCCTCCAAGCGAACGGCGAAACGGTTATACCGACCTCGCGTACCACCAGTCGAACCACTGTTCGTCAAAGCAGTGTACTGGAAGTGGAAAGATTCAACAAGCCTCAAGACTTCAATGACCTGTGCTTGCTTTATCAATCTCGTTTCTCGAAACTTGCGCGCTACGGCAAGGATAGTGGAGTTGGCTACAGAAACATTGAAGATTGCAAGTGCGCGGACGCTATCAACAAACTCTGGGACCGCGAAAGCGTTACGTATGCCAGAGACTTTTGGCTGGACTTGGATATGTTCAGCCTCTAGCCACTCGTAGGTTTCCGTATCCCGTTCAAGTTCCTGCAGATATGAGAGGTGTGCGGCTGGACTGTCATCCACAAAGCGTCTAATTACCTTGAACAATTCTGGCTCTTTTACCGCCTCGCGTCGCGAGTTCCAGGACTGCCAAATGAATCTGTCCACAACGTCCGTGTTCGCGCGATCCAGTTGAACACGGTCGACGAGTCGATCCCAACGATCCGCGATAGCTTGCCGATCGTCCGAGTCTGTAGTGGCTCCGCGGATCAAGAGGTTCTTAACGAGGTCCGAAAGTCGCAGATCTGCTCCGCGCGTGTTCAATGTCTCGAATACCAAAAACCCATCTTCCTCGGACGCCAATTCTACCTGGATTACTCGCGCCTTCAAGGCGTTTGACCGAATCCACTTAAGGTGCTCGACCTGCTCATTTGGCGTAAGCTCCTTGATGGCCGCGAGAATCTTCGACTCAAAGAAAGCTCGCGCCTCTCCGATTCGCACAGCACTCCCATTCCACTTTGCTCCGGATGGAATGGCATTCGGGTTCTGGATCACTTCGTAGAACATTTTTTCAGGTCGGCGCAGAACGGGATGACTTTTGCCGTCGTCATCTTCAACCATCAAGTATTTCTGGGTAGTAGCTGCCTGGCTATCAGCAACCTTCTTGCTGAAGTCTTCGGTGCCAGCATACTTGATGGTCAAATCGTTGAATGCGTCACGCACAACCGACAGGAGAATCGCGCTCGTGGTCAACCTTTGTTGGCCGTCGATGATTGAATACGTGTCGTTAAATAGATCCCTTTTCTCGCTTACCCACGTGACGGTGGACCCGAAGAAAAAGTCACCTTTTGCCAAAATGACGTCGTCCCAAAAATCGGTAAGTTGCTCCTGTGACCAGCTGTAGGGGCGCTGAAAATTAGGAACCTCGTACAGGCACTGTTGAAAGCATGTCTGTATAGTCTTTGTCTGGCTCTCAATGGGAATCAGCTCATTGTTCGAAGCTGCCTCGGACATCCCCAACCCCCAAGTTTCATCACGATTTACGACGGCTGCACTGTACCGCAAGTCCAAGGACACGCATAGGTACCCGAGTGACGACGGCTCGACACGTTGTAGCGCGGGGCCAGCAGTGCTACTCAGTGCTGTCAGGCTGGGCACAGTCCTCCTGTGGCTCGCCAAAGCGTTTCGCCCCGCGCATTTGTCAAGGGGTCAGACAGTAGTGTCAGGAACGCCAGCGGATGGCACCTATAGAGGTCGGTGGAGCGGCTTTGGGCTGGAGCTGTTTTGGCGCGAGTGATCATGGCCCCGTAATCTTCCGGCGCGTCGGGCAGTCTGTGGACCTGCCCGCTAAAGCACGACGTTGGGGCCGTGATCTGCAAGGCTCGCGCCAAAGTGGCTGCCTACTGAGGTTGAACTCGTGGTGTCGCCTGAGGTCAGGGGTTGATGGTCAGGCCGGTCTCGGCAAGGCATCCGTCGATAAGGTCGCTGCGGTACTGAATGTGTCTCAGACCGCGTCGGATGCACTGGACGAGGTGTTCGGGGGTACTGAAGGCGAAGTTGGAGAGCCAGCCGCGCCGCAGCAGGGACCAGATCCCTTCCACGGGGTTGAGGTCGGGTGTGTAGGGCGGCAGGTAGTAGATGGTGAGCCAGTCCCGGGCTTCGGCGAACTCTCGGAGGCCGGCGGCCTTGTGCACGTTCAGGTTGTCCCAGACGAGCACGATCGGTCCGCCGAGCTGCTGGTGGGCGGCGATCAGCAGATCGCGGTAGTCGCGCCAGGAGAAGCTCTTGCGTCCGTCGCGGCGGCCGTCGTCCCGGCGAGGCCGGTAGATCAGACGCGACCGGCGGCCGGGTTTGTAGCAGGTCAGCGCGGCAATGGATATCCGTCTGCGGGAACGGCCACGGACCCGCACCACCGGGGTCCGACCGCGTTGCGACCAGGTCTTCGCCTGCGGCGGCGTCATGGAGAATTCAGCTTCGTCCTCGAAGACCAGCCAGGCTCCACTCACCGCCGCGAGTCTTCCGCGCAGGGCCACACCTCCTTGACCCACCGGGCCACCGCCTCGTCGTCCCGCTCCATCGCCCGTCGGGCCGGGACCTGGCAGGACCAGCCGTTACGCACCAGCAGCTTGCGCACCCCCTGGATGGTGTAGGCCAGGTGGAAGCGCCGGCCGATCACCGTCTTCACACAGCTCAGGGTCCAGCGCTGGTCTTCCCAGCCGTGCGCGGCCGCCCCCTTGGCCAGCTCCGCCTCCAGCTGGGCGAACTGCTTCTCGCTCAGCTTCGGCAGCGACGCCGGCCCCTGCGACCGCAGAGCCCGCGGACCGCCCTCGTCCCACAATCGCCGCCACCGCTGCACCGACCGGACGCTGACCCGCAGGTCTCTGGCGATCGCCGAGCTCGCCTCACGCCGGGCGAACCTCTCAGCCGCCTTCAGCCGTAACCCATCGCGAAACTGCTGCCGTTCGGCGGTCAGTCCGCCCCCTGTGGATACCGCGTGCACCGGTGATACTCCAGCGGACGGCCAACCGTCAGCCCCTACGACACCATGAGTTCAACCTCAGTAACTGGCTGTGCTCTATCCGCTCGTGTGGTCGATGGCGCTCGAACAGCGTCCTGGTTCGGGTGAGTTGGCCGGTCCGCGTGCAGGGAAGAAGGGCCTCTTGGTAGCTCGCGGTTGTCGAGCCCAGCGAGAAGCAAGAGGCCCTGTTGTCGAAGTGTCGCGTGGTCGCGGTTGCCGGGTCCAGTTCGTCCACTCGTGGGTGTGACTGTCTCGCTCATCGGTTCGGTAACGCGGCCGACCGAGCAGATCACCGACCCCGGTATGGCTCGGACATGAACGATGCCGAGTGGGCACTGGTGCGGGACCTGCTGCCGGTTCCGGGCTGGATGGCGGGCCGCGGCGGCAGGCTGGAGGGCTACTGCCACCGGCAGATGATCGACGCGGTGCGCTACCTCGTCGACAACGGCATCAAGTGGCGGGCGATGCCGTCCGACTTTCCGCCCTGGCCGCGGGTGTATGCCTTCTTCGCCTGCTGGCGGGATACGGGGCTGGTGGCTGAGCTGCACAACCGGTTGCGCGAGGCCGTCCGCGGTGCTGAGGGCCGGTCCTTGGAGCCGAGTGCGGCGGTCGTGGACTCGCAGTCGGTGAAGGCGGACGCCACCGGCGCCCATGTCTCGCGGGGTTTCGACGCCGGGAA
Organism: Streptomyces sp. NPDC017095; assembly: GCF_044332325.1. Lineage (NCBI taxonomy): Bacteria > Bacillati > Actinomycetota > Actinomycetes > Kitasatosporales > Streptomycetaceae > Streptomyces > Streptomyces sp. NPDC017095. The sequence continues at coordinate 412,595 of NZ_JBIROU010000004.1, forward strand.
GAAGATCAACGGCGCAAGCGCCACCTGCTCACCGACACCCTCGGACTCCTGCTGGACGTGCTGGTCACGCCGGCATCCACGACCGACCGGGACGCCGCCCGGCTCCTGCTGCCCGCAGCGAAAAAGCGCTTCCGGTGGCTGGCGCGGGTCTGGGCCGACGGCGGTTACACCGGCTACCTCACTGACTGGACCACCCAGCGCCTCGGACTCGTCCTCGACATCGTCCGCCGCAGCGACGACGTCCAAGGTTTTCAGGTCCTGCCCCGCCGCTGGGCCGTCGAAAGATCCTTCGCCTGGCTCCTGCGCAGCCGGCACCTGGTCCGTGATTACGAGCGGCGCACCGACACCAGCGAGACCGTCATCCTGTGGTCGATGACCATGCTCATGAGCCGTCGCCTGGCCGCCCGACACCAGCAGCGTCCTGCCCCGGCGCAGGCAGCGTGAACTTGCCCGGCTTCTCCTCAACCAGCCAGCCGCATTCCACCAGCCGCTTCAGCCGGGCCCGCGCTCCCTCGACACGGGAATCGGAGGCGCTGTCCCAGCCCAGCACCACCGCCGCACGCCGGGCACCGAGCCCACCGGCTCCCGCCTCAGCACCAGCGGCCATCAACGCCTGGTAGTCCATCGACAACACCTCGATCCCGACCGCGTCCTTGCAGTGGGGCACCGCCCGGCGCGGACCCACCGGCTTCCTCTGCGATACGACGGCCACGGAGGGCGCCTCCTCCTCGGCCAGCGCTTCCAGATACTGCTCGTCGCTGAACGAGGTGGTGTGGAAGCACGTCCTCGTCTCGGCCCGTGTGATCCCGAGCGGAAGCCGACGGATGTTACGCCGAGTCGCGTCAGAACGGCATGCATGCCCTCTGCGGCTTCTACGGCCCGCCTCGATGCTCCCGGAGTGGGAGAGAACACCAGCCCTCGCCGCGTACCTCGGCCACGCGGACCCTGGTGTCACCTCCGGGTATACGCGCACCTCATTCCGTCCAACCGTCCGACCCAGAGCGAACCCGCAAGGCCGTAGCCGCTCGCTTCGCCGCTGCCGAAAACGAAGCGACATGACGGTTGAGGGCTCGTACGCTCCGAGCCGGGGCGGGGCCCGGGGGGGGAGCAATGGCAGACGAGTACTTCTTGCTGGTGTGCGACGACGTGCCCCATTACGTGGTGCTCACCGATCCTGGTGTCCGCGTGATGGACGTTGTCCAGGTCGTGCGTCGGCTGACAGGGCTGAGCCTCTGGCGTAGCAAGGATCTGGCGACGCAGGTTCCCGCCGTCATTCTCGTCGGCGTGCCCCAGGAAGACGCAGCGGCAGCCGTCTCGGCCCTCCGCGATGTGGGAGCCCGGGCAGAGGCGCGAGAACAACCGGAGCCTGACTTCCTGAAGCACTGAGCACGGCCCGATCAACCTGCTGACGGCCCATAGACGACCCAGGGCAAGAGAAGGCCCCCTCCCCGCGGAGCGATCCGCAAGGAGAGGGCTCACAAGCCGGCCGGGCTTACTTCTTCTTCCCCTGGTTCTTGACCGCCTCGATCGCCGCTGCCGCCGCGTCCGGGTCGAGGTAGGTGCCGCCCGGGGTGAGCGGGCGGAAGTCGGCGTCCAGGTCGTAGGCGAGCGGGATGCCCGTCGGGATGTTCAGGCCCGCGATGTCGGCGTCGGAGATGCCGTCCAGGTGCTTGACCAGGGCGCGCAGGCTGTTGCCGTGGGCGGCGACCAGGACCGTGCGGCCGGTCAGCAGGTCGGGGACGATCGCGTCGTACCAGTAGGGGAGCATGCGGAAGACGACGTCCTTGAGGCACTCCGTCCGCGGGCGGATCTCCGGCGGGATCGTCGCGTAGCGGGCGTCGTGGGCCTGGGAGAACTCGGAGTCGTCCGACAGCGGCGGCGGCGGGGTGTCGTACGAGCGGCGCCAGAGCATGAACTGCTCCTCGCCGAACTCGGCGAGGGTCGCCGCCTTGTCCTTGCCCTGGAGGGCGCCGTAGTGCCGCTCGTTCAGGCGCCAGGAGCGGTGGACCGGGATCCAGTGGCGGTCCGCGGCCTCCAGCGCCAGCTGGGCCGTGCGGATCGCGCGCTTCTGGAGGGACGTGTGGACCACGTCGGGCAGGAGACCGGCGTCCTTCAACAGCTCGCCGCCGCGGACTGCCTCCTTCTCGCCCTTCTCGTTCAGGTTCACGTCCACCCAGCCGGTGAACAGGTTCTTCGCGTTCCACTCGCTCTCGCCGTGGCGGAGGAGGATCAGCTTGTACGGTGCGTCGGCCATGGCGTCGAGCCTACCTAAGGGGCGCCCGGGGCGGGACGCGGACGGGTGCCGGGGCACGCCGGGCCGGGGGGTGCTTCGGGTAGGCTGCGCCCTCCCCCAAGTTCCGGTTAATTCCTCTACAACCTTTCGCCACATTCGTGCGTCTGGATATCGTCCGGGAAGGTAGAGGGGTCAGGAAGAGGAGTACAGAACGTGACCGTGCGTTCCTTTGCGCGGCGGATACGACCGCGAGTCGAGCGGAAGGCCGCCGAGCGCGTGTGGCAGCTGCGTACCCTGCGGCGACGCCGCAAGGCCGCGGTGACGGATCCCGAACTCCGGCCGGTGGCGGTCCGGGGCCAGCAGTTCTACGGCCGGATCGTGGACGGGTTCACCGCGGCCGGGGCGGCCGCGGCCAACCTGGACATCGTGGTGCAGGCGCTGGAGCAGGAAGGCATCCCGTACTTCCTGGTCTCCTCCCGCACCCGCTACACGGTCGGGGTGAACGCCGTCGACCGGGAGCGGTTCCTGACCGCGCTGGAGGCCCGGAACGCCGGTACGGCCGTCTTCATCGGCCGGCCCGTGGCCGGCGGCCAGCTCAAGCACGCGGCCCTGTTCCTGGACGGCGTGCTGCCCGCCGCACTGCACACGGCACCCGTGCTGCGGATCGGCGAGAACCACCTGGGCCCGGCCGGGCAGCTGCTCGCCGGCCCGGAGCTGGCCTGTGACGTGGAGTTCTGGGAGGACGGCGGCGCGCTGCTGGCCTCCGACGACGGCCCCCGGCGGCTGGCCAAGGTGCAGCCGCAGGCGTCTGCCGACGTCTTCGCCGAGTCGCTCGTCGCGCCCCGTAACAACGGGATCACCGACGTGCTGCCGGTGAGCGAGCAGACCCCGGTCACCGTGCGGGTCGGCGAGCGGGAGCTGCCCAGCTTCGGCCCGCTGACGCTGCCCACCGTGAACCGCGTCACGTTCCCGGTGGACGTCGTCTACACGTGGGTGGACGGCGAGGAGCCGGCGATGCGGGCCAAGCGGGCCCGCTACCAGGAGCACGGCATGGCCGAGATCCTGGACAAGGAGACCAACGCCTCCCGCTACACCAGCCACGACGAGCTGAAGTACTCGCTGCGCTCGCTGGCGATGTACGCCGACTTCATCCGGCACATCTACATCGTCACCGACGGCCAGAAGCCGCACTGGCTCGACGACAGCGCCCCCGGGATCACGGTCGTGGACCACCGCGACATCTTCCCGGAGGAGGCGCTGCCGGTCTTCAACTCGCACGCGATCGAGACCCGGCTGCACCACATACCGGGCCTGTCGGAGCACTACCTGTACTTCAACGACGACGTCTTCGTCGGCCGCCGGGTCACCCCGGAGCACTTCTTCTTCGGCAGCGGTCTGATGAAGATCCCGGTCTCCCCGCTGAAGATCGGTGTCGGCAAGCCGCACGCCGAGGAGACCGCGACCAACTCCGCCAGCAAGAACGTGCGGCGGCTGCTGCTGGAGAAGTTCGGGCGGATGACCACGAACAACTTCATGCACACCCCGCTGCCGCAGCAGCGCGGCACGCTCCAGGCGCTGGAGGAGCTGTTCGCGGCGGACATCCGGCGCACCACGGAGTCCCGGTTCCGCTCGCCGCAGGACATCGCCATGACGGCCCCGCTGCTGTACCAGTACGCGCTGATGACCGGCCAGGGCGTGCCCGGCAAGTTCAGCTTCCGGTACGTGAACATCAGCCGGCCGGACGCCGAGCGGCGCCTGGCCGACCTGCGCCGCAACCGCCGGTTCGACTTCTTCTGCCTCAACGACGTCGACGTGCCGCCGGAGGAGCGCGAGCAGGTCAGCGTCCGGATGCACGAGTTCCTGGAGAACTACTTCCCCTTCCCGAGCCCGTTCGAGAAGCAGGGGCCGTCCGCCGCCTCCTTCGAGCAGAGCTGACGGGCCGCGCCCATGGCCATGGACATCCGTCAGCGTTTCGCGACGCCGCCGCCCGGCCTGCGGGCCGTCCGGGACCTCCTGCCGCGGCTGCGGCTGTGGCTGGCGGCCCGGCTGTGGGCGCTGCGCGTGGCCCCGGCCCGGCGCCGGCTGCGCGCCGCGGTCCCGGGGCTGCGCCGGACCGGGCACGGGCCGGTGCGGCTGTACGGGCGTACGGTCAGCCGGTACACCGCCGCGGAGGCCGCCGCCGCCGACCTGGAGCAGGTGTGCGCCCTGCTGGAGGCGGCCGGCGCGCCCTACTTCCTGGTCCCCGCCGAGCAGGGGCCCGGGCTGCCGCGGCCGGTGGTCGGCGTGGCGGAGTCCCACCGGGGCGCCGTCCTCGCCCGCGCCCGGCAGCACTTCGCCCGCGGTGCCGAGTACGTCGGCGCGGTCGGCCCGGACGGGGCCGTGACGCGGGCGGTGCTGTGGGCCGACGGGCGGCTGCCGCGGGCGCTGCGCGCGGCGCCGGTGCTGCGCACCGGGGTGGTGCGGCTGGGGCCCGGCGGGCAGGTGCTCGGCGGGCTGGAGGCCGGGTGCGACATCGAGTTCTGGCGCTACGGCCGGGACCTGGGCGCCGACCCCGGGCATCTGACGGTGCCGGGCACCCGGTTGCAGGACGACTTCGGCCCGGCGCTGGTCGCGCCGCGCCGCAACGCCGTCTCCGAGGTGCTGCCGGCGGCGACCTGGCAGCAGGGCGCCACGGCGGCCGGGCAGGCCGCGGCGACGGTGACGGGGCCGGCGGAGCAGGGTCCCGCGGCCGTGGCCGGGCGGTATCTCGACGCGTTGCCGGGGCAGTTCGCGGGTCTGGCGGGGATGCCGGACGTACCGGGTGCGGGGCAGCCGGGCGTGCCGCGGGCGGCCGGGGCGGGTGCGCCGCGGCGTGCCGTGCCGACGTTCCCGGCGTTCGCCGAGCCCGGGATCGACCAGGTGTGCTTCCCGGTGGACGCGGTGTACACCTGGGTCGACGGCGAGGACCCGGCGATGGCCGTGAAGCGCCGGTCCCACCAGGCGCTGTCCGACAACGTCATCGCGGCGCGCGAGATCGGCGCCTCCCGCTACACCAGCCATGACGAACTGCGGTACGCGCTGCGGTCGCTGGAGATGTACGCCGGTTTCATCCGGCACGTCTATCTGGTGACCGACTCCCAGACGCCGTCCTGGCTGGACCCGGAGGCGGCGGGCCTGACCGTGATCGACCACCGGGACATCCTCCCGGCCGACGCGCTGCCCGTGTTCAACTCGCACGCGATCGAGAGCCGGCTGCACCACATACCGGGCCTGTCGGAGCACTACCTCTACTTCAACGACGACGTCTTCATCAACCGCCCGGTGGGCCCCGAACGCTTCTTCCACGGCAACGGCATCGCCCGCATCCCGCTGTCCCCGCTCAAGCTGGGTGTCGGCGACCCGCATCCGCTGGAGCCGGCGCCGAACTCGGCCGGGAAGAACGCCCGCGAGGTGATCCGGCGCTTCCACGGCCGGTACCCCACGCACAAGTCGCTGCACACCCCGCACCCGCAACTGATGTCCGTGATGCGGGAGATGGAGAGCCTCGGCATCGAGGAGCTGGAACGCACGGCGTACTCGCGCTTCCGCTCCACCTCCGATGTCGCCCCGGCGTCCACGCTCCACCACCACTGGGCGATCGCGACCGGCCGCGGTGTGCCGGCGGACTACCTCTTCCGGTACGTCCAGCTCGGCACCCCGGACATGCGGCGCCGGCTGGCCCGCCTCGCGGCCGGCGAGGACGTGGACTTCTTCTGCCTCAACGACGTGGACACCGACCCGGCGGACCGGGCGGCGGCCCAGAAGGCGATCCGTGCCTTCCTGGACCGGAAGTTCCCGTTCCCGAGCCGGTTCGAGCGGGCGGCGCGCGGTGCCTCGTACCCGGCCGTGCCGCACGCGGTGTCCCGGCGCCGCACGCGCCGCGGGCGGATTGACGCGGCCTGTTAATCGAGTGGCGGAGCCGATCCCCCCATTTGTAAGTTGTGGTCACCGCCAGTGCCGCTTACAGACGTGGGGGATCCTCGATGTCGCCAGCCCGTGTCAGACGTGCCGTCCGGGAGTCCGTCTCCGGGCTGCCCCGGGCGTTCTGGTGGCTGTGGCTCAGCACCCTGATCAACCGGCTGGGCGCCTTCGTCGCCACGTTCATGGCGCTCTATCTGACGCTGGACCGCGGCTACTCCGCCTCGTACGCCGGTCTCGTCGCCTCCCTGCACGGGCTCGGCGGGGTCGTCTCCTCGCTGGGCGGCGGGGTGATGGCCGACCGGCTCGGCAGGCGGCCCACGCTGCTCGTCGCGCAGACCGCCACCGCGGCCTCCGTGGCGCTGCTCGGCTTCGTGACGGATCCGGTCTCCATCGCCGCCGTGGCCTTCGTCGTCGGCATGGCGTCCAACGCCTCCCGGCCGGCCGTGCAGGCGATGATGGCCGACATCGTCCGTCCCGAGGACCGGGTTCGCGCCTTCTCCCTCAACTACTGGGCGATCAACCTCGGTTTCGCCGTCTCCTCCACGGCGGCCGGGTTCATCGCCGAGGTCAGCTATCGCGCCGGGTTCCTGATCGAGGCCGGGATGACCCTGGCCTGCGCGGTCGTCGTCTTCGCCCGGCTGCCCGAGTCGCGGCCCGCGCCCGCGGCCCGGCAGGAGCAGGCCCGGGTGGGTCTCGGCACGGTGCTGCGGGACGGGCGGTACATGGCCGTCGTCGGGCTGTCCTTCCTGGTCGCGCTGGTCTTCCAGCAGGGCTCGGTCGGGCTTCCGGTGGCCATGGGCCGGGCCGGGTTCTCCCCCGCCGACTACGGCCTGGCCATCGCCGTCAACGGCGTCCTGATCGTCGCCCTCCAGATCCCGGTCACCCGGCTCGTCGAGCACCGCGATCCGCGTACCCTGCTGGTCGTCTCCTCGCTGCTGGCCGGGTACGGCTTCGGGCTCACCGTCTTCGCCGGGTCGGTCGGTGTCTTCATGCTGACCGTGTGCGTGTGGACGCTCGCCGAGATCGTCAACGCCCCGACCCAGACCGGCCTGGTCGTCCGCCTCTCGCCGGTCCACGGCCGGGGCCGCTACCAGGGCGTCTACACCCTCTCCTGGTCCCTCGCCGCGCTGATCGCCCCGCTGATGTCGGGCGCGGTCATCGACCGGCTCGGCGCGGGCTGGCTGTGGGGCATGTGCGCGGCGGTGGGCACGGCGGCTGGCCTCGGCTACGGCGTCCTCATGCGCCGCCTGCCGCCGGAAGGGCCGGCCGGGGCCACGGCGGAGAGGGAGCCGGGGGTTACGGCGAAGGCCGTGCAGGCCGCCGGGGCCGCCGAGTGACACGGGTCACGTCCGTCCGTGTCACGGTTCCCGGGGCCCGTCCGTCAGTGAGGTGTCGGCACTCGCACCCCAGGAGGACCCCATGGACGCCCGGCTCAACCTCTTCGCCAGCCCCCTGGCCAGCAAGGTGTTCACGCACCTGACCGCGGCCGGCAAGGCCGTCGCCGGCTCCGCGCTGCCGGCCGCCACGCAGGAGCTGGTGAAGATCCGCGCCAGCCAGATCAACGGCTGCGGCTTCTGCACCGACATGCACACCAAGGACGCCACGGCGGCCGGCGAGAGCGCCACCCGGCTGCACCTGGTGGCGGCCTGGCGCGAGGCCACCGTGTTCACCGCGGCCGAGCGGGCCGCCCTGGAGCTGACGGAACAGGCCACCCGCATCGCCGACGCGGCCGGCGGCGTCAGCGACGAGGTGTGGGCGAAGGCCGCCGAGCACTACGACGAGGAGCAGCTCACCGCCCTGATCGGCCTGATCGCCGTCATCAACGCCTACAACCGCGTCAACGTGATCGTCCGGCAGCCCGCCGGCGACTACGTGCCCGGCATGTTCGGCTGAACCGGGCACGGCCTCACGGGTGCATCCGCGCGCCCTTCACCGTCTTGTCCACGGCGTTGCGCGGGCCGTACACCGCCAGTCCCACCAGGTCCAGGCCGGCCGTCGGGACGGCGCGGACCGCCGCGCGGTTGTCGCGGTCGTTGCCCGTGGCGAACAGGCCGGACGTGAACACCGCACACGGCAGGGCGCGGTCCAGCGCCCTGCCGTGGGCCGTCCTCAAGGTCTTCTCGCCGCCCTCGAAGACCAGCACCGGCTGGCGGAACATCGGCAGGTATCCCACCCCGTCCGCGTCTTCGTAGGGCTCGCCGACAAGCTCCGGCACCCGGCTGCCCAGGCCGCTGACCAGGAAGGCGGTGACGTTCAGGCGCTGCCATGACTCCAGGTCCGCCCGCAGCAGTACGGCGATCTTCGTGTCGAAGCGGAGGGGTTGCGTGTTCATGGAGCGAGACTCCCCCGCGGGACGCGGCCGGGTCTTGTACGTTTTTTGCATGGCCGCCGTGCAGGACCACGTCACCGCGTGGCGTCCCGGGGTGCCGGGCGTCACCGAGGTCTTCCACGCCCGCTTCACCGAGTACGCCTATCCGATGCACGTCCACGACGCGTGGACGCTGCTGATCGTGGACGACGGGGCCGTGCGGTACGACCTGGACCGGCACGAGCACGGCACCCCGCACGACACCGTGTCGCTGCTGCCGCCGCACGTCCCGCACAACGGCTCACCGGCCACGCCGGGCGGTTTCCGCAAGCGGGTGGTGTACCTCGACGGCAGCCGGCTCGGCCAGGAGCTGATCGGTCCGGCCGTGGACCGCCCCGATCTGCGGGACCCGGTACTGCGGACCCGCGTCGCCCGGCTGCACTCCGCCCTCGCCCGGCCCGGTGACGAACTGGAGGCGGAGAGCAGGCTGACGCTGGTCGCCGAGCGGCTGCGCCGCCACCTGCGGCCGCGCGCCGGCGCACCGCGCCGGTTCCGGGACCCGGTACTCGCCCGCGCGCTGCGGGAGTTGCTGGACGCCCGGGTCGTCGCCGGCCTCTCGCTGGAGGAGGCCGCGCGGGTGCTGCACGCCCATCCGGCGCACCTGGTCCGGGCGTTCAGCGGCGCGTACGGCATCGCGCCGCACCAGTACTTGATGTCCCGGCGGGTCGGACGGGCCCGGCGGCTGCTGCTCGACGGGGTGCCGCCGGGCGAGGTCGCGCAGGTCACCGGGTTCTACGACCAGGCCCATCTCACCCGGCACTTCCGGAAACTGGTCGGCGTCACCCCGGGCCGCTACCGCGGCGGCTCCCGCTGAACCGCGTACCGGTCCGGCGGAAGCCGCCCGTCCGCCGGTGACCGCTGGTTAGCCTCCGCCCATGGACGACACACGGAGAACACCGGACCCGCAGGCTCCCCGCGATGCCTCCCGCCCCTCCCGCGCGCTGCCGTTCCGACGCCTCGGGGCCGCCGTGGCGGGCGCCGCGGCCCTGGTCGCCGTCGGCGTCGGCGTGGCGCTCGCGGCACCCTCGGACGGCGCTCCCCGCCACGAGCGCGGCGTCGCGGCCACCGTCCCGCCGGACACGGACGCCGGGGGCACGTCCGTCGGCACCACGGACGGCGGCGGCACCTCGGACGGCGGCACGGCGGACGACGGCGGCCTGTTCTACGGCGGCACGTCCGACGGCGGCACGGCCGCGGGCGACACGGGCGGCGCGGACGGCGGTTCCGTCGCCGGTTCCGGCAGCAGCGGCGGCCTCACCGACGGCGGCGGCAGCGTGGGTGCCGACGGCGGCACCGACCCGGACGACCCCGGGCCCTCGGCCGAGCCCACCGGGACGGCCGGCCTGGAGGAACTGAACCGGCGCATCACGGAGCTGGACAAGAAGGTCGACCAGTTGCCGACCAAGAAGGAACTGGCCGATGCCCTGCGGGCGTTCGCCGACGAACTGGATCACGGCGCCGGGACCGCAACGCCCCGTCCGGACCCGTCCTGAGGCCCGCCGGACCTGCCCCGGGTCCGGCCGGGCCCGCCCCGAGTCCCCGGCGGACCCGCCTCAGTCCGCCGGGCGCTCGATCAGGTGACGGAACGCTTCCAGGTTCCGCGTGGACTCGCCCCGGGACACCCGCCAGGCGTGCTCCTTGCGGATCGAGGAGGCGAAGCCCAGCTCCAGCAGGGTGTTGAAGGCGCCGTCCGACGCCTCCAGGACCTGGCCGAGGAGGTGGTCGACGCCGTCCGGGGTGACCGCGGCCAGCGGCAGGCGGGCGGTGACGTAGACGTCGCCGAGCCGGTCCACGGCGTAACTCACGCCGTACAGCTTGAGGTTGCGCTCCAGCAGCCAGCGGTGGACGCCCGCCTCGTTCTCGTCGGGGTGGCGGACGACGAAGGCGTTCAGCGACAGCGAGTGGCGGCCGACGAGGAAGGAGACCGTGGTGGACAGCTTGTGCGTGCCGGGAAGTCTGACGACGTAGTTCCCGGGCTCGGGACTCTCCCACTCCAGCTCCGTGTCCTTGAAGACGCCCTCCAGGACCTGTCCCGCCTTCTCGACCTCACCCATGGTGGGAGCGTACGCGACGGCGGTGGGACTGGGTCGCGGCCAGGTACACGTCGGCGGTGGCGGCGGCGGCCGTGTCCCAGCCGAAGGACTGGGCGTGCCGGGCGGCGGCCCGGCCCATGCGCGCCGGCAGGTCCGGCGCGTCGGCGAAGCGGCGCAGCACGTTCGCGTAGTCGGCCGGGTCGTGGCCCTGGACGAGGAAGCCGGTCTCGCCGTCCCGCACGGCCACCGGCAGGCCGCCGACCGAGGCCGCGAGCACGGGCGTGCCGGCCGCCTGCGCCTCGATGGCGACCAGACCGAAGGACTCGCTGTACGACGGCATGACGAGGACGGACGCGGCCCGGAACCAGTCCGCAAGCTGCTCCTGCCCGACCGGCGGCCGGAACCGCACCACGTCCGCGATGCCCAGCCGGGCCGCCAGCTTCTGCAGGCCCTCGGGCTTGGCGAGCCCGCTGCCGCTGGGGCCGCCGACGACCGGGACGAGGAGGCGGGAGCGCAGCTCGGGGCGCCGCTCCAGCAGGACGGCGACGGCGCGCAGCAGGATGTCCGGCGCCTTCAGCGGCTGTATGCGGCCCGCGAAGAGCGGGATCAGCGCGTCCTGCGGGAGGCCGAGGCGGGCGCGGGCGGCGGCCCGGCCGTCGGCGGGGCGGAAGCGGCGCAGGTTGACGCCGGGGTGGACCACGGCGACCTTCCCGGGGTCGGCCGCGTAGTGCCGGACGAGGTCGGCGGCCTCCTCGGCGGTGTTGGCGATGAGCCGGTCGGCGGCGGCGACGATCTGGGTCTCGCCGATGACCCGGGCGGCGGGCTCGGGCGAGTCGCCCTCGGCCAGGCTGGCGTTCTTGACCTTGGCCATGGTGTGCATGGCGTGCACCAGGGGCACGCCCCAGCGCTGGGCGGCGAGCCAGCCGACGTGCCCGGAGAGCCAGTAGTGGGAGTGGACGAGGTCGTAGTGGCCGGGGCGGTGGCCGGCCCACGCCTGCATCACGCCGTGGGTGAAGGCGCAGAGCTGGGCGGGCAGCTCCTCCTTGGCCAGGCCCTCGTAGGGGCCCGCGTCGACGTGCCGGACGAGGACGCCGGGGGCCAGCTCGACGACCGCGGGCAGACCGCCGGCCGTGGCCCGGGTGAAGATCTCGACCTCGATGTCGATCTCGGCCAGCCGCTGGGCCAGCTCCACGATGTAGACGTTCATGCCGCCCGCGTCGCCGGTGCCGGGCTGGTGGAGCGGGGAGGTGTGCACGGAGAGCATGGCGATCCGCCGGGGCCTGCGGGACAGCCTGAGCCGGGAGGCGGCCGCCGGGGAGCGTCGCCCGAGCCTGCTGACGTACTGGCTCACGTGGCGCTCCTCCTTGCCGCCGGACTGCCTGCGGAGGGACCGCCCGCCCTCCGAAGGAGGACAACAGCGAGCGAGTGCCCGCCCATTTCCCGATCAAGCGACTTTGTCGAATCGTTACCCATTATCGGTCAACCGTTCGACACGGAGTGGCGTACGAGGCGCTTTACCCTCGTAGGCATGACAGCCCGCGCAGCGACCCGCCCCGTGGGAACGGTGACGCGCGGGACGACCAACCCGAACCGGCTGCGCCGCATGGACCGCTGGATCGCGGCCACGCACGGCGCCGCGCTGCGGCGCGCGGACGAGCCCGTCGCCGTCGACCTGGGGTACGGCGCCGCGCCCTGGACCGCCGTGGAGCTGCTGGCCCGGCTGCGCGCGGCGGCGCCCGGCACCCGCGTGGTCGGCGTCGAGATCGAGCCGGCCCGGGTCGCGGCGGCCCGGCCGTACGAGCGCGACGGCCTGGTCTTCCGGCACGGCGGCTTCGAGGTGCCGGTGCCCGGGCGCCCGCTGCTGATCCGCGCGGCGAACGTGCTGCGCCAGTACGACGAGGCCGAGGTCGCCCCGGTGTGGCGGCAGCTGTGCGCGCGGCTCGCGCCGGACGGGCTGCTGGTGGAGGGCACCTGTGACGAGATCGGCCGCCGGCACGTGTGGGTGGCGCTCGGCCCCGAGGGCCCCCGCACGGTCACCTTCGCCACCCGGCTGGGCTCGCTGGAGCGCCCCTCCGATCTCGCCGAGCGCCTGCCGAAGGCGCTGATCCACCGCAATGTGCCGGGCGAGCCGGTGCACGCCTTCCTCCGTGACTTCGACCGGGCCTGGGCCGCCGCCGCGCCCTACGCCTCCTACGGCGCCCGCCAGCGCTGGCTGCGCGCGGTGCGGGACCTGACGGCCGACTGGCCGGTGACGGACGGCCCGGTCCGCTGGCGGCAGGGCGAAGTGACCGTGGCCTGGACGGCGTTGGCGCCGGTGCGCTGACCGTCCGCCGCCCGGCCGGGCGCGCGGCGCGGGAACGCCGCGGGCCCGCCGCACGTCACACCGGTGGGGGGAGCGCCGTACACGGCATCCGGTCCCAGGCGGCCTCTGTCGTTTTGCGCGCGGGCGTGGCACGATCCCTCAGGCGACCGTAAGTTACTGACGGTCAATCAGTTGGGGGGAACAGGTATGGGTTCGGGCAAGCGCGGCCTGCTCACGGCCGCCCTGACCGTGGTGTGCGCGGTGACCGTGCTGGCGGCCCCGGGCACGGCGTTCGCGGCTCCCGCTCCCCCGCCCGCGCCGGAGGCGACCGCCGGGCCGGCCCGGACTCCCCTGCCGGACAGCGAACTCGAGAAGGTCCGGGCCAAGCTGGACAAGCTCTACCACGACGCGGCCGTGGCCACCGACGCCTACAACGCGGCCGAGGAGAAGGCCAAGAGGCAGTCCGCCGAGATCGCGGAGCTGACCAGGAGGATCGACCAGGGTCAGCGGCGGCTGGACCGGCTCACCGACCAGGCGGGCGCGACGGCCCGGGACCAGTACCGCACCGGCGGCCTGTCCTCCTCCGCCCAGTTCCTGCTCAGCGACGACCCGGGCCGGTTCCTGGACGGCGCCGGCCGGATGCTCCAGGGCCAGCGGGCGGCCACCGGGCTGATGAGCGACATGGCCCGCACCCAGCGGGAGTTGCGGCAGTACGCCGACGACGCCGCGGCGCAGGGCAAGAGGCTGGAGAGCCGGCGCAGGGCCGAGGCCGCCGCCAAGAAGAAGATCGAGCAGCAGATCGACGCGGCCGAGAAACTCCGCTCCCGGCTGGAGAAGAAGGAGAAGGAGCGGCTGGAGCAGCTGGAGCGGGAGGCCGCGCGGAAGGCGCAGACCGCCTGGCTGGACACCGGCGTCCTCAAGGACAGCCCCGGGCAGGCCTCCACGCGCGGCGAGAAGGCCGTGCGGTTCGCCACCGCGCAGCTCGGCAAGCCGTACGTGTGGGGCGCCGAGGGCCCGGACTCCTTCGACTGCTCGGGCCTGACCTCGCAGGCCTGGGAGGCGGCCGGACACGCCGTCCCGCGCACCTCGCAGGAGCAGTGGAAGCAGCTCCGGCACGTCGACGTCGCGGACATGCGCCCCGGCGACCTCGTCGTCTACTTCGCCGACGCCAGCCATGTGGCGCTGTACATAGGCGACGGCAGGATCATCCACGCCCCGCGCCCCGGCCGCACGGTGACGGTCGCGGGCGCCGGCTCGATGCCGATCCTGGGCGTCGTACGCCCGGACGCGTGAGGCCCGGCACGGCGCCCCGGACGGCCGGGTGTCCGGTGACGTACGTCATGTGACCCACCGCACGACCCGCCCCGGCCCCCGCCGCCCGGGGCGTGAGCTTCGTCATCCCCGCCGGGCCGGTCCGCCGCGCAACTGCGGCGCCGAACAGGGCATATGACAGCGGCGGGCGCCGGAGCGACGCGGCTCACACCATTCCACCGGGGCGGCCACAGCCGCTATGGTCACCCGTCGGTGGGTCGAGACCCCTCGACGCCGCCGTGCCCTCGGGGGGAGGGAAGGAACCCAAGACGATGCCCGTACCCGTACCGCGGCAGAGAGCGATCCCGGCCGTGGAGAGTGGTCAGGCGCAGGCCGCCCCCGCCGGCGGCCTCCTCAAGGTCGAGGCCCACCGCGACGCCGCGCCCGCACAGGGCACCGGCGCCACTCTCACCCTGCTGCTGATCGAGGACGACCCGGCCGGCTCGCCGATCGTGCCCGATCTGCTGGACTCGGCCGGCAAGCCGATCCGCGTCCGCACCGCCCGCAACCTCACCGAGGCCGAGCGGCTGCTCACCGACGACGTCCACTGCATCCTGCTGGACCTGGCCCTGCCGGCCCCGGGCGGCGGCGACACCGGCGACGAGCTGGCCGTGCTGCGGCACGTCCTGCGGCTCGCGCCCCGGCACGCCGTGCTCGCGCTGACCGCCTCCACCGACGCCGAGCGCGGCGCCGAGGCCGTGCGGGTGGGCGCGCAGGACTATCTGTTCCGGGACGAGCTGGACGGCCGGCTGCTCAGCCGCGCCATCCGCTACGCGGTGGAGCGCAAGCGCTCCGACACCGCCGAGCGACGGCTCGCCGAGGGCAGGCTGCGCGCGCAGGAGAACCGCCGGCTGGAGCGCGGTCTGCTGCCCACGCCGCTGCTGGACGGCTCCGCGCTGCGGTTCGCCGCCCGCTACCGGCCGGGCCGCTCCCGGGCCCTGCTCGGCGGCGACTTCTACGACGCCGTCCGCACCCCGGACGGCACCGTGCACGCCATGATCGGCGACGTCTGCGGGCACGGCCCGGACGAGGCCGCGCTCGGCGTCGAGCTGCGCATCGCCTGGCGGGCGCTGACCCTGGCCGGGCTGTGCGGGGACGAGCTGCTGAACACCCTCCAGCAGGTGCTGGAACACGAGCGCGCCGACGAGGAGATCTTCGCGACGCTGTGCACGGTGGACATCGCGCCCGACGGCCGCCGGGCCGGGCTGTGCCTGGCCGGCCATCCGGCCCCGCTGATCGCCCGCCCCGGCCGGCCGCCGCGGCTGCTGCCCTACGACAACAACGGCCCGGCCCTGGGCCTGCTGCCCGGCGCCCGCTGGCCCCGGACCCAGGTCGAGCTGGGCGCCGAGTGGAGCCTGATGCTCTACACCGACGGCCTGATCGAGGGCCGGATCGGTGCGGACGGGGAGCGGCTCGGACAGGACGGCATGGTCGAGATGATCAGCCGGCAGCTCGCCGAGGGGCTGCGCGGCGAGGAACTGCTGCGGGCCGCGGTGCACGAGGTGCGCCAGCTCAACGGCGGCGAGCTGACGGACGACGTGGCCGTGGTGCTGCTGGACCGGACGGCGTAGGGCACCCGCCCGCGCCCGCCCGCGCCTTCTTCCGGCTTCCGGGCCGTCCGCGCTAGCGGCCGCCGTTGTACGGCCCGTACGGACCGTCGCTGCTGCTGCCGCGGCGGCGGCCCCAGCCCCGGCCGCCGCCGACCTGCCGGAGCGCGGGACGCACGTCCACGAGGTAGACGATGCTGGCGACCGCGCCGGCGATCGGCAGGATGGACAGCAGCGAGAACAGATAGCTGACGACGAGCGCGATGCCGAGGATGATCAGCCAGAAGACCTTGTTCTGCTTGTCGGCCGCGCGGAAGGCGTCCTCGCGCCGGAACACGGCGTCGAACAGCCCGAACGCGGCCAGGGCCATCAGGACGATCTTCAAGATGCCCAAGAAGCCCGCGAAGCCCAACATCAGCATGCTGCCCACCGCCCGTTGATCTGCCGGTCCCTGCTACGCCGCCACCGTACCCGCACAACGGGCCGGGCACTGCGAAGGTGCCCGGCCCGCGCTCGTGCCGTCGCCCGGCGGTCAGTCGGCCGACGGAGTGGCCTTCTTCGGGGTGGTGGGCTTGCGGGCGGCCGGCGTCTTCTTCGCCGCGGGCTTGTCCGCCGCGGCGGGCTCGCCGGCCGCCGCGGGCCCGGTCGCGTCGTCCTTGACGCCGGCCGGCTCGGGCTTGACCTCGGCCGGCTCCGGCTTGGCCTCGGCCGGCGTGACCGCGACCGGCTCCGGCTTGGTCTCGGCCGGTCCGGTCCCGGTCTCCGCCGGTCCGGACGCGGTGCCGGCCGGCTCGGGCTGGCCCTCGACGACGATCGCCAGCTCCTCGATCTCCTCGGCCGCCTCGCCGCGCCAGGTCTTCACGGCCTGCTCGCCGTGCTCGGCGACCTTCTCGTAGGTCTCACGGGCCTTGACGGCGTACTCGGCGGCCACGCCGACCCCGCGCAGGGCGAAGTCCTGGGCGGTCTCGCCCAGCTTCTTGACGTCCAGGGCGCCGATGAACTCGCTGACCTTGGTCTGCAGGGTCTCCTGCGCCTCCTTGGCGCGGGCGGCGGCCTTCTCCTGCACGGCCTTCGGGTCGGTGTTGCGCACGGCCTCGATGCGCGCCGGGGCCTCGGTGCGCAGCTGCTCGACCAGGGCCGGCACCTTCCTGGCCTGCTGGAGCGCCAGATCGGCGGTGCCGGCGGCGAAGTAGAGCGGGGTCGGGTCGCTGAAGGTCTTGCGCAGGTCGTCGGTGATGGCCATGGTGGGGATCCTCCCGGATCGGATTCGCGTTCGGCTGGGTCTGTGGTCCGCGGCGGGCGTCCTTCAGCCCTGGTCCGGCGTTATCCGGCCGTCCGCCGTGGACCGGCATCCGTGTCACTTCCGGCGGCATCGCCTGCGCCGGCCCCGCGGCCCCCGGTCCCCTCGGCCGTGGCGCCCGCCCCGTCCTCCCCGCCCGCGGCGGGCTCGCCGGTCCCGAATCCGTTCTCCTTGCGGAAGGATTCGTAGATCTGGAGCAGCACCTGCTTCTGCCGTTCGCTGAGCGAGGGATCGGCGAGGATGACGGCACGCGTGCCGACCTCGTCCCGGCCCCGCTCGGCGTCGAGGATGCCCGCGCGGACGTACAGCGTCTCGGCGGAGATGCGCAGCGCCTTGGCGACCTGCTGGAGCACCTCCGCGCTGGGCTTGCGCAGCCCGCGCTCGATCTGGCTCAGGTAGGGGTTCGACACCCCGGCGGCGTCGGCGAGCTGCCGCAACGACAGCTGCGCGGTGCGCCGCTGCTCGCGCAGGTACTCACCGAGATTGCCGACGTTCAGCGATGCCATGACTCCACCTTGCTCCCGTTCGCTAACAATTGCAAGCACCTGCTTGCAAGAGTGTGTCATGGCGTGGCGCGGGGGGCAGTCATGGGGCATGCGCCCGGACGACTGGCACCTCACCGACGACGTCGACGCCTTCCTCGCGCGCGCCGGGGACTTCCTGCGCTCACGGCCCGGCCGGCACGTCATGACGCTGACCTGGGCCGCGCGGCTGCGGGCCCGCGGGGCGGAGGCGTTCGGCACCGGGACGCCCGTCTTCGGCGTGCTGGAGTACGGCGGTGAGGTCCGCGCCGCCTTCCACCGCCTCCCGCCCCGCGCCCTGGTCCCCACCCCGCTCACGCCCGGACAGGCCGACGCCCTGGCCGCGCGCCTGGCCGCCCTCGGGCACCGTCTGCCGTCCGTCAGCGCGGACCATGCCACCGCCACCGCCTTCGCGGAGGCCTGGCGGCGGCGGACCGGGGCGACGCCGGTGATCCGCGGCACGCGGCTGTGCCTGTACCGCCTCGGCACGCTCACCCCGCCGGACCCGCCGCCGGCGGGCCGGAGCCGCGTCCTGGGCGAGCGGGACCTGGCGGAGACCATGCGCTGGTGCGGCGAGTTCGCCGCGGCCGTCGGGGAAGCCGTCCGCATCGACGCCCGCTCCTGGTCCGGCACGCGCTTCGCCGACAAGCGCTACACGCTCTGGGAGACCCCGGACGGCACGCCCGTCTCCGTGGCGGGCATGAACCCGCTGACCGGCGGCCAGATCCAGGTGGACGTCGTCTACACCCCGGCCCCGCTGCGCGGCCGGGGGTACGCGGCCGCCGTGACCGCGGAGGTGAGCCGGGCCGCGCTGGCCGCGGGCGCGCGGGACGTCGTGCTGTTCGCGGACCGGTCCAACCCCACCAGCAACGCCCTCTACCAACGCCTCGGCTACCGCCCGCTCACGGACTGGTCGGCCTACGACTTCACCGCCGGGTAGCCCCGGGTCCGCACGCCGGCCGAACGGCCGGTTCCGGACGGTCAGGATGGGAGAAGCGGCCGGGGCGCGGGCGCCGTTACGGTGGCGCGCATGGACGACGCCAGCGCACAGCACGCCGCCGACCGGCACGACGTGATCCGGGTGCACGGGGCCCGCGAGAACAACCTGAAGGACGTCAGCATCGAGATACCCAAGCGCCGGCTGACGGTGTTCACCGGGGTCTCCGGCTCCGGCAAGAGCTCCCTGGTCTTCGACACCATCGCCGCGGAGTCGCAGCGGCTGATCAACGAGACGTACAGCGCGTTCGTCCAGGGCTTCATGCCCACGCTGGCGCGGCCCGACGTCGACGTGCTGGACGGGCTGACCACCGCGATCATCGTCGACCAGCAGCGGATGGGCGCCGACCCGCGCTCCACGGTCGGCACCGTCACCGACGCCCACGCGATGCTCCGCATCCTCTTCAGCCGGCTCGGCACCCCGCACATCGGCTCGCCCAAGGCGTTCTCCTTCAACGTGGCCTCGATCAGCGGAGCCGGCGCCGTCACCGTGGAGCGCGGCGGGAAGACGGTGAAGGAGCGCCGCGAGTTCAGCGTCACCGGCGGCATGTGCCCGCGCTGCGAGGGCCGCGGCACGGTCACCGACATCGACCTGGCCCAGCTCTACGACGCGGACCGGTCGCTCGGCGAGGGCGCGCTGGCCATCCCCGGCTACAAGCCGGGCGGCTGGAACCACCGTCTGTACGCCGAGTCGGGCCTGTACCCCGCGGACCAGCCGATCCGCACCTTCACGAAGCGGCAGCTGGACGACTTCCTGTACCGCGAGCCGGCCCGGATGAAGATCGCGGGCATCAACATGACGTACGAGGGTCTGGTGCCGCGCATCCGGAAGTCGATGCTCGCCAAGGACCGGGAGGCGATGCAGCCGCACATCCGGGAGTTCGTGGACCGGGCGGTCACCTTCGCCACCTGCCCGGACTGCGACGGCACCCGGCTCGGCGCGGCGGCCCGCTCCTCGAAGATCAAGGGGCTGAGCATCGCCGACGCCTGCGCGCTCCAGATCAGCGACCTGGCCGCCTGGGTCCGCGAGCTGGACGAGCCGTCCGTGGCGCCGCTGCTCGCCTCGCTGCGCGGCACCCTGGACTCCTTCGTGGAGATCGGCCTCGGCTACCTCTCGCTGGACCGGCCCTCGGGCACCCTCTCGGGCGGCGAGGCGCAGCGCACGAAGATGATCCGCCACCTCGGCTCCTCGCTGACCGATGTGACGTACGTGTTCGACGAGCCGACCGCCGGTCTGCACCCGCACGACATCCGGCGCATGAACGACCTGCTGCTGCGGCTGCGCGACAAGGGCAACACGGTGCTCGTCGTGGAGCACAAGCCGGAGGTCGTCGCGATCGCCGACCACGTGGTGGACCTCGGTCCGGGCGCCGGCACGGCGGGCGGCACGGTCTGCTTCGAGGGCACCGTCGCCGGGCTGCGCGCCGCCGGCACGCCGACCGGCCGCCATCTGGACGACCGGGCCA
Organism: Streptomyces sp. NPDC017095; assembly: GCF_044332325.1. NCBI lineage: Bacteria > Bacillati > Actinomycetota > Actinomycetes > Kitasatosporales > Streptomycetaceae > Streptomyces > Streptomyces sp. NPDC017095. The sequence goes on from NZ_JBIROU010000004.1 coordinate 432,611, forward strand.
CCCTGAAGGAGACGGTGCGCAAGCCGGCCGGCGCCCTGGAGATCCGCGGCGCCGCCACCCACAACCTCCGGGGCGTGGACGTGGACATCCCGCTCGGGGTGCTGGTCGTCGTCACCGGGGTGGCCGGTTCCGGCAAGAGTTCGCTGGTGCACGGGTCGGTCCCGGCCGGCGAGGGCGTCGTCTCGGTCGACCAGACGCCGATCCGCGGTTCGCGGCGCAGCAACCCGGCGACGTACACCGGGCTGCTGGAGCCGGTCCGCAAGGCGTTCGCCAAGGCCAACGGCGTGAAGCCGGCGCTGTTCAGCGCGAACTCCGAGGGCGCCTGCCCGGCCTGCAACGGCGCCGGTGTCATCTACACCGACCTGGCGGTGATGGCCGGGGTCGCCACCACCTGCGAGGAGTGCGAGGGCCGGCGGTTCGACGCCTCGGTGCTGGAGTACCGGCTCGGCGGCCGGGACATCAGCGAGGTGCTGGCGATGCCGGTGTCGCAGGCCGAGGAGTTCTTCGGCGACGGCCCGGCCCGCACCCCGGCCGCCCACCGCATCCTGCGGAACCTGGCCGACGTCGGGCTCGGCTACCTCACGCTCGGCCAGCCGCTCACCACGCTGTCCGGCGGCGAGCGGCAGCGGCTGAAGCTGGCCACGCACATGGCCGGCCAGGGCGGGGTCTACGTCCTGGACGAGCCGACCACCGGTCTGCACCCGGCCGATGTGGAGCAACTGCTGGGCTTGCTCGACCGGTTGGTGGACGCGGGCAAGTCGGTGATCGTCATCGAGCACCACCAGGCGGTCATGGCGCACGCGGACTGGATCGTCGACCTCGGGCCCGGCGCCGGGCACGACGGCGGCCGGATCGTCTTCGAGGGCACCCCGGCGGATCTGGTCGCGGCCCGCTCGACCGTCACCGGCGAGCACCTGGCGGAGTACGTCGGCGGCTGACCGCCCGGCCCCGGCGGGAGGAGCGGGTCAGAACGGCAGCGGGCGGGCGTGCACCACGTCCAGCCGGGACACCGCCCGGGTCAGCACCACGTACAGCCGGTGGGCGCCGCGTTCCTCCGCCCGCACCACCGCGGCCGGTTCGACGGCGACGACGTGGTCGTACTCCAGCCCCTTGACCATGCTCGCGGGCACGACGGCGAGCCGGGCGCCGGGCGCCTCGGGGCCGGCCGGGCCGAGGCCCGCGCCGGTGAGCGCCGCCCGCACCCGGTCCGCGTCCGCGTCGGCCGTGATCACGCCGACCGAGCCCTCCCGGGCGAGGGCCTCGCGCACGGCGGTCACGGTGGCGGCGAGCACGTCCCGGGCCGGCCGCAGGGTCAGCTCCCCGTCCGTGCGCAGCGAGGTGGCGGCGGGCACGGCCACCCCGAGCCGGGCGAGCAGCCGGTTGGCCAGCTCCACGACGGCGGCCGGCACCCGGTACCCGGTGGTCAGCGCCACCACGGCGGCGTCCGGCCGGCCGAGGTGGCGCAGCTGGACGGACCAGTCGCGGGCGGCCCACGGGGTGGTGCCCTGGGCGAGGTCGCCGAGGACGGTCAGCGAGCCGAAGGCGGCCCGGCGGGCGATGGCCCGGCACTCCATCGGTGACAGGTCCTGCGCCTCGTCGACGACGATGTGGCCGTAGCTCCCGGGGTGTTCGATCAGTCCGGCGAGTTCGTCCAGCAGCACGAGGTCGGCCGGCGACCAGCGGGCGGACCGGGGGGAACGGGGCGGGCGGGGCCACAGCAGCGCCGTCTGCTCCCCGGGGTCCAGCAGGCCGTCCGCGGCCCGTGCCAGCGCCCCGGCGTCGCCGAGGAGCCCGGCGAGGACCTCCTCGGGCCGGACCTTCGGCCACACCGCGTCGAGCCGCTCGGTCAGCGGCCGGCAGCGCTCGATCCGGCGCGTCCAGGAGGCGGGCAGCACCCCGGAGCGCCGTTCGGCCCGCTCGCGCAGCCGGCGCACCAGCCGGGTGCGCACCCGCTCCCGGCCCACCGCGTACGGCGGTTCCTCGGCGCGGACCTCCTTGACCACGGCCGCGAGTTCGCCGGCGGACACCCGCCACCGGTAGGAGCCGTCCGCTACGGCGAGGTCGGTCACGCCCTCGGTGCGCACGCGGGCGTACAGCGCCCGGCGCAGCACCTCGGCCATGCGCGGGTCGTGCTTGACGGCGGCCGTGGGCGCGGGGTCGGTGCCGGTGGCCGGGTGGCGGGCGATCTCCTCCAGCAGGGTGGACTGGCGTACGCCGGCCTCGCCGAGGGAGGGCAGCACCTCGGCGATGTAGCGCAGGAAGGTGCGGTTGGGGCCGAGGATGAGCAGGCCGGAGCGCTGGAGCCGCCTGGGGTGGGTGTAGAGCAGATAGGCGGCGCGGTGCAGGCCGACGGCGGTCTTGCCGGTGCCGGGCGCGCCCTGGACGCACACCGAGTCGGTGAGGGCGGCGCGGACGAGGTCGTCCTGTTCGGGCTGGATGGTGGCGACGATGTCCCGCATGGGTCCGACGCGGGGCCGCTCGATCTCGCGGGCCACGAGGGCGCTGCCGGGTGACTCGCCCCGGCCCAGGTGCTCGTCCTCCAGCCCGGTGAGGCCGGCGGAGTCGCCCCGGCCGCCCGGCGCCCAGCCGAACCGGCGCCGTACCGCGACGCCGCGCGGGTCGGCGGCGCTCGCCTGGTAGAAGGCGCGGGAGACGGGGGCCCGCCAGTCGACGACCAGCGGCGGGGCGGCCGGGTCCTCGGTGATCCGCAGCCGGCCCAGGTGGTAGCTCTGCCCGCCGTGCGCCGGGTCGCCGTCGGCGAAGTCCAGCCGGCCGAAGAACAGCGGACCGGGCGGCAGTTCGCGCAGCGCCTTGGCCTGGCTGCGCAGACGGCGGCCGAGTACCTCGGCGTCGGCCCCGGAGGCGGAGACGTCCTCGCCGACGACGACCTGTTCGGCGGCGCCGTCGGCCATCGCGGCGAGGGCCGCGCGGCAGGTGTCGTGGTAGGCGCGCTCGGCGTGCAGGGATTCCGTGAGGGCGGGGTCGGATGACGTCATGGCGTCAGCGTACCGCCATAACGTTACCGAGTTACATTTTTAACCCTGTCTCACAATGGGCAGTTCCGGCAGCCCCGCCGCCAGCCGCCCGAACGCCCGCTCGGCCGCGCGCACCGCGTCCGGCGCCACCCGCTCCAGCGGCTCGCCCGCCGCGATCCGCCGCCAGTTCTCCACGGCCAGCACCCGCTGCACCGCGGTGATCTGACCGGCCGCCAGCCGCGCGTCCAGTCCGCCGCCCAGCGCCTCGGCGAGCGCCGCCTCCGACCGCTCCTGGTGGGCGTAGGCCCGCGCCACCAGCGACGGGGTGCCGTAGAGCAGACGGTGGAAGGCCAGCACGTCGGGATGGTCGTTCAGCCCGGTCACCGGGTCGCGCCGGTCCAGCCCGGCCAGGAAGTGCCGGCGCAGCGCGTCCACCGGGTCGGCCGCCCCGGCGGCCACCCGCGCGGCCTCCGACTCGTGGTCCGCGATCCGGTGCAGGACCAGGTCCTCCTTGGCCGGGAAGTACCGGAAGAGGGTCGGCTTGGAGATCCCGGCCGCGGCGGCCACCTCCGCCACGGACACCGCGTCGAAGCCGCGCTCCAGGAACAGCCGCACGGCGATGTCGGACACGTCCTGGTACATCCGCTGCTTCTTGCGCTCGCGCAGACCCATCTCACCCATGGGGGGAGCCTACGCAGCCGGCCGGGGAGAGCGGCCCGCCGGACCGGGGGGCCGTGCGTCCTGCGCCGCTCACAGCAGCAGGTCGTCCACCTGGGCCTCGCCGTCCCGGTAGCGGCGCGCGATCTCGCCGCTGCAGTCGTCGGCCGTGTGCTGGAGGCGCTGGCGGCAGCGCGAGACCTCCTGCTCGTAGCGGACCAGCCGGCCCATGGCGGTGGTCAGCTCCAGGTCGGTGCGCGCCGTCAGGTCGGACAGCTCCACCTCGGCGAGCATGTCGGCGGCCAGCCGCCGGTACTTCTCGTTGTGCGGGGTGCCGAGCGTGACGTGGCGGGCCGAGGAGCGCTGCGGGGCCGGGGCGTCCTTCAGGATCTCCGCGAGCCGGTCGAGGACGGAACCGTCCGCCGGCGCCGGCACGGACGCCCGGCCGCGCCGGCCCAGCTCCGCCCGCAGGATGTCGATGCGGCCCTGGAGCAGCCGCCGTACATAGCTGAGGTCCGCCTCGTCGCGCTGGGCGTCGCGGCGCAGGACGCGCAGCTCGGGCAGGCTCAGCCGGGTCAGGCCGGGCGGGGGCGGCTCCACGGGCCGGGCCGGGACCGCCACCTCGTCGGCGCGCTGCACGGGCGGCCGGTACGACCCCTGGGTGCCCAGGCGCCCGCTGGTACTCGGTGTGCTCATCTGCGTGTGACCGTCCCCTCGACCGGCGTGTGGGAAGCATCGTGCCACCCCAACCGGCCGCTATGTGACCGAGTGCCCCCGAACGGCCCCAGATGGGGGGTAAGGGAGCCATACGGGGTCCGCCGCGGACGGGCGCCGGGCAGCGGGCATGATGGTCGGCATGCGTGCGGTGGTGCAGAGGGTGGACGGCGCGAGCGTCGTCGTGGACGGCGAGACGGTGGGCGCGATCGAGGGCGAGGGCCTGTGCGTCCTGGTCGGCGTGACCCATGAGGACACCAAGGAGACGGCGGCCCGGCTGGCGCGCAAACTGTGGACGCTGCGGATGCTCCAGGACGAGCGGTCGTGCAGCGACACGGCCGCTCCGCTGCTGGTGATCAGCCAGTTCACGCTCTACGGCGACGCGCGCAAGGGCCGCCGCCCGACCTGGAACGCGGCGGCCCCCGGCGAGATCGCCGAACCGCTGGTCGACGAGGTCGTGGCCCGGCTGCGGGAGCTCGGCGCGACCGTGGCGACGGGCCGGTTCGGCGCGCGGATGCGGGTGTCCCTCACCAACGACGGCCCGTTCACGGTCCTGCTGGAGCTCTGACCCGGCCGGGCCTACGGCTCGACCACGACCTCCTGGGCCGCGGCCGTCTGCCCGGCCAGGAGCCGCGCGTCGACCGGTACGGTGCGCTTGACCAGGGCCAGGGCCACCGGGCCCAGCTCGTGGTGGCGTACGGACGTGGTCACGAAGCCGACCTTGCGGCCGTCCGGGCCCTCGTCCGCGAGGCGCAGCTCCGTGCCCGGCACCGGCAGGTGCACCTCGCTGCCGTCCAGGTGCAGGAAGACCAGGCGGCGCGGCGGCTTGCCCAGGTTCTGCACGCGGGCGACCGTCTCCTGGCCGCGGTAGCAGCCCTTCTGCAAGTGCACGGCCGTACCGATCCAGCCCAGCTCGTGCGGGATGGTCCGGTGGTCGGTCTCGAAGCCGAGCCGGGGCCGGTGCTGCTCCACGCGCAGCGCCTCGTGGGCGAGCAGCCCGGCGGCCGGGCCGTGCGCGGCCGCGAAGGACTCCAGGTCCGCGCGCGGCAGGAACAGGTCGCGGCCGTACGCCGTCTCGCGGACGACTACGCCGTCCGGCACCTCGGCGATGGACCCGGCGGGCAGCTCGACCACCGAGAAGTCGCCGGTGCGGTCGGCGACCTCCACCCGGTAGAAGAACTTCATCGACTCCAGGTACGCGATCAGCGCGTCCTGGGTGCCGGGCTCCACATGGGCCCAGACGGTCGTCCCGTCGTCCACCAGATACAGCGCGTGCTCGATGTGCCCGTGCGCGGAGAGGATCAGGGCCTCGGTGGCCTCGCCCGCCGGCAACTCGCTGACGTGCTGGCTGAGCAGCAGGTGCAGCCAGCTCAGCCGGTCCTCACCGCTGACGGTGACGACACCGCGATGGGACAGGTCGACGAAACCGGCACCGTCGGCGAGGGCGCGCTGCTCACGGAACAGGTCGCCGTAGTGGGCCGCGACACCTTCGTCCACGCCCTCGGCGGGGACGGCGCCGGGCAGGGACAGCAGGGGGCTCTTCATACCGCAAGCCTACGACGTGGTACTTGAACTCTTCAGCGAACAGTCCGCGCACCGGCCGAAGAGGGCGAAGTGCTTCATGTCGGTGTCGAACCCGAACTGCCGGCGCAGCTTCGCCGTGAACTCCGCGGCCACCTCCACGTCCGCCTCGATCACGTCCTCGCAGTCCCGGCACACCAGGTGCAGATGGTGGTGCCGGTCGGCGAGGTGGTACGTGGGCGCGCCGTGCCCGAGGTGGGCGTGGCTGACCAGGCCCAGCTCCTCCAGCAGCTCCAGCGTCCGGTAGACGGTGGAAATGTTGACCCCCGACGCCGTCTTCCTCACTTCCACGAGGATGTCGTCGGGGGTCGCGTGCTCCAGGGTGTCGACGGCTTCGAGGACAAGCTGCCGCTGCGGCGTCAGCCGGTAGCCGCGCTGCCTGAGGTCGCTCTTCCAGTCGGTGCTCACCACACCGACGAGTCTAGGACTACTTGAAGAAGGCGATGCCGTCGTCGGGCATGTCGTCGGGCAGGGCCTTGGCCCAGCGCTCCACGTCCTCGGGCGTGACGACCTTCTTGAGCTGGGCCGACATGTACGGGCGCAGCGCGACGTCCGGGGTCTGCTTCTCGCCCACCCACATCAGGTCGCTCTTGACGTAGCCGTAGAGCCGCTTGCCGCCGCTGTAGGGACGGGCGCCCGGGATGCGGGCGACGGCGTCCGTCACCAGGTCGATCTGCGGCTTCTTGTCGGCCATCTCGCCGTACCAGATCTCGATGACACCGTCGTCGCGGGTCAGCGTGACCTCGACCTTGCGGTCGGCGTCGATCCGCCAGAAGCCGGACTCGGTCTCCAGCGGGCGGACCTTGTTGCCGTCCTTGTCCAGCACCCAGGTGCGGGAGTGGTACTCCAGGAAGTCCCGGCCGTCGTGGGTGAAGCTGACCTCCTGGCCGAAGTTGCACTTCTGCGAGCCGGGGAAGTCGTGCACGCCCGCGCCGGCCCAGCTGCCGAGCAGGAAGGCGAGCGGGACGAGGTCCTTGTGCAGGTCGGACGGGATCTCGATCATGAGCGGAGGCTTCCTAGAGGTGGGTCAGCGCTGGCCCTGGTACAGCTTCTTCACGGTCAGACCGGCGAAGGCGAGCACGCCGACGCAGACCAGGACCAGCAGGGTTTCGAAGAAGATCTCCACGGGTGCTCCTTGAGCGGGGGTGGGCATACGACAGAGCCGCAGCCCAGCTTACGCGGCCCGCCGCCGGCCCTCCCGGCGAGGTGGGCCACGGCGGGAGGGCCCTTGGGCCCGCGCGCGGCTACCCTTCCCGCATGACCAAGAAGCTGGTGATCAAGGTGACGGCCGGGGCGGACGCCCCGGAGCGGTGCTCGCAGGCGTTCACGGTCGCCGCGGTGGCCGTGGCCAGCGGGGTCGAGGTCTCGCTGTGGCTGACCGGGGAGTCGTCGTGGTTCGCGCTGCCGGGCCGGGCCGCCGAGTTCGAGCTGCCGCACGCCGCGCCGCTGCCCGATCTGATCGAGTCGGTCCTCGCCGCCGGGCGGATCACGCTGTGCACGCAGTGCGCCGCCCGCCGGGAGATCACGGAGCGGGACGTCCTGGAGGGCGTGCGGATCGCCGGCGCGCAGGTCTTCGTGCAGGAGGCGCTGGCCGACGGCGCCCAGGCGCTCGTGTACTGAGCGCGGTCAGGGGCGCGGGCGCTTCTTGCCGTCCAGCTCGTCCCACCACTCGTCCGACTGCGGGTCGCCGGAGGGCTCGTCCCACCAGCGGTCCTGCGGGCCCCGCCGGTTGGCGACCACCGCGGCGACCGGCGGGATGACCATGGCCACGACGCACAGGCCCACGGCCGCGGGCACGGACCAGATGCGGACGAGCCCCCAGGCCAGGACGAAGAGACCCACGCAGGTCCCCATCATGGCGAAGTAGACGTGCCGACGCCGGGCGTACATAGCTCCAGGGTAGGCCGGGCGGGCCCGGTCACAACTGATTCACAATCCCGGTGCGCGGGCGCCCGGCGGGGTTACGGTGGCCTGATCCGTGGCGGACCTCCGCCACCGTCACCGACCCCCGGGGGAAACCACCCATGCGAGCCCTGCGCGTACTGCTGATCGTCGTCGTGATCCTGGGCGCGTTGTTCGTGGTCGCGGACCGGGTCGCGGTGCACTTCGCGGAGGGCGAGGCCGCGGACCGGCTGAAGGCGTCCGAGAACCTGGCCTCGACCCCGGACGTGGACATCAAGGGCTTCCCGTTCCTGACCCAGGTCGCGGGCGGCTCCCTGGACGACGTCGAGGTGGGCATCGCGTCCTACCAGGCGGACACCGGCAAGCCCGGCCGGACGATCCGGATCGACGACCTGAAGGCCGACATGAAGGGCGTGGAGTTCTCCGGCGACTACAGCTCCGCCACCGCGGCCACCGCGACCGGCACCGCGACGATCGCCTACGACGAACTGCTGAAGACCGCCGAGTCCGAGCCGACCGAGGTGGCCCCCGGCGTCACCGCCCGGATCACCGGCCTCTCCGACGGCGGCAACGGGAAGATCAAGGTGGCGGTCCAGGGCACGGTGTCGTCCCTCGGGATCAAGCAGACGGTGTCCGTGCTCAGTTCGGTGAGCGTGGTCGACAACAAGGTCGAGGTGCACGCCGACTCGCTGCCCAGCCTGGCCGGCGCCGCGATCGCCGAGGACCGCATCCGCACCATCACCGACTTCCAGCAGGCCGTCGACCGGCTGCCGGGCGGCATCGTGCTGGACAAGGTGGAGGCCGCGCGGAACGGCGTCCGGATCACCGTGAAGGGTTCGCACGTCAAGCTGGCGGGGTAGGGGCGGGGTGAACGCCGGGACCGGACACGGCTGTCCGAGGAGCGAGACGGTCCCGTCCACACGGCAGATCCGATGGCACGCGGAAGCGTCCGGAGGCCCGGCGGCGGGCGTCCGGGCGCTTCTTTCGTACCGCCATTCGGACGATCGTGTCTCGCCATGTGACACAGCGGTGACACGTCCGCCTGTCCGTCCCTACGATCGGGCCCATGCGGTATTCGACGAGCGTCCTCCAGCCGCGGGGACAGGCGGATCTCACCAAGCGGCGGGCAGTGGACCTGTGCCGCGTTGCCGCCATGCTCTGTCGCCCCTTCTGAGCGGAAGCCCGGCTTCCGCGTCCCTCGCGCCCTGCCGCAAGGCACGGGCATCCGCGCGCCGCTCGGGCACCCGAGCGCGCCTCTCGCCCTACGCACGCACCGCCGCGACTGCCCCGGAGGAGAAAGAATGAGCCGCAGCGACGTCCTGGTCGACGCCGACTGGCTCCAGGAGCACCTGGACGACCCGACCATCGCCATCGTCGAGGTGGACGAGGACACGTCCGCCTACGAGAAGAACCACATCAAGAACGCGATCCGCATCGACTGGACCAAGGACCTCCAGGACCCGGTGCGCCGTGACTTCGTCGACCAGGAGGGCTTCGAGAAGCTCCTGTCGGAGAAGGGCATCGCGAACGACCACACGGTGATCCTCTACGGCGGCAACAACAACTGGTTCGCGTCGTACGCCTACTGGTACTTCAAGCTCTACGGCCACGAGAACGTCAAGCTCCTCGACGGCGGCCGCAAGAAGTGGGAGCTGGACGCCCGCGAGCTGGTCGCCGGCGACGAGGTCCCGCAGCGCCCCCGGACCTCGTACACGGCCAAGCCGCAGGACACCTCGATCCGCGCCTTCCGCGACGACGTCGTGGCCGCCATCGGCGCGCAGAACCTGGTCGACGTCCGTTCGCCCGACGAGTTCTCCGGCAAGCTGCTCGCCCCGGCCCACCTGCCGCAGGAGCAGTCGCAGCGGCCGGGCCACGTGCCGAGCGCGAAGAACATCCCGTGGTCGAAGAACGCCAACGACGACGGCACCTTCAAGTCGGACGAGGAGCTGAAGGCCCTCTACACCGACGAGAGCGTCGACCTCGCCAAGGACACGATCGCCTACTGCCGCATCGGTGAGCGCTCGGCCCTGACCTGGTTCGTCCTGCACGAGCTGCTCGGCGTGGAGAACGTCAAGAACTACGACGGCTCCTGGACCGAGTACGGCTCCCTCGTCGGCGTGCCGATCGAGCTCGGCGCCGGCAAGTAACCCATCCCGACCGACCTCCTGGTCAGACCCTTCTGGAGAAACAGCATGTGCGGAGCGAAGGCCGGCGGCCCGGACGCCTCGGCGATCAAGCCCGGTGAGACCACGATCCAGGGCCAGGTGACCCGCGACGGCGAGCCGGTGACCGGATACGTCCGGCTGCTCGACGCGACCGGCGAGTTCACCGCGGAGGTGCCCACCTCCGCGACCGGGCAGTTCCGCTTCTACGCGGCCGAGGGCACGTGGACCGTGCGCGCCCTGGTGCCGGGCGCGACCGCGGACCGTACGGTCGTCGCCCAGCAGGGCGGGCTCGCGGAGGTCGCCATCGCGGTCTGAGAGACCGTACGGGCTCGCTGTGACGGCGGAGGGCCGCATCCCCTGGGTTGGACACCGGCGGGGATGCGGCCCTCCGGCTTGTTTCCGGAAATAGCGATACGGCTGAATACGAGCTGACAGGTGAATTCCGGCCACCACCGGAACGGCCTATGCCACTACCGTTTCCGGAACACCACCCCTAATCTCCCCTCATGGCAGATTCCGGTTACACACAGATCCTCATCTACGCGCTCAACTATGCCGATCGCATGCTGGAAGAGGTGCCGTATCTGCGTTACTCCACCGAGCGGAGCCTGGGTTATCTGTGGCGCCTTCGGAACCCGGCGGAAAGAGCCGTCGTCGTGACCTCGGAACCCGTCGACCCGTACACCCTGGAATATCATTTCCGGGATGTTTTCGGTTTCGACGACCGGACGGCCGCCAGTGCCCGCGACCGGCTGACCCTGCTCACGCCCGCCTCGCACCGGGTACGCCCGCTGGACGACCTGGTCCTCGCCGACGACGGCCTGGTCCGCGCCCTGCGGGACGCCGCCGGCACGACCGCGCGGGCCGAGATCGTGCACTTCATGGCGTCCGACTCGCTGGACGAACTGGCCCGCCAGACCGGCGCGGAGCTGGACGAGGGCCCCGTCCGCCTGGCCGCCCGCTGGGGCAGCAAGGCCGGGAGCAAGGAGATCCTGCTGCGCGCCGGCGTCCCCGTGCCCCGCGGCGGGGCCGGACTGCTGCGCGGCGAACAGGAGGTGGCCGCCGCCGTCGCGGACCTCACGGCCGCACTGGACCGGCCGCGGCACGTGCTGGTGAAGCTCAGCGCCAGCACCTGGGCGGCCTCGGTCGGCAATGTGCTGGTCGACTGCGAGAAGTACGCCGCCACCGGCGACCTGCTCGGCTCCGCCGAGGTCGTCCGGATGCCCGCCCGGGAGTTCCGCCGGGAGCTGGCCGCCGGGGGCGCGATCGTCGAGGAGTTCCTGGAGGACGTCACCTCCTCGCCCAGCGGCCAGGGGCACATCGCCGCGGACGGCACGGTCCGGGTGGTCTCCAGCCACGACCAGGTGCTCTCCGGCGGCCAGTACTGGGGCTGCCGGTACCCGGCCGGGGAGCGGTGGCGCCCGGTCCTCACGGACGCGGTGGCCCGTACCGGCGCGGTGCTCGCCGAGGTCGGCCACCGGGGCAGCTTCGGCGTGGACTTCGTGATCGCCGGGGAGCGCGGCCCGCTCGCCGTGGAGATCAACCTGCGCAAGGTCGGCCCCAGCCATGTGCTGCGGTACGCCGAGGCCCTGGTCGGCCGGGAGGCGGACACGGACGGGACGCTGCGCCGGCCGGACGGACAGCCCGTGGCGTACGTGCACGGCCGGATCCTCGACCCCGAGGCGCTCGGCCGCCTCGATCCCGAGACCGCCGTCGAGCGGCTGCGCGACCTGGACCTGCTCTACCGCCGCGACCGGGGCGAGGGCGTGGCGCTCCATGTGCTGGGTGCACTCAAGACCTGCGGGTTCGTGGAAATCACCGCGCTGGCCGCGACACCCGAGGCGGCGGAACGCTACAGCGAGGCCGCCCGGACGGCCCTGCTGCGGCCCGCCTGGCCGGACCGGTGAAGACGCGCCGGAAAGGCCGGATACGGACCTGACCGGCTCGGCGGGGCGCTTTCCGGAAAGCGCGGTTTATGGCCGACAACGGGTAGGCGCGCCGGCCGGAACGGGGAAAACCCACTCCGCCGGCCCGCCACGGCGCCACGGACCATCCGGGAATTCCCCGGACCGGTCCGGCTTGTTCTCTTCTGGGTCCGGGCCGGCCTGCCGGCCCGCTGCGCACGTCGGGCTCAGCCGAGCGCGCGGCCCAGCAGCCACACCACCGGGGCCGCCGCCGACAGCGGCAGCGCCACGCCCGCCGTGAAGTGCACGAACCGCGACGGGTAGTCGTAGCTCGCCACCCGGTGACCGATCAGCGCGCAGACCGCGGCCCCCGCGCCGAGGACGGCGCCCTTCGCGCCGAGGCCGGTCATGCCGCCCACCGCGATCCCCGCGCCGGCCGCCGCCAGCAGCGCGACCACGATCCGCGCCGGACCGGGCAGGGGCAGGGCGCGGGCCAGGACCGCCGCGGCCACGGCCGCCGCGCCCACCGACACCGCGTGCGGGCCGGCGGCCAGATAGCCGGTCGCCAGCACCGCGAGCGCCGCCGAGACGACCGTCGCCATCAGGCCGTACAGCCGCTCGTCCGGGGACGCGTGGGAACGGAGCTGGAGGACGAGGGAGAGCAGGACCCACACGCCGAGCGAGCCGAGGATGGCCACCAGGGCGTGGTCGCGGCCGGCCGCCAGGACCGCCACGTCGGCCGTCAGCGCGCCCGCGAAGGCCAGCGCGATGCCCTGCCGGGCGGGCCACATGCCGTTCAGCCGGAACCAGCCGGCGGCCGTGACCGCCTGGAGCAGCACCAGCGGCACGACGAGGGCGTACGGCGCGACGGGCGCCGCCGCGGCCAGCAGCAGGCCCAGCAGCGCGGTGAGCGCCGCCGGCTGCATACCGGGCTCGATGACCGGCGAACGGCCCTCCAGCCGGGCCCGCTGGGCGTCGGTGATCCGCGCGTTGCCGGCCAGGGTGGCGGGGCCGTAGGCGGGCCCGGCGGCCGGATCACCGGACGCCTCGGGTTCGGAGGCGGGCACCGCGGGCGCCGGTTCCGGTGCGGGGGCGGGTGTGGGTACGGGGGCAGGCGCCGGTGCCGGTGCCGGCCGGGGTTCCGGGGCCGGGCCGTATCCGCCGGTGTACGGGCCGGAGTGCGCCCCTTCATACGCTCCGGCGTACGGCCCCGAGTACGGCTGGGGCTGCTGCGGCTGCGGGTACTGGGGCTCCTGGTGCTGCGGGTACTGGGGCTCCTGGTACCCCGGCTGCGGCTGGGGCTGCTGGTACTGCGGCTGCGGCTGCGGCTGCGGCTGCGGCTCCTGAGCGTACGGCTGCCCGTACTGCGGCCGCTGCTCCTGCCGGGGCAGGTACGCCGTCTCCTCCGCCCGCACCGGCGGGTGCGTCTGCGTCTCCCAGGTCTGGCCCTGCCACTGCTGGGTCAGCTCCGGGTCGTGGCCGGGCTGCTGCGCGTACTGCTGCTGCTCGTCTGCGGGCCAGTGCTGCTGCTGATAGGGGTCGTAGCCCTGGTACGGGCCGCCCTGGTACGGCTGGTCGGTCATCGCTCACCCTCCTGCGAACGGCGGGAGCACCTCGACCGTGCCGCCCTCGGCCAGCCGTACCGTCTCATGCGCGCGGGTCCCGACGGGGTCGCCGTCGACGAGGAAGGAGCATCGCTGGAGCACGCGGGTCAGCTCGCCGGGGTGGCGCGCACGCACGGCGGCCAGCGCGGCGGCCAGCGTGTCCGCCTCGTACGGCTCCTCGGCGACCTGGGCCGCGGCCTTGGCGGCGGCCCAGTAGCGCACCGTGACCTGGGGCATCTGAATCCTCAATCGACGGCAGGGAACAAGTGATGGACAAGCACAAGTGTGAGTCAGGCTAGCCCGCCGCCGACACCGCCCAGTCCCCGATCCGGGCCACCAGGGCGTCGTCCGCCGCGTGCTCCGCGTGGCCCATGCCCTCCTCGATCCAGAGTTCGCCGTGGTCACCGGCGGCCTCGGCGAGCATGCGCGGGTGATCGAGCGGGAAGTAGCCGTCGCGGTCGCCGTGCACGAGGAGCAGCGGGGCCGGGGCGATCCGGGGGACCGCCCGGACCGGGGAGAGCGGGACCGGGTCCCAGTCGCGGTGGTGGATGCGGGTGCGCAGGCCGTAGCGGCCGATCAGCCGGCCCTCGGGGCGGGTGACCAGCCAGTGCAGCCGGCGCATCGGAGCGGTGCCCCGGTAGTACCAGCGGGCCGGCGCGCTCACCGAGACGACCGCGTCGACCGTGCCGGGGCGCAGCGCCGCGTGGCGCAGGACCACCGAGCCGCCCATGGAGAAGCCGACGGTCACCACCCGGGCGTGCCCGAGGCCGCGGGCCCACGCCACGGCGGCGTCGAGGTCCAGCACCTCCTTGTCGCCGACCGTGGACCGGCCGCCGGAGCGTCCGTGGCCGCGGAAGGAGAAGGTGACGACCGCGCCGTGGTCGCGGAGCACACCGGCGATCCGTCGCACATGGGGCCGGTCCACATCGCCGGTGAAGCCGTGGGCGACCACGAACACCAGCTCACGGGAGGGTGAAGCGGAGGCGTCCGGAGTATCGGCCGGGGCTTCGTATACGGACGCGCCCGGATCGTATACGGATTCGACCGAAACACCGTCGACCGTGCGCAGAAACGTCCGTATAGCGCCGCGTCTGGGCGTCTCGGAATGCGGACGAACGGTGGAACGTGCCCCATGACCTGCCGGACGGTTGCTCATGTGGGCTATTCTGCTGGGCAGAGGACTCGGGCAGCGTAGCCCCCGGGTCCTTTTGTGCTTTCGGAAGCGTTGTATACGGCGCGGGAAACCTCAGGTGACCGCCGGTGTACGGGGCCTTCGGGATCGCAGAGCAGTGCCCGTCCGCACAGTCCTCGCAGGGACCGAGGAGGAACCAGACGTATGAGTTCTCTGCTGCTCCTGACCAACGCCCTTCAGCCGTCCACGGAAGTGCTGCCCGCTCTCGGCCTGCTCCTGCACAACGTGCGGGTGGCCCCGGCGGAAGGCCCCGCCCTCGTCGACACCCCGGGCGCCGACGTGATCCTCGTCGACGGCCGCCGCGACCTCCCCCAGGTGCGCAGCCTGTGCCAGCTGCTGCGCTCCACCGGCCCCGGCTGTCCGCTGGTCCTCGTCGTCACCGAGGGCGGCCTCGCCGCCGTCACGGCGGACTGGGGCATCGACGACGTCCTCCTCGACACCGCCGGTCCCGCGGAGGTCGAGGCCCGGCTCCGGCTCGCCATGGGACGCCAGCAGATCGTCAACGACGACTCGCCCATGGAGATCCGCAACGGCGACCTCTCCGTGGACGAGGCCACCTACTCCGCGAAGCTGAAGGGCCGGGTCCTGGACCTGACCTTCAAGGAGTTCGAGCTGCTCAAATACCTCGCGCAGCACCCGGGCCGGGTCTTCACCCGCGCCCAGCTGCTCCAGGAGGTGTGGGGCTACGACTACTTCGGCGGCACCCGGACGGTCGACGTGCACGTACGGCGGCTGCGGGCCAAGCTGGGCCCGGAGCACGAGTCGCTGATCGGGACCGTCCGGAACGTCGGTTATCGATTCGTTACGCCCGAGAAGAGCGACCGGTCCGCCGAGGAGGCCAAGGCCAAGGCCGGCCGGGCGAAGGCGGAGGAAACGGACACGCCCGCCGTCCTGGAGGGCACGGAGGTCCACGTCGAGGCGTGAGGCGCGGCGGGCCGCCCGGACCCGGCCCGGCGGCGGCCCCGCCGCCATGTGATACGCCCTGCCCGCAGGCGATCAATCCGCGTAGACTCCGCGCGTGGCCAAGGTGACTCGGGATGACGTGGCACGGCTGGCGGGGACCTCCACCGCCGTCGTCAGCTATGTCATCAACAACGGACCCCGGCCGGTCGCCCCGGCCACCCGCGAGCGTGTCCTCGCCGCGATCAAGGAACTGGGGTACCGGCCCGACCGGGTGGCCCAGGCCATGGCCTCCCGGCGCACCGACCTCATAGGGCTGATCATCCCGGACGCCCGCCAGCCGTTCTTCGGCGAGATGGCGCACGCGGTCGAACAGGCCGCCTCCGAGCGCGGAAAAATGGTGCTGGTCGGCAACACGGACTACATCGGCGAGCGCGAGGTGCACTATCTGCGCGCCTTCCTCGGCATGCGCGTCTCGGGCCTGATCCTCGTCTCGCACGCGCTGAACGACTCCGCCGCCGCCGAGATCGACGCCTGGGACGCCCGGGTGGTGCTGCTGCACGAGCGGCCCGAGGCCATCGACGACGTGGCCGTGGTGACGGACGACCTCGGCGGCGCCCAGCTCGCCGTGCGCCACCTGCTGGAGCACGGCTACGCGTACGTCGCCTGCATGGGCGGCACGGCCGAGACGCCGGCCGTCGGCGACCCGGTCTCCGACCACGTCGAGGGCTGGAAGCGCGCCATGGCCGAGGCGGGCCTGTCCACCGAGGGCCGGCTGTTCCAGGCGCCGTACAACCGCTACGACGCCTACCGCGTCGCCCTGGACCTGCTGGCCGGCCCGCACCGGCCGCCGGCGGTCTTCTGCTCCACCGACGACCAGGCGATCGGTCTGCTGCGGGCCGCGCGCGAGCTGCGCATCGACGTGCCCGGGCAGCTCGCGGTGGCCGGCTTCGACGACATCAAGGAGGCCGCGCTCGCCGATCCGCCGCTGACCACGGTCGCCTCGGACCGCTCGGCGATGGCCCGGGCCGCGGTCGACCTGGTGCTGGACGACGGGCTGCGGGTGGCCGGCTCGCGCCGGGAGCGGCTGAAGACGTTCCCGTCCCGGCTGGTGGTGCGCACGAGCTGCGGCTGCGGCTGATCCCGGGGCGCCTGGCGGACGGGTCCGGACACCTCCGGGGCGCGTCCGCGGCGCATCCGGGGCGCGTCCGCGGCGCATCCGGGGCGCGTCCGCGGCGCATCCGGGGCGCGTCTTTATACCGGGCAAACGAGGTTCTGCCGGGCTTCTCAGCGTGCACTCAGGAAGCTCTCATGGTCACGGGGGACTCTTGTGTCATGACCGAGAGCCAGGGCATCCACGAGCAGCCGCACTCCTCCTCCGTCCCGACCTCCGCGTGGCCGCCCCCGCCGCCGTACCAGCCGTTCACCGAGCCCGCCGCGCACCGCGGGAAGCGGGCCCGTGGTCCGGTGGCCCTGCTCGCCGCGGTCGCGATCGTGGCGGCGGTGGTCGGCGGCGGTACGGCCTACACCGTCCAGGAACTGGCCGGCCCGGACACGGCCGCCACCGCCGGCGGCACCACCACCGTGGTGCCGACCGCCAAGAAGGGCGACGTGGCCGCGATCGCCGCCGCGGTCAGCCCCAGCGTGGTCGAGATCAACGCGACCCTCGCGGGCGGCTCGTCCACCGGCTCCGGCGTGATCATCACGTCCGACGGCGAGATCGTCACCAACAACCACGTCGTCTCCGGCGCCACCTCGATCAAGGTGCGCACCAGCGACGGCCGCAGCCGCACCGCCGAGGTGGTCGGCACCGACAGCTCCAAGGACCTGGCGCTGATCAAGCTGAAGGACGCCAAGGGGCTGAAGCCCGCGGCGCTCGGCGACTCCGCCGGCGTCCAGGTCGGCGACGGCGTCGTCGCGATCGGCTCCCCCGAGGGGCTGACCGGCACGGTGACCAGCGGCATCGTCTCGGCCCTGAACCGGGACGTGACCGTCTCCACCGACGAGAACCAGGGCCAGGAGCAGGGCGGCGACGGACAGTGGCCGTTCCAGTTCGGCGGCCGTGAGTTCAACGGCGACACCGGCTCCTCCACCACGACCTACAAGGCCATACAGACCGACGCGTCCCTGAACCCCGGCAACTCCGGCGGTGCGCTGATCGACGCGGGCGGTCATGTCATCGGCATCAACTCCGCCATGTACGCCTCCAGCGCGCAGGCGTCCTCGTCCTCCGACGCGGGCAGCGTCGGGCTCGGTTTCGCCATCCCGGCCGACACCGTCAAGTCCGACCTCGCCGCACTGCGGGCGGGCTCCACCCGGTAGACCCTCACGCGCCCGACGGCGCAGAGTCAGCAAGGAGCAGGTCATGATCCAGCACGTTCCCCACCGCATGGCCGAACGCGGCCCCGCCGGCCTCGCCCTGGCCCTCTCCATCGTGTCCGAGCTGTACGTGCCCGTCCCGGCGCCGCGTGCCCCGGAGGTCGCGGCCGTGACCCCCGTGCCGCAGTTGATGGGCCTGCGCACCTCCGCCGTCCGCCGGCACCGCCGCAAGGTGCCGCTGCACCGCCTGAACACGGTGCGGGCCTGACCCGCCCGCGTGTCCCTCGCCGGCCCCCCGGACGTGGCACGCTGAGAGGCACCCGCACCCGACCCACCGCACCCCGAGGACACCGCGAGCGATGAGCCCCGCCGAAGGCGACCGTGACCCCCAGCGCATCCTGATCGTCGACGACGAGCCGGCCGTACGGGAGGCGCTGCAGCGCAGCCTCGCCTTCGAGGGGTACGACACCGAGGTCGCCGTCGACGGCGCGGACGCCCTGGAGAAGGCCGACGGCTACCGGCCGGACCTGCTGGTGCTCGACATCCAGATGCCGCGCATGGACGGTCTGACGGCGGCCCGCCGCATCCGGGGCACGGGGGACACCACACCGATCCTGATGCTCACCGCCCGCGACACGGTCGGCGACCGGGTCACCGGCCTGGACGCGGGCGCCGACGACTACCTGGTCAAGCCCTTCGAGCTGGACGAGCTGTTCGCCCGCATCCGCGCGCTGCTGCGCCGCAGCTCCTACGCGGCGGCCGTGTCCGCCGAGGCCCAGCGGGACGACGCACTCACCTTCGCCGACCTGCGGATGGACCTCGCGACCCGGGAGGTCACCCGCGGCGGCCGGCCCGTCGAGCTGACCCGCACGGAGTTCACCCTGCTGGAGATGTTCATGGCGCACCCGCGCCAGGTGCTCACCCGGGAGCAGATCCTGAAGGCGGTGTGGGGCTTCGACTTCGAGCCGTCCTCCAACTCGCTCGACGTGTACGTGATGTACCTGCGCCGCAAGACCGAGGCGGGCGGTGAACCGCGCCTCGTGCACACCGTGCGCGGCGTGGGCTACGTCCTCAGGCAGGGCGGCGCCGAGTGAGCCGTCTGGTGCGCCGCTACCGGGCGCTGCCGCTGCGGGCCCGGCTGGCGATGCTGGTGGCTGCGGCGGTGGCGTTCGCGGTGGCGGCGGTCTCGGTGACGTGCTGGTTCATCGTGCAGCGCAAGCTGTACGACCAGGTCGACGAGAACCTGCGCAAGTCCCTGCGGAACACCACCGAGACCGACCAGGTGCTCTTCGCCCTCGCCAACTGCACGGACCGGCCGCCCGCCGACAGCATCTTCGGGGACAGGTACTCCCAGGTGGTCACGGAGGACGGCAAGGTCTGTCTGTTCGCCGGCGCCTCGGCGAAGATCAACGTCACCGAGGCCGACCGGTCGGAGATCAGGCACCTGGACGTCGGCACGATCTACTTCCGCAACGGCACCGACTCCGACGGCAACGACGTACGGGTGCTCACCAAGCCCCTCCTCGCCACCGCCACGGGGGCCGGCGAGCGCGGGCCCAACGTCGGCGTGCTGATCGCCATACCGCTCAAGAGCACCCAGAAGAACCTCAACGACCTCGCGCTGATCCTGCTGCTGGTGTCCGCCATCGGGGTCGTCGGCGCCGGCGCCGCGGGGCTCGCGGTCGCCCGGGTCGGGCTGCGTCCCGTCGACAAGCTCACCGAGGCCGTCGAGCACGTGGCCCGGACCGACGACCTGAGCGTGCGCATCCCCGTGGAGCGGGGCAGCGAGGACGAGATCGCCCGGCTGTCCCGGTCCTTCAACTCGATGGCCGCCTCGCTGGCCAGTTCCCGCGACCTCCAGCAGCAGCTGATCGCCGACGCCGGCCACGAACTGCGCACGCCCCTGACCTCGCTGCGCACCAACGTCGAACTGCTCACCCGCAGCGAGGAGACGGGCCGCCCGCTGCCGCCCGAGGACCGCAAGGCGCTGCTCGCCTCGGTCAAGGCGCAGATGACCGAGCTGGGCGCGCTGATCGGCGACCTCCAGGAGCTGTCCCGCTCCGAGGGGCAGCGGGGCGAGCGGGTGCAGGTGGTCGACTTCCGGGACACCGTCGAGGCGGCCCTGCGCCGGGCCCGGCTGCGCGGTCCGGAGCTGTCCCTCACCGCCGACCTGGAGCCCTGGTTCGTCCGGGCGGAGCCGTCCGCGCTGGAGCGCGCGGTCGTCAACGTGCTGGACAACGCGGTGAAGTTCAGCCCCGAGGGCGGCACGATCGAGGTGCGGCTGCACGACGGCGTGCTGACCGTCCGCGACCACGGCCCCGGCATCCCCGAGGACGAACTCCCCCACGTCTTCGACCGGTTCTGGCGCTCCCCCGGCGCCCGCGCCCTGCCCGGGTCCGGTCTGGGCCTGTCCATCGTGGCCCGTACGGTCCAGCAGGCCGGCGGCGAGGTCGTCCTGTCCCGCGCCGAGGGCGGCGGCACGGTGGCCACGGTCCGGCTGCCGGGCGCCCCGACACCTCCGCCGCCGGCCCCGGCCGGCTGACCGGCGCGGCGGCCGGCGCCCCGGGTGCGGGCGCGCGGCAACCTCCGCCCGTCCCGCGGCGACTCCGGCTCAGCACCCCGCCCGGCCAACCGACTGGAGTCGCCCATGAGTTCCCGTACGCCCCGCGTCCGTCACCGCCGCCGCCGTGCCGCGTTCGCGCTCGGGCTGCCGCTCGCGCTCACCGCCACGGCCGGCCTCGGCTACGGCCTGCTCGGCCCCGGCGCCCAGCCGCGCGCCTCCGCCGCCACCACCGCCGTACCGGCCTGGGCCACGGCCGCCGCCGACGGGTTCGCCTCGGTGGACGCGCTCGGGCAGAACGGCACCTACGGCGGGCGCGGCGGCGAGATCGTCACCGTGAGGACGCTCGCCGACCTGGAGAAGTACGCCACCGCCGAGCAGCCATACGTCATCGTCGTGGCCGCCGCGATCACCATGGACCCGGTCGGCAAGGAGATCAAGGTCCGCTCCGACAAGACCATCATCGGCTCCGGCACCTCGGGCCAGATCGTCGGCGGCGGCTTCTTCCTCGGCCAGGGCGTCCACAACGTGATCATCCGGAACCTCACCATCCGGGACGCGTACCAGGGCGTCTGGAACGACAAGGAGCACGACTACGACGGCATCCAGATGGACGGCGCCCACCACGTGTGGATCGACCACAACGACATCCGGCACATGGCCGACGGGCTCATCGACAGCCGCAAGGACACCACGTACCTGACCGTCTCCTGGAACCGGCTCGGCCAGGAGAACAAGGCGTTCGGCATCGGCTGGACCGAGAACACCACCGCCGACCTGACGATCCACCACAACTGGATCCGCGAGACCGAGCAGCGCAACCCCTCCACGGACAACGTCGCCCACGCGCACCTGTACAACAACTACCTCCAGGACGAGCCGGGCACCGCGATCACGGCCTCCTACGGCACCTACGCCCGCGGCCACACCAACATGCTGCTGGAGAACTCCTACTTCCAGGGCCTGGACAACCCGGTGATCAGGGACGCCACCGCCACGCTCGTGCAGCGCGGCAACGTCTTCTCCGGCACCGGCGGCCGCAACGAGAGCGGCGGCACGGGCGCCGCCTGGGACCCGGAGAGCTTCTACGGCTACACCCCCGACCGGGCCGCCGACGTGCCGGCGCTGGTCAAGGCCGGTGCCGGACCGCGCGGTTCGCTCGGCACGAGGGCCGTCAAGGCCGCCGCGACCACGCTCACCGTCGCCAAGGACGGCTCGGGGCAGTACACGACCGTGCAGGCCGCCGTGAACGCCGTCCCCGCGGGCAACGCCTCCCGGGTCGTCATCGCCGTCAAACCGGGCACCTACCGGGAGACGGTGAGGATCCCGGCGGACAAGCCGCACGTCACCCTCCAGGGCACCGGCGCCGGCCGCAAGGACACCGTCATCGTCTACGGCAACGCCTCCGGCACGAAGAAGCCGGACGGCTCGGGCACCTACGGCACCGGCGGCAGCGCGACCGTCGCCGTGGAGGCCGACGACTTCCAGGCCCGCAACCTCAGCATCACCAACGACTTCGACGAGGGCGCGCACCAGGACATCGCCCAGCAGGCCGTCGCGCTGCGCACCGCCGCCGACAAGGTGTTCCTGGACGGGATCATCGTCAGCGGCGACCAGGACACGCTGCTGCTGGACACCGCCGCCAAGGAGAAGCCGGGCCGGGTCTACCTGACGAACTCCTACGTCGTCGGCAACGTCGACTTCATCTTCGGCCGGGCCACCGCCGTCCTCGACAAGTCGGTCATCACGCTGAAGAAGCGCTGGAACGGCACGTCGGCCGGCTATGTCACCGCGCCCAGCACGGCGGCCGGCCGCAAGGGCATCCTGATCGCGAACTGCGCCGTGAGCGGTGACGTCGCCGACCGCAGCTTCTACCTGGGCCGCCCCTGGCACGCCGGCGGCGACGCCACCCTCGATCCCCAGACCACCGTCCGCGACACCACCCTGAGCGCCGCGGTGAAGACGGCGCCCTGGACCGACATGAGCGGCTTCTCCTGGAAGGACGACCGCTTCGCCGAGTACCGCGACACCGGCGCCGGCGCCGCCCCGGCCGGCCCGGACCGCCCCCAGCTCACCGACGCCCAGGCCACCGCCCAGGAGATCGGCGACTGGCTGGGCGACTGGACGCCCACGGCGTCCTGAGGACGGCCGGGGTTCCGGTGGCGTCCTGAGGGCGGCCCGGATCCCTGCGGCTCCTTGCGGGCGGCCCGGGTCCCGGGTTACTGCACGATCGTGATCCGGTCCGGCTTCGGCGGGGTGATCGGCGCGGTGGCGGACGAGTTGGCGGTCAGGTACTTCGCCAGGGCCGTCAGGTCGTCCGCGCCGACCAGGTCGTTCGTGCCCTGGCCCAGGGTCGCGAAGCCGTCGCCGCCGCCCGCGAGGAAGCTGTTGGTAGCGACGCGGTAGGTGGCGGCCGGGTCGACCGGGGCGCCGTTCAGCCGGATGGAGGCGGTGACCACGCGGTCCGCGCCGGTCTTGGTGAGGTCCAGGGTGTAGGTGAGGCCGGCGGACGGCTGGAGGATCTTCGGGGCCGCCGCGTTGGCGCCGCTCACCTGCTCCTTGAGCACCTGGACGAGCTGGGCGCCGGTGAGGTCCTGGAGGTTCACGGTGTTGGCGAACGGCTGGACCGTGAAGCCCTCGGCGTAGGTGACCACGCCGTCGCCCTCGGTGCCCTTGGCGGCGTAGGTCAGGCCGGCCCGCACGCCGCCCGGGTTCATCAGGGCCAGGCTGGTGCGCGGGTCCAGCTCACGGCCGTGGGCGAGCTGGGCGTCGGCGATCAGGTCGCCCATCGGGGACTCGGTGCCGGTGTTGCCGATGTCGGCGGAGACGTAGCCGATGGGCCGGTTGCCGATCGGGGCGGCCAGGGCGTTCCAGCGGTCGATCAGACCGGTCAGGTCCGCCGCCTTGGGCACGTCCCGGGTGACCACGTGGTTGGCGGACTTCACCGCCGTACGCACGATGTCGCCCGTGCGGCGGTCGTAGGTCAGCGTGGTGTCGGTGTAGAGGCGGCCGAAGGAGGACGCCGAGGTGACCATGCGGGGCCGGCCCGAGGGGTCCGGGACCGTGCACACGTAGGCGTTGTGGGTGTGGCCGGTGACCAGGGCGTCCACCGCGGGCGTGACGTTCTTGGCGATGTCCACGATCGGACCGGACAGGCCGCTGCCGGCGCCCGGGGAGTCGCAGTCGTAGTTGTAGGAGCCGGAGGCCGGGTAGCCGCCCTCGTGGATCAGCGCCACGATCGACTGCACGCCCTGGCGCTGGAGCTGCCGGGCGTACTTGTTGATGGTCTCGGCCTCGTCCTTGAAGGTCAGGCCCTTGACACCGGCGGCGGACACGATGCCCGGGGTGCCTTCGAGGGTGACCCCGATGAAGCCGATCCGGACACCGTTCTTCCGCCAGACCCAGTACGGCTTCAGGATCGGCTCGCCGGTCGTGTCGTCCAGGACGTTCGCGGCCAGGTAGGGGAAGTCGGCGCCCTGGAACCCGCGGCCGGCGTAACAGCCGTCCGTGGGGTGGCAGCCGCCGTTCTGCAGCCGGGCCAGTTCCCGGGCGCCCTCGTCGAACTCGTGGTTGCCGACCGAGGTGACGTCCAGGTCCAGCTTGTTCAGGGCCTCGATGGTGGGCTCGTCGTGGAACAGCCCGGACAGCAGCGGGGAGGCGCCGACCAGGTCGCCGCCGGCCGCGGTGACCGAGTAGGGGTGGCCTTCGCGGGCCTGGCGCAGATGGGTCGCGAGGTACTCGACCCCGCCCGCGTCCACCGTCTTGGTGCTGCCGTCCGGCTGCGCCTCGGTGATCCGCCCGGACGAGCCGGACGGGGGCTCCAGGTTGCCGTGCAGGTCGTTGAAGGACAGCAGCTGGACGTCCTGGTAGCGGCCCGGACGGTGGTGGTGGTCCTCGTGGGCCTGTGCCGGGAGCGCGGCGGTGAGCGCCGCCGCCGTGGCGAGTCCGGCCGCGGCGGCGAGGAAGGCGGAGGCACGGCGTCTGGTGCGCCGGGGCGCGGCTGGCATGGGAACCCCCCTGTGGGTCGGCTGTGATGGCTCGCGCAGCCTAGGGTCAACGCGCGTAGCGCGACAGAGGGTTCGGGGTTACATCATGGTTTCCCTTTGCCGCCGCGCGGGCCGGGCGGGCCGGTCGTCGCGTTGCCGCCGGTGTGCCGGGACTTCGCCCCGGCGGGCCCGTACCCTCATACGCATGAGCAGCGACGACACCGTACGGGGCTTCCCCGCCCGCTCCATCGAGACCCACTCCGCGCTCACCCCGGACCAGGCCGAGGCCGTGCTGGACCTGCTGGGCGAGGCCGCCCGGACCGACGGGCAGCAGCCGGTGTCCGAACAGGGCCGGCTGCAACTGCGCGGCGGAGCCCGGACGGGCGTCTCGCACCTGCTGCTGACGTCCGACGGCGAACTGGCCGGCTACGCCCAGCTGGAGGACACCGACCCGGTGGAGGCGCCGGCCGCCGAGCTGGTCGTGCACCCCGGGCACCGCGGGCACGGGCACGGGCGGGCGCTCGGCTCCGCCCTGCTCGCCGCCTCCGGCAAGCGGCTGCGGGTGTGGGCGCACGGCGGCCACCCCGCCGCCCGGCACCTGGCCCAGGTGCTTGGCTTGACCCTGTTCCGCGAACTGCGCCAGATGCGGCGGCCGTTGACCGGCCTGGACCTGCCCGACCCGGTGCTGCCCGAGGGCGTGTCGGTGCGCGCCTTCGTGCCCGGCAAGGACGACGCCGCCTGGCTCGCGGTGAACGCCGCCGCCTTCTCCCACCACCCGGAGCAGGGCGCGCTCACCCAGCGGGACCTGGACGACCGCAAGGCCCAGCCGTGGTTCGACCCGGCCGGGTTCTTCCTCGCCGAGCGGCGCGGCGAGCTGATCGGCTTCCACTGGACGAAGGTGCACGCCGAGGAGGGCCTGGGCGAGGTGTACGTCCTCGGGGTGCGGCCCGGCGAACAGGGCGGCGGCCTCGGCAAGTCCCTCACCACGATCGGCCTGCGCCACCTGGCCGCCCAGCAGTTGCCGACCGCGATGCTCTACGTCGACGCCGACAACAAGGCCGCGGTGACGGTGTACGAACGGCTGGGCTTCACCGTCCACGAGACGGACCTGATGTACCGCGCGGAGACGTGAGCGGAAGCCAGACCGCCCACCGGACGCACTCGGGCCCGGCCGCCTGACCCGATCCCCTGACCGGGGCAGGCGGCCGGGCCCGGTTGACTTTCCGGGCCTCCTTGCACCACCCTTTCACTACTTAATTAGTGAAAGGGTGGTCCCGATGGTCGAGTACCGCATCGACCGGCACAGCGGCGTGGCCACCTATGTGCAGATCGTCCAGCAGACCAAACAGGCCCTCCGCCTCGGCCTGCTGGTCCCGGGCGACCGGCTGCCCACGGCGCGCGAGGTGGTCGAGGCCACCGCCATCAACCCCAACACCGTCCTGAAGGCGTACCGGGAGCTGGAGCGGGAGGGCCTGGTGGAGGCGCGGCGCGGGCTCGGCACCTTCGTCCGGCGCGCCCTCGGCAGCGCCCCCGCCGACTCCCCGCTGCGCGCGGAGCTGGCGCAGTGGGCCGGCCGGGCCCGCGCCGCGGGGCTGGACCGGGACGACGTGGCCGCACTCTTCACTGCCGTACTCGACGAGCACTTCCAGGGAGACCCGACATGAGCAGCGACACGGCGTTGAGGGCCGAGGCTCTCGGGAAACGGTTCGGCCGCCGGCGGGGCCGGGAGCCCGGGAAGCGCTGGGCCCTGCGGGACTGCTCGTTCCGGCTGCCCGCCGGGCGCGTGTGCGCCGTCGTCGGTCCCAACGGCGCCGGCAAGTCCACCCTGCTCGCCCTGGCCGCCGGGCTCACCGCCCCGACCGAGGGCGCGGTGAGCGTCCTCGGCACCACACCGGCCGCCGCCCGGCCCCGGGTCGGCTTCGTCGCCCAGGACAAGCCGCTGTACCCGCAGCTCACCGTCGCCGAGACGCTGCGCATGGGCGCCGACCTCAACCCGGGCCGCTGGGACCCGGCCGTCGCCGGGCACGTCGTGGCCGCCGGCGAGCTGGACCCGAAGGCCCGCGTCCGCTCCCTCTCGGGCGGCCAGCGCACCCGGGTCGCGCTCGCCCTGGCCCTCGGCAAGCGGCCCGCGCTGCTCCTGCTGGACGAGCCGATGGCCGACCTCGACCCGCTCGCCCGCCACGAGCTGATGGGCACGCTGATGGCCGAGGCCGCCCAGTACGGCACCACGATCGTGATGTCCTCGCACGTCGTCGCCGAGCTGGAGGAGTCCTGCGACCACCTGCTGCTGGTCGGCGCCGGCCGGATCCGGCTGGCCGGCGACATCGACGAGCTGCGCGCCGCCCACCTGCGGGTGAGCGGCCCGGCGGAGGCCGCCCTGCCAGACCCGCACACCGTGGTGGAGTCCCGGGTCACCGGACGCCAGCTCACCGCCCTGATCCGGCCGGCCGGACCGCTGACCGGCGACTGGCGCACCTCGGCGCCCTCGCTGGAGGAACTGGTCCTGGCCCACTTGCGCAACCCGGGCGCGCCGGGCCTGACCGAGGAGTGTGCCGCATGACCGTCACCGCCCTGCCCTCCCCGGCCGCCGGCCGGCCGCGCACGGTCCGCTGGCTGCTGCGCCTGCACCGCCCCGCCCTGTACGCCTGGGCCGGTCTGGTCGCCGTCCTGGCCGGCGCGCTGCTGTGGCTGGGGGGCCCGCT
This sequence comes from Streptomyces sp. NPDC017095, assembly GCF_044332325.1. NCBI lineage: Bacteria > Bacillati > Actinomycetota > Actinomycetes > Kitasatosporales > Streptomycetaceae > Streptomyces > Streptomyces sp. NPDC017095. The sequence goes on from NZ_JBIROU010000004.1 coordinate 459,772, forward strand.
GACCGACGCCGCCGCGGCGGCCTGGCGGGAGTACGACGCCGGCTGCGCGCGCGGCGGCCCCTGCTCCTACGACCAGGACGCGATCCTGCGCTACAAGGACGTCTACCAGTACACGACCTTCGCCGTCCTGGCCGTCCCGTTCCTGGTCGCCGGCTGGGCGGGCGCGGCCCTGACCGGCCGGGAGCTGGAGAGCGGCACCGCGCGGCTCGCCTGGACCCAGGCCGTCACCCCGGCCCGCTGGCTGGCCGCCCGGCTCGCGGTCCCCGCCGCGCTGGTCACCGCCGGCACCGGGCTGCTGGTGCTGCTGCACCACCGGGCGTGGACGGCGGGCGACGGCCGCATCGAGACCGCCAAGACCTGGTACGACATGCCCACGTTCGTCTCGGGCGGCCCGCTCGTCCTCGGGCTGGCGCTGGCCGGCCTGGTCATCGGCGCCCTCCTCGGGCTGCTCCTCGGCCGTTCGCTGGTCGCGCTCTGCGCCGCGCCGCTCGCCGTGGCCGCCCTGTGGACCGCCGTCCAGACCGGCCTGCCGCACCTGTGGCCGGCCGCCACCCGCGTCGCCGGCCGCCGGACGTTCCCGGAGTACTCCGGCATCAAGGTCGAGGAGGGCGTCGTCACCTCCACCGGCGCCCACGAGACGACCCTGAACTGTCTCACCGACGCCACCACGGCCTGCCGGCGGCTCAACGACCGGCGCGGTGTCACCGGCTTCTACGTCGACTACCACCCCTTCTCCCACTACTGGCCCCTGCACCTGGCGGCGACCGGCCTGCTGCTCGCCCTCACCGCCCTGCTGACCGTGCCGGCCTTCCTGCTGCTGCGGCGCCGCACCACCGGGACGCCGGGCCGTACTCCGCGCCGTACTCCCGGCCTGGAGAAGACCGGCGGCGCGGGAGCCGCCGGATGACCGCGCTCGCCCCCGCCCGTCCGGCCACCCGGCGCGCCGTGCTGCGGCTGCACCGGCCGGCCCTGCTGCTGTGGACCGCGTTCGTCCTGCTCGCGGCCGGCGCGCTGCTCTGGGTCCACCGCTTTGGCGCGCCCCGGGACCGGGCCTGTCTGCGGCCCGGCCACTGGTGCTCCTCCACCGCGCTCACCGACACCACCAACGTCGTCAACGCCCTCGGCGAGGTCCTCTCCTACGCCCCCTGCGCGGTGGCCGCCTGGGCCGGTGCCGCGCTGATCGGCCGCGAGCTGGAGTCCGGCACCGCCCGGCTGGCCTGGACCCAGTCCGTCGGCCCGGCGCGCTGGCTGACCGCGAAGCTGACCACGGCCGCGCTGCCGCTGCTGGCCGGCGCCGCCGTGCTCGCGCTGGTCTTCGGCTCGGTCTGGACCGCCGACCAGGACGTGCTGGTCACCCACTGGAGCTGGGACCGCGTGTTCATCCCGCGCGGCCCGCTGCTGCCCGCGCTCACCCTGTTCGCGCTGGCCGCCGGCACGCTGGCCGGGCTGGCCCTGCGCCGCACGCTCCCGGCGCTGGCCGCCGCCGGCGCCGCCACCCTGGCCCTGCGGCTGGGCCTGCGCCACCTGTGGCGGCCGCTGCGCGGTCCGGGCACCGGCTTCTGGCCGCCGCACCTGGCCGCCACCGGCATGGTGCTGGCCCTCGCCGCGGCCGCCACCGCCGCCGCGTACGCCGTCCTGCGCCACCGCACGGCCTGAGTCCGGGAACACGCCGGTCCGGTACGCCCCGCCCACCCCGGGCGGGACGCGCCGGACCGGCGTTTTCGCACCCGGGAACCCCTTCGGGCCGCCCCCCGCTATCCCGCACGTCATGTCGCCGTAACCATTGATTCAGTCAGGCTTGCGACGCTCGGCCAATGACGCCCGCCGTGCCAGAGCCTTCGCCGCCTCCCGAGGGACCCGTCGCGGGGAACGGGACAGCGCAGCCCCCGCCCGCGCAGCTCCCGCCCGCGCCCCAGGCACCGCGGCTCCCGCCCGCGCGTTCCGACGCGCCCGTGTCACCCCTCGCGCGGAAGAATGGGTTCATGAGCCAGCCAGACACCCAGGCAGCAGAGTCCGAACCGGCACCCGCCGCCGGCCGCGGCGACCAGCCGGCCCCGCAGCCCTCCGTGGGCTCCATCGCCGCGCACCGGCAGCGTGCCGTGGCCGCGGCGGTCTCCGGCCTGGCCCCGGATCTCGACGCCGGCCTCGACGCCTACGAGGAGGACCGGGCCGGCGGCACCGCCCTGCCCCAGGGCCGCTTCCTGGACCGGGAGCGCAGCTGGCTCGCCTTCAACGAGCGGGTCCTGGAGCTGGCCGAGGACCCGGCCACGCCCCTGCTGGAGCGCGCGAACTTCCTCGCCATCTTCGCCAGCAACCTGGACGAGTTCTTCATGGTCCGGGTGGCCGGCCTGAAGCGCCGCATCGCCACCGGCGTCGCCACCCGCTCCGCCTCCGGGCTCCAGCCGCGCGAGGTGCTGGAGATGATCTGGGCCCGCTCCCGCGAGCTGATGGCCCGGCACGCCGCCTGCTACCACGAGGACGTCGCCCCCGCGCTGGCCGAGGAGGGCATCCACCTGGTCCGCTGGTCGGAGCTGACGGAGAAGGAGCAGGCCCGCCTCTTCACGCTGTTCCGGCAGCAGATCTTCCCGGTGCTCACCCCGCTCGCCGTCGACCCCGCGCACCCCTTCCCGTACATCTCCGGGCTCTCGCTGAACCTGGCCGTCGTCGTCCGCAACCCGGTCAGCGGCCACAGGCACTTCGCGCGCGTGAAGGTGCCGCCGCTGCTCTCCCGCTTCCTGGAGGCCTCCCCGGGCCGCTACGTCCCCATCGAGGACGTCATCGCCGCCCCCAACCACCTGGAAGAGCTGTTCCCGGGCATGGAGATCCTGGAGCACCACGCCTTCCGGATCACCCGCAACGAGGACCTGGAGGTCGAGGAGGACGACACCGAGAACCTCCTCCAGGCCCTGGAGAAGGAGCTGCTGCGGCGCCGCTTCGGCCCGCCGGTGCGCCTGGAGGTCGAGGAGTCCATCGACCGCGAGGTGCTGGACCTGCTGGTGCGCGAGCTGAAGATCTCCGAGGCCGAGGTCTATCCGCTGCCCGGCCCGCTGGACCTCACCGGCCTGTTCCGCATCCACGGCCTGGACCGGCCGGAGCTGAAGTACCCGAAGTTCATCGCCGGCACCCACCGCGACCTCGCCGAGGTGGAGTCGGCGTCCGCGCCGGACGTCTTCGCGGCCCTGCGCGCCCGGGACGTGCTCCTGCACCACCCGTACGACAGCTTCTCCACCTCCGTGCAGGCGTTCCTTGAGCAGGCGGCGGCCGACCCGGACGTCCTCGCGATCAAGCAGACCCTGTACCGCACCTCCGGCGACTCCCCCATCGTCGACGCGCTCATCGACGCCGCCGAGTCCGGCAAGCAGGTCCTCGTGCTGGTCGAGATCAAGGCCCGCTTCGACGAGCACGCCAACATCAAGTGGGCGCGCAAGCTGGAGGAGTCCGGCTGTCACGTCGTCTACGGCCTGGTCGGCCTGAAGACGCACTGCAAGCTGTCCCTGGTGGTCCGCCAGGAGGGCGAGACGCTGCGCCGCTACAGCCACGTCGGCACCGGCAACTACCACCCGAAGACGGCCCGGCTGTACGAGGACCTCGGCCTGCTCACCGCGGACCCGCAGGTCGGCGCGGACCTCTCCGACCTCTTCAACCGGCTGTCCGGCTACTCGCGCCGGGAGACCTACCGCCGCCTGCTGGTGGCGCCCAAGTCGCTGCGCGACGGCCTGGTCTCCCGCATCCACAAGGAGATACAGCACCACCGCGCGGGCCGTCCGGCCTTCGTCCGCATCAAGGTCAACTCGATGGTGGACGAGGCGGTGATCGACGCCCTGTACCGCGCGTCCCAGGCGGGCGTGCCGGTGGACGTGTGGGTGCGCGGCATCTGCGCGATACGCCCCGGCGTCACGGGCCTGTCGGAGAACATCCGGGTCCGCTCGATCCTCGGCCGCTTCCTGGAGCACTCCCGGGTGTTCGCCTTCGGCAACGGCGGCGAGCCCGAGGTGTGGTTCGGCAGCGCCGACATGATGCACCGCAACCTCGACCGCCGGATCGAGGCCCTGGTCCGGGTGGTCGACCCCGGCCACCGCGCAGCCCTGAACCGGCTGCTGGACACCGGCATGTCCGACCGCACCGCTTCCTGGCACCTCGGCCCGGACGGCGAGTGGACGCGGCACGCGACCGACGCGGACGGCCAACCCCTGCGCAATGTCCAGGAGATGCTCATAGACGCCCGGAGGCGCCGGCGTGGCACAGCAACACCTTGACCCGACGGACCCCACGGCCGAGGCGTCCCCCGGGCTCCCGGTCCCACCCGAACAGGGAGGTGCCCCTCTCGGCGACGCCCTCGCGGGCTATCTGCGCGGCCAGGCCACCGAGTTCCTGCGCGCCCTGCGCCTGCACCGGGAGACCGGCGGCAACGGCGGCGGCGCGCGTGGCTTCCCGGGCGCGGCCGGCGACGGCGCGCGGGAGTCCGTGGACGCGGCGCGCGCCCTGCGCCGCTCGGCCCGCCGCATCAGCGGCAGCCTGCACACCTTCCGGCCGCTGCTGGATGCCGGCTGGTCCGAGGAGATGCGCCCGGAACTGGCCTGGCTGTCCGGCACGCTGGGCCTGGAGCACGCCTACGAGGCCCGCCTCGAACGGCTGCTGCTGGCGCTGCACCGGCTGTCCGGGGCGACGGCCCTGCCGGTCCGCGCGCCCGACGCCGTGGCCGCGGGCGGCCGGGCCGTGCGGACCGCGCGCGGGGGCGGTGCGGTGCCCGACGGGGCGGGCGGCCCGGCCGGCGCCACGGCGACCACGGAACGCGGCACCCTGACGGTCGGCGCGGCCAAGGCCGGCGCCCTGCTCGAACGCCAGCTCACCCTCGCCCGGACCCGGGCCCACTCCACCGCGCTCCAGGCCCTCGGCTCGGCCCGCTTCCACGCCGTCGCCGACAAGGTGGCCTTACTGGCCAGCGAGGTCCCGCTGACCGCCGCCGCGCCCGGCACCGGCCTGGGCCCGCTGGCCGCCGCGGCCGAGGAGCGCCTCACCGACGCGGTCGCCGCGCTCCCTCTGGTCACCGCCGGGCACCCCTACAACGCCGAGGCGCTGGTGCACGGCCTGTCCCCGGAGCCGTCCCCGCACCCGCAGGACGGCCCCTGGCACCAGGTCCGGCTGCTGCTGCGGCTGTACCGGTACGCCCGCGAGGTGCTGCACGGCGGCGACGCGCCCCTGGACGTACGGCTGCTGACGGCCGGCCAGGCGCTGAACCGGCACCGGGACGCCTCGGAGGCGGCAGCGGCGGCGGCCCAGGCGGCCCGCACGCCCCGGATCACCCCCGCCACCGCCTACGCGCTCGGCGTGCTCCACGCCGACCAGCGGCACGAGGTGGAGGCGGCCCGGTTCGCCTTCCAGCAGTGCTGGCAGAAGCATCCCGTCGGCACGTCCTGGACCCGTGAGGAGGCGGTGTGAACGATCCGGAGGTCCGGGCGGCCGGCTGCGTCCTGTGGCGCCGCACGGACCCGGACGGCATCGAACTGGCCCTCGTCTTCCGGCCCCGGTGGTCCGACTGGTCGTGGCCGAAGGGAAAGCTGGAGGAGGGCGAGACGGCCCGCGCGGCCGCCCTGCGCGAGGTCCGCGAGGAGACCGGGCACGGCTGCCGGCTCGGCCCGGAGCTGCCGGTCTCCCGCTACGTCGACCACGAGGGCCGGGACAAGGAGGTCCGGTACTGGGCGGCCGAGTCGACCGGCGGCGCTTTCCGGCCGAACGCGGAGGTGAGCGAGCTGCTCTGGCTGCCGCCGGACGCGGCGCGCGCACGGCTGACCTACGCCGTGGACAGGGCGCTGATCCCGCCCGCGCTCGCGGCGGCCGGCGCCGCTTCCCGCCCGGCCTGAGACGGGCCTGAGCCCCCCGCGGGCCGGCGGTGCGCCCGTCGGCCCGGCCGGGCCTCACGGGCCGGTCGTATGGCCCTCCGCGTCCGTGCGGGCCTGGCTGCGGGCCCGGCGGGCGGGACCGCGCCAGCCGCAGCTGCACCGGGCCACGCAGAAGCGGCCCTGGTCGGTCGTCGTCGTGCGGTGTTCCTGCCCGGACCGGGCGTGTTCCGGCCCGTCCTGCTGCGCCGAGGTGACTGCCACACCGGGAACGGTACCCAGCCCGCGCGGCGGGTGTGCGCACGGTCTTCGACGCGCTTCCGGCGGCGCGTGACGGCGCCCTCCACCCGTCGTTATCCGGACAGACAGGGGGCCCGTGACGGACACACCGGCTGGGGGTAGGCAGGCGATGGATCGGCGGCAGCACAGACGCGCGGGCGGGACGGCCGCCGCGGTGGGCATCCTGCTCGGCCTCGGGGCGGGCGCCACGGGCTGTTCCGGCAGCGGGGCCGCCGCCGAGGGCGTCCCGGGCGCGGGCGATCCCGTCGCCGTGCTGCACCGGGCCGCCGACGCGCTGCGCAGCGCGGGCAGTTCCAAGGCCACCACCTCCATGGAGATGGCCACCGGCGGTACCCGCGTCACCATCCGCGGCCGGGGCGTCTACGACTACCGGCGCCGCCTCGGCCGGCTCACCGTGCTGCTGCCCGAGGACCCCACGGGCGCCTCGGAACACCGGCCCATCACCGAACTCCTCGCCTCGGGCGCCCTGTTCATGAAGAACCGGGGCGCGGGCGTGCCCGCCGACAAGTGGGTGCGGGTGGACACCGCCACGCTGTCCGACGGCAATCTGGTCACCGGCGGCGCGACCGATCCGTACGCGGCGGCCGAGGTGCTGCGCGGGACCCGCGAGGCGTCCTTCGTCGGCCGCACCGAGGTGGCCGGGACGGCGGTGCGGCACTACCGGGGCACCGCCGACCTGAGCCGTGCGGCGCGGTCCGCCTCGGCCGGGAACAGGGCGGCGCTGGCCGCGGCGGCGAAAGGGTTCGCCGCCGCCGAGGTGCCGTTCGACGTCTATCTGGACGACGCGGGCCGCATCCGCAAGCTGCGGCAGCGCTTCAGCTTCGTCAACGGCCACGCGCAGGCCACCGTGGGGGTCGCCTCCACCCTGCTGCTGTACGACTTCGGGGCCCCGGCCGACATCCGGCTGCCGGCCCCGGCGGACATCTACGCGGGCCGGATCGCCGGGGACGAGCCCGGCTCGGACGGCTGAATCCGGCCAGTGCACTAGTCCGGGACGCCCTCCCGTAAGTAGCCCGTCCGTGCCATGCGCGGTGCGTGGACCGCTGCCTACCCTAGGGAGCGGTGACGGCGGAGAAGAGGTGAGGCGGGTGGCCCGGATCGGCGGCACGACGGTTCAGGACCACGTGGCTCTCGCCGAGATCGAGCTGTGCGGGGAGCTGATCATCGCGGCGTCGGCCGCGGAGGACCGGCTGAGCCTGGAGAGCATCGACGAGGTGCTCCGGGTCGCCGAGGAGCAGGATCCGGCCTGAGGACCGGGCCCGCCCGGCCCCCTTCCGGCCCGTCCGGCGGCTCAGGTGCGCAGCAGCCGGCCGATCGCCTTCGTGGCCTCGTCCACCTTCGCGTCGATCTCGTCGCCGCCCTTGAGGGCCGCGTCCGCGACACAGTGCCGCAGGTGCTCCTCCAGCAGCTGGAGCGCGAAGGACTGCAGGGCCTTGGTGGAGGCGGAGACCTGCGTGAGTATGTCGATGCAGTAGGTGTCCTCGTCCACCATCCGCTGGAGTCCGCGGATCTGCCCCTCGATCCGGCGCAGCCGCTTGAGGTGCTCGTCCTTCTGGTGGTGGTAGCCGTGCGTGGCGCCGGCCTCGGTCGTCGTCGTCATGGCTGGCCTCCGACTCGGGACGAACTACGGACAAACTACGGTCACACTATGGACAAAAGGGACACATACCCCTACTGGGTATATGGTAACGAACTTTGCGGGGTACAGGGCCCTTCGGACGCCCCCGTACTCATCACCGCGCCCGATGGGCGACACTGGGATGCGGCCCGATAGCCGTGGCCGGATGATGCGCCTAGCATCAGCCTGACCGAAACCGAAGCACCCCGAGGACCCCACGTGCGCTTTCGTCTGACCCCCAGGGAGACGAGCTTCTACGACATGTTCGCCGCGTCCGCGGACAACATCGTCACCGGCTCGAAACTCCTGATGGAACTGCTCGGGGCGGACTCCTCCGCCCGGGCCGAGATCGCAGAGCGTATGCGGGCAGCGGAACACGCAGGTGACGACGCCACGCACGCGATCTTCCACCAGTTGAACTCCTCGTTCATCACGCCGTTCGACCGGGAGGACATCTACACCCTCGCCGGCTCCCTGGACGACATCATGGACTTCATGGAGGAGGCCGTCGACCTGGTCGTCCTCTACAACGTCGAGGAACTGCCCAAGGGCGTCGAGCAGCAGATCGAGGTCCTGGCGCGGGCGGCCGAGCTGACCGCGGAGGCCATGCCGAACCTGCGCACCATGGCCAACCTCACCGAGTACTGGATCGAGGTCAACCGGCTGGAGAACCAGGCCGACCAGATCCACCGCAAGCTGCTCGCCCACCTCTTCAACGGCAAGTACGACGCGATCGAGGTGCTGAAGCTGAAGCAGATCGTGGACGTCCTGGAAGAGGCGGCGGACGCGTTCGAGCACGTGGCGAACACGGTGGAGACCATCGCCGTCAAGGAGTCCTGAGGCGTCGATGGACACCTTCGCCCTGATCGTGACCGTCGCGGTCGCGCTCTTCTTCACGTACACGAACGGCTTCCACGACTCCGCGAACGCCATCGCGACGTCGGTGTCGACCCGCGCCCTCACCCCGCGCGCGGCGCTCGCCATGGCGGCCGTGATGAACCTGGCCGGCGCCTTCCTGGGCTCCGGTGTCGCCAAGACGGTCAGCGAGGGGCTGATCGAGACGCCACACGGCTCGACGGGGATGGGCATCCTCTTCGCGGCCCTGGTCGGCGCGATCGTCTGGAACCTCGTCACCTGGTACTTCGGCCTGCCGTCCTCCTCCTCGCACGCCCTGTTCGGCGGCATGGTGGGAGCGGCGCTGGCGGGCGGCACGGACGTGCTCTGGGGCGGTGTCCTGGAGAAGGTCGTCATCCCGATGTTCCTCTCCCCGGTCGTCGGCCTGGTCGTCGGCTATCTGGTCATGACGGCGATCATGTGGCTGTTCCGGCGGTCCAACCCGCACAAGGCCAAGCGCGGCTTCCGCATAGCCCAGACCGTCTCGGCCGCCGGCATGGCCCTGGGCCACGGCCTCCAGGACGCCCAGAAGACGATGGGTGTCGTCGTGCTGGCCCTGGTCATCTCCGGCCACGAGACGTTCGGCGACCCGATCCCGGTCTGGGTGAAGATCGTCTGCGCCATCATGCTGTCCCTGGGCACGTACGCCGGCGGGTGGCGGATCATGCGCACGCTCGGCCGCAAGATCATCGAGCTGGACCCGCCGCAGGGCTTCGCGGCGGAGGCCACGGGCGCGTCGATCATGTTCACGACCGCGTTCATCTTCAAGGCGCCGATCTCCACGACCCATGTCATCACCTCGGCGATCATGGGTGTGGGCGCGACGAAGCGGGTCAACGCCGTCCGCTGGGGCGTGGCCAAGAACATCGTCCTGGGCTGGTTCATCACCATGCCGGCCGCGGGTCTGGTCGCCGCGCTGGCCTTCGGCCTGGTCAAGCTGGTGGCGCTGTAGCACCGGCGCCCCGCCTGGCGCATGCGACGGGCCCGCCCCCGGGAGCCGGGGGCGGGCCCTTCTGCGTCCTCGCGGTGGCACCGCCATGCAGCACCGCGAGGGGTCCGGCACCGCCCCGGCACAGCGGGGCGGCGGCGTCGGTCAGCCGAAGCGGCCGGAGATGTAGTCCTCCGTGGCCTGGACCGACGGGTTGGAGAAGATCCGCTCGGTGTCGTCGATCTCGACGAGCCGGCCCGGCTGTCCCACCGCGGCCAGGTTGAAGAACGCCGTACGGTCCGAGACCCGCGCCGCCTGCTGCATGTTGTGCGTGACGATCACGATCGTGAACCGCTCCTTCAGCTCGCCGATCAGGTCCTCGATGGCGAGCGTGGAGATCGGGTCCAGGGCCGAGCAGGGCTCGTCCATGAGCAGGACCTTCGGCTCGACCGCGATGGCGCGGGCGATGCACAGGCGCTGCTGCTGGCCGCCGGAGAGCCCGGAGCCCGGCTTGTTCAGGCGGTCCTTGACCTCGTTCCAGAGGTTCGCGCCCTTGAGCGACTTCTCGACGATGTCGTTCAGCTCGCTCTTCTTGTGGCTGCCGTTCAGCCGCAGCCCCGCCGCCACGTTGTCGAAGATCGACATCGTCGGGAACGGGTTCGGCCGCTGGAAGACCATGCCCACCTCGCGGCGGACGGACACCGGGTCGACCCCGGCGCCGTACAGGTCGTCGCTGTCGAGCATCACCTTGCCCTCGACGCGCCCGCCGGGGGTGACCTCGTGCATGCGGTTCAGGGTGCGCAGGAACGTCGACTTGCCGCAGCCGGAGGGGCCGATGAACGCCGTCACCGAGCGCGGCTCGACCGTCATCGATATGTCCTCGATCGCCCGGTGGGAGCCGTAGTAGGCGGTCAGGCCGCTCACGTCGATTCGCTTGGCCATGTCTGTTTCACTTCCAAAAGTCCGGTGGGTCTTCACGACCGGCCGTGCGGCGGGAGCCGCACCGGGTCAACGCGGGGCCTTCCAGCGGGCGATCCCGCGGGCCACCAGGTTGAGGATCATCACGAAGGCGATGAGGGTGAGGGACGCGGCCCAGGCGCGGTCGAACGCCGCGTTCTCGCCCGCGCTCTGCGTGAACTGCTGGTAGATGTACAGCGGCAGCGACGCCTGCGCGCCCTCGAACGGGTTGTTGTTGATGAACCGGCTGCCGAACACCAGCAGCAGCACCGGCGCGGTCTCGCCCGCGATCCGGGCGATGGCCAGCATGACGCCGGTGGTGATGCCGCCGAGGGAGGTCGGCAGGACCACCTTCAGGATGGTCCGCCACTTCGGCACGCCCAGCGCCAGCGCGGCCTCGCGCAGCTCGTTCGGGACCAGCTTGAGCATCTCCTCGGTGGAGCGGACCACGACCGGCATCATGAGGATGGCCAGGGCCAGCGAACCGGCGAAGCCGAACGGCTCCAGTTCGAGCATGAGCATCAGGCTGAGGATGAACAGACCGGCGACGATCGACGGGATGCCCGTCATGACGTCGACGAAGAAGGTCACCGCCTGGGCGAGCCGGCCGCGGCCGTACTCCACCAGGTAGATCGCGGTGAGCACGCCGATCGGGGCGCCGATGAGGGTGGCGAGGCCGACCTGCTCCAGGCTGCCGATGATGGCGTGGTAGATGCCGCCGCCGGGCTCGGAGTCGGCGACGACGCCCATGGAGTGGGTGAGGAAGTAGACGTCCAGCACCTTCACGCCGCGCGAGACGGTCGTCCAGACCAGGGAGACCAGCGGGACGACGGCGAGCAGGAAGGCGACCCAGACGAGCGAGGTGGCGACCCGGTCCTTGGCCTGCCGGCGGCCCTCCACCCGGGCGGCGATGCCGTAGGTGCCGAGGATGAACAGGAGCGCGGCGATCAGGCCCCACTGGATCCTGCTGTGCAGGCCGGCGGCGAGGCCGACGCCCACCGCCACGACGACGGACCCGGCGGCGACCGCCCACGGGAACCACTTGGCGAGGGACGCGCCGCGCAGCGATCCGGAGCGCTTGCCGTTGACGGCTGCGGTGCTCATGCGTTGGCCCCCGAGTACTCCTTGCGGCGCGCGATGATCATGCGGGCCGCGCCGTTGACCAGCAGGGTGATGACGAAGAGGACCAGGCCGGAGGCGATCAGCGCGTCCCGGCCCTGCTCGCTGGCCTCGCCGAACTTGCTGGCGATGTTCTGGGCGAAGGTGCCGCCGCCCGGGTCGAGCAGGCTGGCGTGGATGTCGTAGTCCGGGGAGAGCACGGTGGCCACGGCCATCGTCTCGCCGAGCGCGCGGCCGAGACCGAGCATGGAGGCGGAGATCACACCGGAGCGGCCGAAGGGCAGGACGGCCATGCGGACGACCTCCCAGCGGGTGGCGCCGAGGGCCAGGGCGGCCTCCTCGTGCATCCGCGGAACCTGCCGGAACACCTCGCGGCTGACGTTGGTGATGACCGGCAGGATCATGATGGCCAGCAGGATGCCGACGGTGAGCATGGCGCGGGGCGCGCCGCCCTCCCAGCTGAAGATCCCGGTCCAGCCGAGGTAGTCGTTCAGCCAGCCGTACAGGCCCTGGAGGTGCGGGACGAGGATGAGGGCGCCCCACAGGCCGTAGACGATGGACGGTACGGCGGCGAGCAGGTCGATCACGTAGGCGACCGGGCCGCTCAGCCGGCGCGGGGCGTAGTGGGTGAGGAACAGCGCGATCGCGACGGCGACCGGGACCGCGATGACCATGGCGACGACCGAGGAGACGATCGTGCCGAAGACCAGGACCGCGATGCCGAAGTGGGGCGGTATGAGGTTGGGGTTCCACTCGAAGGTGGTCAGGAAGTTGCCGTCGTCCTTGCTGATGGCGAGGCAGGCGCGGTAGGTGAGGAAGACCGCGATCGCGGCCATGATCACCAGCAGCAGGATGCCGGAACCGCGGGTCAGGCCCAGGAAGACGCGGTCACCGGGGCGGGTGGCACCGCGGGCGGCGCGCTTGCGCTCGGCGGTCGCGGGTGGCGGAACGTCGGTTGTCGTCGATATGTCCATCGGGTTCTCCGGTCTGCGGAGCCACCGGCCCGCTGGGGCGGCGGCTCGTGGCGGCGGTGCACCGGACGGTGCGGCCCGGCCGGTGCCGGGCCGCACTCACGGATCAGGTCAGCTCAGGCCCTCGACGGTGGTGCGGACCTTGGCGATGATCTCGGCGGGGATCGGGGCGTAGTCGTTCTGCGCCAGCACCTTCTGGCCGTCCTCGCTGGCGATGTAGCGCAGGAACGCCTTGGTGGCGGGCAGGGTGTCGGACTTGTTGCCCTTGTCGCAGACGATCTCGTAGGTGACCAGGGTGATCGGGTAGGCGCCCTCGGCCTTGGTCTTGTAGTCGAGCTGGAGCGCCAGGTCCTTGCCGGTGCCGATGACCTTGGCCGCGGCGATGTCCGCGGTGGCGCTGTCGGTGGTCGGCTTCACCGGGGCCTTGGCGCCGGTGTCGATGGCGACCGTGTCGATGTCCTTGGCGTAGGACAGCTCGAAGTAGCCGATCGCGCCGGAGTTCTGCTTGACGCCCTGGGCCACGCCGGCGGAGCCGGAGGCCGCCTGGCCGCCCTTGGCCTGCCAGGCCTTGCCGCCGGAGTACTTCCAGTTGTCCGGGGTGGTGGCCAGCAGGTACTTGGTGAAGTTGTCCGTCGTGCCGGAGTCCTCGGAGCGGTGGAACGCCTGGATCTTCAGGTCGGGCAGCTTCGCGCCGGGGTTCAGCTTCTTGATCGCCGGGTCGTTCCAGTTCTTGATCTTGCTGTCGAAGATCTGGGCGATCGTCGGGGCGTCCAGGACCAGGTCGTCCACGCCCGGGACGTTGTAGCCGAGGGCGATCGGGCCGCCGACCATCGGCAGGTCGATGCCCTGGCCGCCGGAGCAGATCTTCTTGGAGGCGGCGACCTCCTCGGGCTTCAGCGCGGAGTCGGAGCCGGCGAACGCGATCTGGCCCTGCGTGAAGGAGGTGACGCCGGCGCCGGACCCGGAGCCCTTGTAGTTGATCTCCACCTTGCAGGCCGGGGAGAACGACTTGACCCAGGCGTCGATCGCGTTCTTCTGCGCGGAGGAGCCGTCCGCGAGCAGCTGGCCCTTGGCGTCGTCGCACTTGATCGAGGCGCCGGCCGCCGCGGACGAGCCGCCCGAGGGCTTGCCGCCGTCTCCGTTGTCGTCGGACCCGCACGCCGTCAGGGCCAGGGCCCCGGTGACGGCGACAGCACCGAGAGAGAGGGCACGCAGCCGGTTCTTGCGCTGAAGCATCACGTTCGGGAGTTCCTTCCAGAAGCCGCCGCTGTCGGCGGCGCGCAGAGGTGAAGTGAGGGCGGAAGTGCGCGAGCGCGTCCAACTCCGCACTCCGCACCGGGTACGGCCGAAATTAGGCAGAACAGGTGAAGCCGCCGATGGCCAGAAATGAACGCAGAGTGAACCCCTGCCATCGGCCCGGTGAGGTCACGGAATGCTCACGGGGAGGGCACACGGAGATACCGGTGCCCGGCGTGTCACGAACACCTGTGCGCCGTTCTTCACCCGCCCGGGGGAACCCCACGGCGCGCGGTGTCGTCTCGTCCCAGGAGAGCCGAGGAAAGGCGACGGACATGCAACGGCGTACGTTCATCTCGGGCGGCGCGGCCGCCCTGGCGACGACCGCACTGACCGCGTGCGGCGCGGGCCCGGACCCCGCGGCCCCGGCGGCACGCCCCGGCACCCCGTCGCGCTCCTCCCTCACGTCCCTGAGCAGCACCGGGACGTCCCTGACGACCACGAGCGCGGTCGCCGCCGCCAACTGGGCGGCCCTCGCCCGCGACCTCGACGGCTCCCTGCTGCGGCCCGGCGACGCCTCCTGGAAGACCGCCCACCAGCTCTACAACACCCGCTTCGACGGCCTGAAGCCGGCCGCGGTCGCCTATGTCGCGCACGCCGCCGACATCCGCACCACCCTGGCGTACGCCCGCGCGCACCGCGTCAAGGTCGCCATCCGCAACGGCGGCCACTCCTACGCGGGCTACTCCTCCGGGAACGACCGGCTGGTCCTGGACGTGTCCCGGCTGAACCGGATACGGGCCGGCGGCGGGCAGGCCGTCGTCGGCGCCGGCGCCAAGCTGATCGACGTCTACCGCGCGCTCGCCGCGAAGGGCGTGACCATACCCGCGGGCTCCTGCCCCACCGTCGGCATCTCCGGCCTGGTCCTCGGCGGCGGCCACGGCGTCGCCTCCCGCGCCTACGGTCTGACCTGCGACAGCCTCACCCAGGCCACCCTGATCACCGCCGACGGCACCCAGGTCACCGCCGACGCCACCCACCACGCCGACCTGTTCTGGGCGCTGCGCGGCGCCGGCAACGGCAACTTCGGCGTCGTCACCGAGCTGCACTTCGCCACCCATGCCGCGCCGCAGGCCGTCACCGCCTATCTCACCTGGCCCTGGTCCAAGGCCGCCAAGGTGCTCAAGGCGTGGCAGGAGTGGGGCCCGTCCCAGCCCGACGAGATCTGGTCCTCCCTGCACCTGTCCTGCTCGCCCGGCCGCACCCCGGCCGTCTCCGTCTCCTGCTTCTCGCTCGGCACCTACCGCGAACTCCAGAACGCCGTGGACCGCCTCGCCCACCTGGCCGGCGCCGACGCCGCCTCGGTCTCGCTGCGCCGCCGCGGCTACGAGGAGGCCATGGAGGTCTACGCCGGCTGCTCCTCCCTCGCCACCGACGCCCAGTGCCATCTGCCCGGCTCCACCCCGGGCCGCTCCCCGCAGGGCAGGCTCGGCCGCGAGACGTACGCGGCCCGCTCCGACTTCTTCGACCGCTCGCTGTCCGCGGCCGGCATCCAGACCGTGCTGCGGCAGGTCGCCGCGGTGCGCGGCGGCGCCGGCAGCGTCGCGTTCACGGCCCTCGGCGGCGCGGTCAACCGGGTCGCGCCGACCGCCACGGCGTTCGTCCACCGCCGGTCCCGGATGCTGGCCCAGTACCTCGTCTCCTGGGGCGCCGGCGCCTCCGGCTCCACCGCCCGGACCTGGCTGGACTCGGCCCACACCGCGATGCGGCCCCACGCCTCGGGCGCCGCCTACCAGAACTACACCGACCCGTCCCTGAAGGACTGGAAGAAGGCGTACTACGGGGACGCGGCGGCCCGGCTGGCCAAGGTGAAGCAGACGTACGACCCGCAGCGCTTCTTCTCCTACGCGCAGGGCCTGTAGCCCGCGGCGCACGGAAAACCGGCCGGGGCGGCGTGCGCCCCGGCCGGTGTCAGGCCGTCACGCGGCCAGGTCCCGCTCCTCGTTCTCCACGGGCGTGCGGGTGCCGGGCAGCAGGGCGTCCGGGCCGGTGCCGGCCGCCGGCCGGCGCCGCACCAGCCGGCCGAGGCGCGGGGAGCGCTCCACGGCCCGCACCAGCGGGGTGAGCAGGGCCATGGCCGGCGGGGACAGCAGCAGCACGACCGCCGTGCCCAGCGCGAAACCGCCGACGACGTCCGTCGGATAGTGCACGCCCATGTAGACCCGGCAGAACCCCTCCAGCAGGGCCAGGCCGATGCCGGCGAGGCCGAAGCGGCGGTGGGCGACGAAGAGGCCCACGCCGAGCGCCATGGTGAGCGTCGCGTGGTCGCTGACGAAGGAGAAGTCGTTCTTCCCGGAGACCAGGACGTCCAGGCCCTCGTGGTCCACGAACGGGCGGGGACGCTCCACGAAACCGCGTATCGGGACGTTCACGAGGACGGCGAGACCGGCCGCGAGCGGCGCCCACACCAGCGCGGCCACCGAGGACACCGCGTCCTCGCCGCCCCGGCGCCGCACGGTCCACCAGCACCACAGGATCAGCAGCACCAGGGCGAGCAGCAGTCCGTACTCGCCGACGAACTCCATGACCCGGTCGAACCCGTGCGGGGCGTCCTTGGCCAGGCCGTTGATGTCGTAGAGCAGGTCGACGTCGGGGTTGGATCCGGATTCGGCGAGTACAGCCATGGTGCTGCGGCCCCTTCGTCGTTCGTCCGGACGCACCGGGTGTGCGTCGCTCCAGCTCCCCGTGGTTCGTAGATCCGCTTCCGCTGCACTGCCGCACTGACGTCCGCTCGGCTACGTCAACAGGAACGCACAGCCCCCGCGAATACGTTCCACTCTCCACTGAATGATCACGCAGACGTTATCGAAGAGAGACTCGTCCTCGCAGCTCAGGGGGCGGCTTCACGTTCGGTTCACACCGTCGTGGGGAGCGCGTTCGCCCCGTCCTCTGTTACCCGCGTGGCGCCGAAGTAGTCGGGGGTGTCGATCGGGTCGAAGCGGATCACGGCGCCGGTGCGCGGGGCGTCGATCATGTATCCGCCGCCGACGTAGATCCCCACGTGCCGGATGGCCCGCGAGTCGGTGAGGTCGTCGGAGAAGAAGACCAGGTCACCGGGGAGCAGTTGGTCCCGCGACGGGTGCGGTCCGGCGTTGTACTGGTCGTTGGCCACGCGCGGCAGGGTGATGCCGACCTTCTGGTACGACGCCTTGGTCAGGCCCGAGCAGTCGAACCGTCCGCCCTGGGCCGCGGTGCCCTCGCCGCCCCACAGGTACGGCGTGCCGAGCCGGCTCTGCGCGAAGGCGATGGCGCCGGCGGCCTGCCGGCTGGGGTCGAGCCGGCTGACCGGCGCGGCGAAGCTCTCCTCCAGGCTGCGGATGCGCTTGACGTAGTTGCGCGTCTCGCTGATGGCCGGCACCCCGCCCGACCGGATGACGCGGTAGGCGCCCGCGTTGTAGGCGGCGAGCATGTTGTCGGAGACGTCCCCCGGCACGTCCTTCACGTACTTGGCCAGTTCGCAGTCGTAGGAGGCCGCCGACGGGATGGCGTCGCCGGGGTCCCAGATGTCCCGCTTGCCGTCCCCGTTGCCGTCGATGCCGTGCGTCGCCCAGGTGCTCGGGATGAACTGGGCGATCCCGCGGGCGTCGGCCGGGCTGACGACGGTCGGGTTCCACCCGCTCTCCTGGTAGAGCTGGGCGGCGAGCAGCGCGGGGCTGAGCGCCGGGCACAGGTTGCCCCACTGCTGCACCAGCGACTTGTAGGCGGCCGGCACGGCGCCCTTCGCCAGCCCCCGGCCTCCCGAGGTCACCCCGTTGACCAGGTTCCCGGCCACGACGTACACCCCGACGACGAGCAGCATGACGAAGCTCAGCCCGGCGCCCGCCACGGCACCGCCGACCACCCACGTCTTCCGCACCGTCAACCGCCCCTCGCCACCGGCCCGTCCGTCCGTCCGTCCGTCCGTCCGTCCGCAGCAGTGTAGAAGCGGACGGCCCGCGGCACGAGGACATCGCCGGAGGAGACCGCAGGCGACGGTCCGTCAAGAACCGTTCCCGGCCACCGCCTCCTGGTACAGCCGCGCCGCCTCCCCGCCCAGCACCACGCTGTAGGAGACGTCGGCGGTGGCGCCGCCCCGCTCGTGGCCGCCGAGCACGCCGACGACCTGGCCGTCGCCGTTCACCCAGGGGCTGCCGCTGGTACCGCCGGTGAAGCCGGGACAGTCGACGCGCTGCTGCGTACGGCTGTACGGCGACGGCTTGTCGGTGCAGGTGACGGGCGTCTCGCGGACGCGCGGATAGCCGGTGACGGTCACCGCCGTGGCCCCGGTGGCCACGCCGGGCGTGAACCGGCCGGCCCCGACCACGTCCTCCAGCCGCCTGCCGTCCCGCCCGGCGACGGCGGCGAAGGCGACATCGCTGTCCTCGTCCTGCTCCCGGGTCCACCCGGCGGGCAGGAACCGCCGCGTCACCCGCCAGAGCCCGTACGGCGCCCGCCCGTCCCGGTATCCCGGCACGAAGACCAGGCCGGCGCCGCCGTCGTCCACGCAGTGCGCGGCGGTGACGATCAGGTCGCCGCGCGGGCTGTGCACCACCGACGCGGTGCAGAAGTGCCCGCCGTCCGGCCGGCCCGCCCGGTCGGCGGCGAACAGCGCGCCCACCCGGGCGGCCGGCCGGTCCGCGGCGGCGTCGGCGGTGGCCCCGAGCGGTCCCGTCCCGCCGTCGGCGGCGGCCACGGAGGACGAGGTGAGCGCGAGCAGCACCACGGCACCGAGCAGGGCGGGCCGCGAGGTGGGCGAGAGGCGTGAGAGGCGCTTCATGGCTCCCACTCATGCCCGCGAAGCCGCGGAACCCGCTCGGGACTCCCCTGAATTTTTCCTGTGAATCCGTGCGACCGCGCCGGAGCGGTCCGTCCCCGCGGCCCGTTCCCCCCGCCTGACCACCCGTGAGAACATCGGACCGGGGCCTCACCCGACCGGCCGTCACACAGTGCGCGGGCCGTAAAGGGGGTCAACGACCGGACCACACCACAGGTTCCGGTCTGACCTCATTGCCCGGCGTGACCTGCCGTGATACACAGAGTGACCATAGGTGCCATGCGGAGGAAACCCGCCAGTCAATGACGTCAAGTCGACATACGTTGGCGGCGTTGTCGGCGACAATGAGGCCTGACCTCTGCACACCGCAGGGGACTCGCGGAACTACCCACCAGGGGCGGTGACTTACATGCTCTTTGCGGCCGACAAGGGAGACATCAACACCATCATCGGCGGGATCGCTCCGGACTGGGGCCCCTTCGGCAGCCTGGGCAACGAAGCCAAGGTGATGATCGAGGTGGTCATGGCCGTGGCCATCCTGCTCTGCCTCGGACTCGCGGTGTGGGGCGCGGCCAAGCAGCGCATCGGTGCCACCGCCCTGCGGGACACGTTCAGCGCGGAGCAGGGCAAGGGCCTGATCATCGCCGGCCTCACCGGGGTCTTCATCATCGGCTCCCTCGGCACCCTGTTCACCATCGTGTACGGCATGGCGGTGTAGCCCCGCCCCTCCCGGGCACGCCCGGCCACGGCTGTCCCCTCCACCCCACCCATCCGTCGTGCCCACCGGCTGAGGTTGCGTCTCCCTGATGTCGAGTCACCACACCGCGCCCGCGCGGGAACCAGCACGGCTACCGTCGTATGTCTACGAGGTGGAGGGGGCGTACGCGGCATGAGTCCCGGCGACGAACAGGGTTACGACTACGCGGAGACGGGCCAGACCCGGACCCGCCTCCCGGACACCGACCCCTACGGCGGCGCCCCCCGCCGCCCCCACCGCTCCTCCTCCAGAAGCCTGATCACGGTGGTCGGCGTGGTGATCCTCCTCATCGCCGCCATCGCATTCGCCAACCGGGGGGACGGGGGGGCGAAGGAGGAGGCGGTGGGAAAGACGGACAAGCCGGTGACCTCCGCGACCTCGGCGAGCGGCACCCGGCCGGTGGAGGCCAAGTCCGCCGGTGTGCCGACGGGATACGCCCACACCGAGCAGGGAGCCCAGTCGGCGGCCTCGAACTACGCCGTGGCCCTGGGGTCGACAGGCATGTTCAACAAGGACAGCCGCCGCACGCTCCTGCACCTGCTCTACACGGCCGAGGCTGCGGCCCGGTTGCAAGACCCCATGGACCGGGCCTACTCGGCCGAGTTCCTCGCCAAGATGGGCCTTGACGCGGACGGCAACCCGCCGAAAGGCAATACGTTCGTCTCCCGAGTGATCCCGATCGGTACGACCGTGCAGCAGTACACGGCCGACACCGCCAAGGTCTCCGTCTGGTACGTGGGACTCATCGGCATGGCCGGCAGCGCCTCGACCGACCCTGTCACCTCGTCGTGGAAGACGTGGACCTTCAGCCTGCGGTGGTCCGGTGGCGACTGGAAGGTCGACTCCCAGACGCAGCAGGACGGCCCCGCCCCGGTGCCCGGCGACGACAGGGCCGCCACTTCCGACGAGATCAGCAAGGCCATCCAAGAGTACGGAGGGTTCACGTATGCCCGGTAGCCCGCAGCGTGCGCTCAAGCTGGCCGGAGTCGTGGCAGCCGTACAGACCACGGTCGTCCTGCTGTCCGCACGCGCCTTCGCCGAGCCCTCGCCCACTCCCTCCGGCAGCCCGTCCCCCTCGCCCTCGGGCACGCTGGACTGCGGCGCGATCCCGGGCGAGGCCAAGAAGTACTGCGAACGCGGCAACACGTCGAGCAAGACCGGCGGGGCCACGACACCCGACGCCTCCTCTCTCGACCCGTTGTCGTCGTTGGCCAAGGGCTGCGCGGAGGCTGCCTCCTGGACCATCGGGAAGCTCAGTGATGCCGTTAAAGGGACCGCTTCCGTCGACTTCACCAATCAGGCGTTCCTGAAGCAGTACGCCGTCGTCTTCGCCGCCTCCACGATCCTGACGCTGCTGCTGTGGCTGCTGGCCGTGGCCAAGCGAGCCGTACGCGGCGTACCGCTCACCACCGCCGTCTCCGAAGCCGTCGGCTTCCTCTGGCTCACCGTGCTGGCCTCCGCCTTCACCCCGCTGATCCTCTACACGGTCGTCTCCGCCACGGACAGCGTCACGGACGTCCTCGCGAAAGCCACCGGCGACCAGACCGACACCTTCTTCGGCACCTTCTCCGGCGCCCTGGACAAGGGCACGGACATCGGCGGCGGCCCGATCATGCTGATCGTCGTCTCCCTGGTCAGCATCCTCGCCGCCGGCGTCCTCTGGCTGGAGCTGGTCATCCGCGCCGCCCTGCTCTACGTCGGCGCCCTCCTCGGCACCGTCGTCTACGCCGGACTGGTCGACAAGAACCTCTGGGGCCACGTGCGCCGCTGGGCCGGCATCATGATCGCGGTCATCCTGGTCAAACCGGTCATCGTCATCGTGCTCGGACTGGCCGGCGCCCTGTCGGGAGACAACGGCCCCGACGCCTTCTCCGCCGTCGTCTCCGGCCTCGCCATCATCCTGCTCGCCATCTTCGCCAGCGCGATGATCTACCGCTTCGTCCCCGGCTTCGGCGACGAGATCGCGGGCGGCCGCAACAACCGCATCATGCAGGGCGCCGAGGGCAAGGCCGCCGCCGTCATCAGCTCGCCCGCCACCCTCGTCGCCCAGGGCATCAAGACCCACAGCACCCGCGCCGACAGCAACGCCGCCGGCCAGGGCGGCGCGAGCGCCCCCCGCCAGGCCAACCCCGCTTCCGGCGGCGTCGCCGCGCACAGCTCCCGCACCCCGTCCGGCGGCACCGGCGGAGCCGTCCCCTCCGCCACGCCCGCGCCCCGCGCGTCCAGCCCGGTCAACACCCCGCACGCAAGCAACACCCGCAACAACCGCTCGGGAGGTGAAGGGCGTTGACGACCGAGTCCCACCTGTCCCATCCGGTCACGCCCCGCCGTACGTATCTCATCGGCCGCGCCCGGCCGAACGCGATCATCGGCCGGAACCGCGAGTCCGGCGAGATCGCGCTGATCATCGCCGGCGCGTTCCTCGGCATGATGTGCGGCCTCCTCGTCCCGGTCCTCTCTCTGCGGATCGTCCTGCTGATGGGCTTCCCGCTGCTCGCGCTCGCCGCGGTCTACGTGCCGTACAAGCGCCGCACCTTCTACAAGTGGTTCGAGATCAACCGCTCGTACAAGCGGACCGTCAAGCGGGGCGCCGCCTACCGGTCCTCCGCCATGGAGGCGGGCACCCGGATCGACGGCCGGGAGATCGAGGTCGGCCCGCCGCCCGGCATCGGCCGCATCGTCTGGCTCGCCGCGCCCTTCGGGCCGGACGAGATCGCCGTACTGCTGCACGCGGACCGCAAGACGGTCACCGCCGCCATCGAGATCGAGGGCCCCGGCGTCGGCCTGCGCGACTCCGAGGACCAGGAGGCCCTGGTCGACCGCTTCGGCACGCTGCTCAAGCACGTCGCCAACGGCGACGGCTTCGTGACCCGGATCCAGATGCTCGCCCGCACCCTGCCCGCCGACCCGGACGCGCACGCCAAGGACGTCGCCCAGCGCGGCGACCGGCGCTCCCCGGACTGGCTGCAGCGGTCCTACGACCAGTTGCAGTCCATGGTCTCCACCAGCAGCGAGCAGCACCGCGCGTACCTCGTCGCCTGCATGCACTACAACCGCGAACTGGCCTCCGAGGCGCACGCCATGGCGCGGGCCGCCCGCGCCCACGGCGCCAAGGCCGACCGGGACGCCGGGCTCGCCGTCGTCATGGCCCGCGAGCTGACCGACATCTGCTCCCGGCTCCAGGAGGCCGACATCCGGGTACGGCAGCCGCTCGGCCAGGGCCGGCTCGCCTCCCTGATCCACTCCATGTACGACCCGGACCACCCCATCGACCACATCCAGGCGATGACCCAGCGCAACGCCTGGCCGGCCGAGCTGGACGCCATGGAGCCCACCTACCTCCAGGCCAAGACCCGGGAGTCCGCCACCCGCGCGCCCTGGTGCCACGCCACCGCCTGGGTGAAGGAGTGGCCGATGACCCCCGTGGGCGTCAACTTCCTCGCCCCGCTCCTCGTCCACACCCCGGACGTCATCCGCACGGTCGCCGTCACCATGGACCTCGAACCCACCGAGGTCGCCATCGAGCGCATGCTGACCGAGAAGACCAACGACGAGGCCGAGGCGTCCCGCGCCGCCAAGATGAACCGGACCGTCGACCCGCGGGACCTCGCCGCGCACACCCGACTGGACCAGCGCGGCGAGGACCTCGCCAGCGGCGCCGCCGGCGTCAACCTGGTCGGCTACATCACCGTCTCCTCCCGCTCCCCGGAGGCCCTCGCCCGCGACAAGCGGACGATAAGGGCCTCCGCCGGCAAGTCGTACCTCAAGCTGGAGTGGTGCGACCGGGAGCACCACCGCGCCTTCGTGAACACACTTCCCTTCGCCACCGGCATCCGAAGGTAGGGGCTGATTCTCCGATGCGGGATCCGCTGTCCGTCCTCACCGAGGCATTCGCCTCCTTCCTGTTCGGGAAGGTGGAGACGACCCGGCCGCCGGTGCGCACCTCCACGGGCCAGGCCCAGGCGGTCTACCTGCCCACGGCCGCGCCCGGCCTCGGCGACTCCGGCGTGATCATCGGCCGCGAGGTGTACTCCGGGAAGGGGTACATCTACGACCCGTTCCAGCTCTACGGCCAGCAGCTGCCGGCCCCGCACTGGCTGGTCCTCGGCGAGTCCGGCAACGGCAAGTCGGCGCTGGAGAAGACGTACGTCCTGCGCCAGCTCCGGTTCAAGGACCGCCAGGTCGTCGTCCTGGACGCCCAGGGCGAGGACGGCGTGGGCGAATGGAACCTGATCGCCGAGGAGCTGGGCATAACGCCCATCCGGCTCGACCCGACGGCCGCCCTCAACCACGGCATCCGGCTCAACCCGCTGGACCCGGCGATCACCACCACCGGTCAGCTCGCCCTGCTGCGGACCATCATCGAGGTGGCCATGGGCCACGGCCTGGACGAGCGGGCCGGCTTCGCCCTGAAGGTCGCGCACTCCTACGTCAACGAGACGATCCTCGACCGCCAGCCGGTCCTGACCGACATCGTGGAGCAACTGCGGCACCCGGAGCCGGAGTCGGCGGAGGCGATGAACGTCGCCATAGACGACGTACGGGCCTGGGGCCTGGACGTCGCCCTGGTGCTCGACCGGCTCGTCGACGGCGACCTGCGCGGCATGTTCGACGGTCCGACCACGGTCGGCATCGACCTGGACGCGCCCCTGATCGTCTTCGACCTGTCCCACATCGACCGCAACTCCATCGCCATGCCGATCCTCATGGCGATCGTCGGCGTGTGGCTGGAGCACACCTGGATCCGCCCCGACCGCAAGAAGCGCATCTTCCTGGTCGAGGAAGCCTGGCACATCATCAACAGTCCCTTCGTCGCCCAGCTGTTCCAGCGGCTGCTGAAGTTCGGCCGCCGGCTCGGCCTGTCCTTCGTGGCGGTCGTCCACCATCTGTCCGACGTGGTCGACGGCGCCGCGGCGAAGGAGGCGGCGGCCATCCTGAAGATGGCCTCGACCAGGACGATCTACGCCCAGAAAGCGGACGAGGCGCGTGCCACCGGCCGGGTGCTGGGCCTGCCGCGCTGGGCGGTGGAGATCATTCCGACGCTCACGCCCGGTATCGCGGTCTGGGACGTCAACGGCAACGTCCAGGTGGTCAAACACCTGATCACGGAGACGGAACGCCCCCTGGTCTTCACCGACCGCGCGATGACCGAGTCCTCCAGCGACCTGGCGGCCGACGACGCGCTGCGCGCGGCCGAGCTGGAGGCCGAGCAGCGGGCCGCGGCCTTCGTGGAGCAGCATGTGGGCGACTCCGAGTCGACGGTGGCGTAAGGGGGGCGCGGCGTGCGACCGGACGATCACCGTGCCGGCCCCCGGGACGGCCGGGGCGGTGTCCCCGACGGCCTGCTGATCGGCATCCTCGCGTTCCTGCTCGGCATGACCGTGCTGGTGTGGACGGCCACGGGCCTCGCGGCCTGGTTCTCCCGGGGCGCCTGGCCCGACGCCGTCACCTTCACCCGCACCCCGTCGGCCATGCGCCACCTCATCGGCCGGCCGCACGACCTCCCCGGCGCCTGGCCGGACACCCCGCCGGGCCGGCTGTCCGGCTGGGGGCTGTTCTGGGGCCTGTTCCTCGGCCAGCTGATGGTGCTCTTCGTCGTCACCGTGTTCGTGCTGGGCACGGTGGCCCGGTGGCGCGCGGCGAAGGCCCGCCGCTCGGCACAGCCGAAGGACCCGGTACCGCCCCCAGGAACGGATCACCGGTACGAGGTGCCCGTACCGCGCACGGAGCCGCCCGCCGAGCCGCGGCCGGCGCCCGCGCGGCCGATTCCGGCGACCGCCCAGGAGACCGCCTGGGAGACCGCCGCGCAGCCACCACCACCGCCGCCGGGCCTCACGGCGCACGGCGACCCGGTGGGCGAGGTGCCACTGGGCGGAGGGCCGGGCGGGCCGGTGGGCGGTCCGGCGGACGAGCAGCCGGCCGGTCCGGTGAACGGGCGTGTCAGCGGCCGGGAGAGCGTCTTCCTCGCGCCCCGGGAAGGCCGGCTGGCCATCGCCGCGCAGGCCGTGCGCGACGCGGAAGGCGCCGTCCTCGTCGTCACGTCCAACCCGGCCCTGTGGGCGGAGACCAAGGACGTCCGGGCCAAACTGGGCCCGGTCCTCCTCTACGACCCGGTCCACCTCTGCGACTCCCCGGCCCGCCTGCACTGGTCGCCCACGGCGGGCTGCGAGGACCGGCGGACGGCACTGCACCGGGCTACGGCCCTGCTCGCCCCGGTGCGCCCCACCGCCCGGATCGACCAGGCGGTGGCCGACACGGCGGTCGTCCTGCTGCGCAGCTATCTGCACGCGGCGGCCCTGGAGAACCGCACGGTCCGGCATGTCCACCGCTGGACGCAGGGCACCCAGGTCCAGGACGCCGTCCGTACCCTGCGCACCCATGCCAAGGCCGCTGCGGGCGCGGCCGGCGAACTGGAGGCGGCCCTCACCGCGCATCCGGAACGCCGGGATGTCGCCCAGGAACTGACCAGCAGGGCCCTCGCGGCGCTCTTCACGGTGCACGTCCGCGAGGCGTGCACGCCCCACCGAAGTGATGCGCTCGCCCTGGATTCCTTCGTCCACGAAGGGGGCACGCTGTACGTGGTGGGTGAATCCATCGAGGATCCGCGGAGCGCTCCGGGCGCGATGCCGCTCCTGACGGCCCTCGTCTCCAGCGTGGTCGAGCGCGGCCGGCGCATGGCCGAACGGTCATCCTCCGGTCGGCTCGACCCACCACTCACCCTGGTCCTGGACGACATCGCGGCCGTGGCGCCGTTCCCCGAGCTGCCGGACCTGCTGGCCACCGGAGGCGACCGCGGCCTGCCGGCGCTCGCCCTGCTCCGTTCCCGGGAACAGGCCCGCGCCCGCTGGCCGCACCGGGAACTGCCGGTCTAGAGCCTTCCGTTCGGTTCAGGCCCGGCACGATCCGAACGAGGGGGCCCTACGCCGGCCGTTCCAGGACGAACTCCAGCTCGTTGGCGGTCTCGTCCTTCGAGAACGAGACGACGAGCCCGCTCGGTGCGAATCCGAGCCTGCGGTACGCGGTCTGCGCCCGGGTGTTCTCCTCGTGGACGAACAGCCGTACGCACGTGGCGTCCTGTTCCCACGCCCAGGCCACGCCGGCCGCGAACAGCGCGTCGATCAGTCCGTTGCCCCGGTGTTCGGGCCGTACGAAGACGCCGACCGCGTGCCCTTGCCGTCGCTCGACCGCGTTCCCGGCCCAGTCCCGCGTGCCGGCCTCTTCCAGGAGCACGGTGACGGAGCCGGCCCAGGTCCCGTCGGGTGCCTCGGCGATGAACTGGTGGGCGGTGGTGGAGCCTTCGCCGGATCCGGTGGCCCGGTCCTGCCAGAAGGAGTCGGGGTTGCCCGCGGCGTTCTCGTAGGTCTCCAGGAAGGCCAGGTGCGCGATCGGGTCCCGCAGCGCGTCCAGCCGCAGCTGCTTCACCCGCTCCCAGTCCTCGGGGCGTATGGCGCGGACGGCGTAGCCGTTTTCGGTGACAGCGGTCATGCGGTCACCGTAGACCACGGATACCGGGCCGGAAAACAGAAAACCCCCGCACCGGAGTGCGGGGGTTTCCTCAAGAATTGTTCGGCGGTGTCCTACTCTCCCACAGGGTCCCCCCTGCAGTACCATCGGCGCTGTGAGGCTTAGCTTCCGGGTTCGGAATGTAACCGGGCGTTTCCCTCACGCTATGACCACCGAAACACTATGAAACAATCAACAGCCTATAGCTGTTCGTGGTTTCAGAACCAACACAGTGAACGCGAGCATCAATGGACAAGCCCTCGGCCTATTAGTACCAGTCAACTCCACCCGTTACCAGGCTTCCATATCTGGCCTATCAACC